>DASYBT010000191.1:0-8797 GCA_036500585.1 Rhizomicrobium sp.
ACGAGAACGACCGGCGGCAAGATCAAATTGATGTTGCTCGCCTGCTCGTGGCGCGATTGCGTCGCCGTTATGCCGGATGCGTAGGATTGTCCCTGCGAAGCCGGAGCAATCGCCGGCGCTTCGAACAGCGCCACGGCGTAATAGGTGCCGTCAACATTCCACAAATTGTTGACAGTGAGAGACGACGTGCCGGTGGTCGGCGGATGTTGAAGGTAATCGTCGGTATAATCCACAAGCCCTCCGACGTTCTGGACAGCGAAGGTGACTGGAGAATTGGAATCCGTCGCTACAAGCGCGATGCCTGCGGCGACGCCATCCTCGGCGAGCGCGGAGGCTTGGTAGTTGGCGAGAGTAGGACTGCCTGTGAGAAAGCTTTGTAGCTGTAGGTCGCCTAGATTGCTGGGATTGACGAGATAAGGATCAAGGATGACGACCGACATCGCCGAGGCTGGAGCCGTGGCGAGCAGGATGCCACTGAATGCGAGAGCACAAAGCGATCTCATGAAGTCCCTCCCGTCGCTACCTCGTAGCCAACAAACGCATCAGTCAGTTAACGTCCGATACATTTCCTCCAAGGCACGCACGTCCAAACGGGGGCAGCTTGTTCGAACCGGTGGCCGCAATCAATCCTTACTGGGAATCACCGCAGGTCGGATTTTTCTAGATGAACAAGTAGCAATTCGCACGATGAAGGATTGATCGGCAGAGGGTTTGTGCTTCACGTGTTCTGCCACGGCAGTTCTGGTATGCGGCCTCAGGGGCCTATTTTCTGTACGTCTTGTGATTTGATGTGCGCAGTGTCGCGCTCTGGTGAGCGTGATAGGGATCGAAGTTAAGACCCCGCATCTCGAGCGCCCGCTGGCGAAGAAGCGCATCTTCCTCGCCTCGAACGCCAATGCCGGCTGGGAGAGCGCTGCGGCCGACGCGCTGGAAACGGCGATCACGCAGGCCGACGCCAAATCCGTCCTCACCGTCGATTATGAGGTGCCCCCGGATATTGTGACGCGGTCGGTTCAGGCCGCTGCGAGCCGCGGAATTCGAATCGTCATCGATCCGTCGCCGGGTGAGCGGGTGGACGACGCATCGATCAAACTGTGCGCCGCAATCGCGCCGAATGGAGGGGAAGCCAAGGCTCTCACCGGCATCGCGGTCGTCGATGAATCCAGCGCTGCCGAAGCCGCAAAGACTCTTGCCGCAAAGGGTGTGCCTTTGGTTTGCATCACTGGGCGACGGCGGCGCCATGGTTTGCGAGGGTGGTAAGCTGACGCTGATTTCTGCGCCGAACGTCGAAGTGGTGGACACGACCGGCGCCGGCGAGGCCTTCACCGCCGTGGTCGCCATCGGGCTGTTCGAACAGCGTCTGGCGCTCGACGCAGCGTCTCTTGCTGTCGCAGCAGCCGCGATGGCAGTGACCAAATACGGCTCGCAGTACGAAACCTTGTGGCCGATTTGATCGAACCCATGGCCAAGCGCGTCAGGCAACTGTGAAGTCCTAGAGCGATCCTTGAACGGCTCGACGGCTTCTGGAAATGAGTGGTGGTCGCGAGCGGGATTGTGGCCCTCCCGTGTGGTCGCCCACCATCTCTCCAACGAGGTGACGCTGGTCACCGGTCGGTCGGCCGCCGGCGATGAGCGCCGGCCCTATTTGTCGAGCATCGGGCGGCCTTCGTGCGCCACCAGCAGATCGTGCATGTCGTTGGCGTGCTCCTCCTCGACCACCAGGATGCTCTCGATCATCACGCGGGTGGCGGGATCGTTGTCGCCGAAGTAGCGGATCAGCTCGCGATAATGGTCGACGGCGATGCGCTCGGCGATGAGATTCTCCCTGATCATCTCTACCAGATTGCCGCCTTCCGCGTATTGGGAAGCCGATCGCGCCGTCAATCCATCCGGGTTGAAATTCGGCCTGCCGCCCAGCTGGTTGATGCGCTCGGCCACCGCCATCATATGCTCCTGCTCCTCCTTGGCGTGCTGGGCGAACTCATCCTTCACGCCTTCGCTGGAGATGCCGGTCGCCGCGACGGCATGCATGGTGTAGCGCAGCACGCAGACGATTTCGGTGGCAAGCACGCTCTGCAGGATATCGATCGTCTTGTTGACATCGCCCTTGTAGGTCGAAGTCACGGCGCCATGGCCCAGATGCTGGCGGGCACGCTCGCGCAGCGTCTTCACGTCGGTCAGAAATGGTGTGTCGCTCATCGGGTCCTCGCTTCCGTGGTCCTCCCACAGGTTAAGGCCCCGATGTGTCAGTTCAAGCCCGAAGTGCCGTCGGCGGCGGCCAATTACTCGGCAGCGGCGGACATCGGTTCGTTCGCCCGCACCGGCCGCAGGAACCCAATCCGGCAGCAGAAGCCTTCGGGCGCGAATTCGATCGTCACTTCACCGCTGCGCTCGCGCCCCGGAACGGAGCGGATCAGGCGCATGCCGAAGCCTTCGTTTTGCGGCGTCACGGGCGCAGGGCCGCCGCCCTCGCGCCATTCGAAGCTGACCATCTCCTGGCCATCCGCTTGCGGCGCAGCGGCCCACGAAACCCGAACCGCTCCGCCCTCCACCGACAACGCGCCGTATTTCAAGGCATTGGTCGCCAGCTCGTGAATGGCAAGGCCGAGCGTGGCGCCTGTGTCTTCCGACAGCAGCAGCTCCGGGCCGGAAAGCTGGAAGCGCGATCCGCGCTCTTCCATGAACGGGCCAAGGGTGGCGCGAACCAAAGCGCCGCATTCGATGCTGCGGTATTGCTTGGCGAGAAGAATGTCGCCGGCGGTTGCGATCGCGCGCATGCGGCCGAGGAAGCGTCTGAGGAATTCCTCGACGGCCGGCTCGCTGCGGTCGCGTGAGCTTTTGGCGAGCGCCTCGATCACCGTGAACAGGTTCTTCAGGCGATGACGCAACTCGCCGATCATCATTTCGCGACGCTCGCTCGCCAGTTTCTGGTCGTGGATGTCCTGCAGCGACGTGATCCATTCGCCACCGGCGCCGCGCATTGTCGGCACTGCCACGGATCGGGCGACAAACCAGCGCCAATCGCCGCCCTTGTGGTTCCACAGCCGCAGTTCCACTTCGCGCGACGGCTCGTCGGCAGACAAGGCGTCAAGCTCGAGCCGCGAATGATCCTCCGGGTGGACGGCCTTGAGCCAGCCGCGGCCGCTGTATTCCGGCCATGGCATTCCGGTCAGGTCGCTCCAGCCATGCTGCGGGGAGTCGAATTCGGCGCGCGCATTGGCGACGCACAAGAGGCCGGAGGCGACCGACAGCAGCCTGCGATAGCGGGTCTCGCTGTGAAGCACCCGCTGAAGCGTCACGCGCAGGAAGTGCGCAATGGCGACCTGGCTCGCTGCGACGGCCCCCCAGATGAGCAATGTGAGGACCTGATCGTGGGTCGGGCTGTGCCAGGTGAAGGCCGGCGGCACAAACAGGAACCAGGCGAGCACAGTCGCCAGCACGGTCGCAACCACGCCGCATTCCCATCCGGTGAACAGCGCCACGATCACAACTGCGGGCAAATAGAAGACAAGCGGCACGCCGGTGGTGATGACACCCACGGCCAGTCGAACCAGCGTTGCTGCAGCAAGCGCGCTGAGCATCCATGCCGCACAGTTGAGCGCATTGCGGTGCTGCGCGAGCAGCGCCGCCAGCCGCATCAGCCGCGACTCACGCGCGACATCCGCGGCGGGATTTCCGGATCCACGCCCCTGCGCCACCTGTGCTCCTCCGGCCCCACTGAGACATGAATTGAGAGGTGCCGCAACCGGTTTGGAACAGACACATCCAACTGTCGGCATCGCGGCAATCTGTTGTTCATCATTTGAGGGTCGCGGCGCATGGCAGTCCCGGCTAGACTGCCCTAACAAAGGGGCGGCCGGTCGGCCGCCCCTCAAGGAGAACTCTGCGCTGAATTTTGTTTCAAAAGAATACGGCCGCAGGCAGAGTCCGGTTCCCGCAAAGTCGCGTCGAAGGCAGAGCTGGCGCGGTCGCCGCCCGAAGCAACTTGATCGTGCATGGTCGGCGCTCAACCTGCCATGCGGCACAGAATGGGAGCATTCTCGTCGAAGTAATAGACTGCGCAGATGCGATGATAACCGTCTGCCACCACCACCGGGATGTCGCTCTTATAGTCGCCGCGCACGAGCAGCACGGGCGCCAGCGGCTTTCCCTTGTGAATTTTCTTGAGATCGTCGTCGACGTGCGGCTCTTCGCGGGGAAGCAGCGGCAGGTGGCTCGCGCGCAACAGATCTTTTGCGGCGTACTCGCCGGTGTCCGCGTATTCCATGGCTTGGACCAGCTTCTTGCACGTCGCGGCCGGGCAGATGAGCGAGAGATAATGCTGCGCGGCGGCCAGATCGTCCGCCTCCGGCTTCTTCTTCCACACGAGTTTCGCCTTCGGCATGATGCTGCAATTCTCCACACACAATGGATGGTCGTTGCCCGTCTCATCCGGGACGCCCCAATTTTCTCAACGGACAAAATGGGTTTCCCGGACAGACCCGGCAATGACAAATGTATTGTACCGCAACCGGAAGCGCTACTTCGCCGCCTCTGTGTAGACGTATTCGTGCTGCGCGTCGCGGGTGATGAGCGTGCGCTTGCCGTCCTTCTCGCCGATCACCCACTCGAAGCCCTGCAAGGTGGGCGAGATGGTGATGAGGCTGATGCTGCCGTCATCGTTCTTGCGGGTGGCGACCACGCTCTGCCATTCATGGCGGCCGGGATGCACGACGAGGTCCTTGCCTTTGTGCACCAGGGTGACGCTGCCCAGCGCCGGATTGGTGTAGTACGACGCGAGGTTGGCGGTGAGCGCGGAATCGGCGGGGATGACGAGCCGCTCGCGCGTCTTCTTGCGGTCCGCATCGAGCTGGTCCGCGGCCGCCTTGAGCTGCGCATCGGCGAGCGGCTTGCCGTCGAACATCACTTCCAGCAGCTTGCGCATCAAGGGACCGCGGATGGCATAGCCGGGATCGGAATCGGTGAGGATGACGGCGCCGACGCCATAATCCGGCAGCCACATCATGTCGCTGTGGTAGCCGGCGAGATCGCCCCCGTGATGGATGACGGTGACGCCCCAGCGCTTGTCGGTGATGAGGCCCATGCCGTAGGTGACGTCCTCGCCGACGATGACATTGGGCTTTCGGCGCTCCATTAAATTGGCTTCGGAGACGAGCCGCTTGCCGTTCGGTGCCACGCCCTTGGCCAACTCCATCATCACGTACTGCGCCAGATCGTGCGGCGTGGTCCACATACCTCCGGCAGGCCGCGCCGGGATGACGGCATAATTCAGCGACATGCTGCCCACCGCCGGATGGCCGTCGATATCGACGTCGTGCGGCCGGGCGTAATCGTCATCGCTCATCGCTTTCTCGAAGCTGAGCGTGGTGCGCGTCATGCCGAGCGGACCGAACACTTTCTTCTGCATGGCTTCGTCGTACGCGGCGCCGAGCTCCTTGCCCGGCTCGGCAATCGAGCCGCCGATGAAGCCGGCGGCGGCCGCCATCAGATTGCTGTACTGGAACACTTCTCCGAACTTGCTGGTCGGCACCATGTGGCCAAGCTGCTGCATGGCGCTGGCCGGTGTGTTGCCTTCGTAATTGAGCAGCCACTCGAAATCCTCGCGCGGCATCCCGGTGCAGGCGCAGATCAGGCTCTTGATTTCCGCCTCGCGGGTAACTTGCGGATCGCCGAGCTTGAAATTCGGGTAGGCTTCGACGACCGGCTCGTCCCAGCGCAGCTTGCCTTCGTCGACCAACCGCGCGAGCAGCAGCGTCGTCATCGCCTTGGTGTTGGAGGCGGCGATGAAGCGGGTGTTGGCGTCGATCTTCGCAGGCTTGCCGAGCGTGCGCACGCCGATGCCACCCTCATAAACCACCTTGCCGCCATCGATGAACGCCAGGCCCACGCCCGGCACCCTGAGCATGGACATTCCGTCGGCGACGAAGTTCTTCAAGGTCTGGATGCGCGCAGCATCGAGTGGATGCGCAGCCTTGCCCACGAAGCTTTCGCGGCTGTAGCCCTTGGGCCGCGCACTGCCGATGATCAGACCGACCTGCCCGAGCCGCTTCTCGGCCGTGGCCTCGTTGCCGTGTCCCATGACCACCAGCCAATTCGCGCCGGACCGCCAGGCGTAGGCGGTGACCACCAGCTTCTCGTTCGGCGAGGTTTCGTAATCGTAGGAATGGCGCTCTTCCCAGCCATTGTAGGGCGATTGCGGCGTGGCAAGGCGCAGCGGCCGCTTGAACCCCGGCTGGAATGCCTCCCATCCGGCGGCGACGGCGGAGTCCGCATCCTTCGCCTCGACATCGATGAGGCCGACCTTGAGATCGCCTTCCGGCGGGGCGAGCACGACGAGCTTGCCGTTCGTGTCGCTGCTCCAGCCCGCCGGGATGGTGAAAGTGGTGCCGGCCGGTGTGGCGCTCGGCGTGTCCGCCGCCACGGTCTGCGGTGCAGCATTCGCCATGCCGCAGCCGAACACCAAGACCAACAATGACATTGCAATTCGCGCGCGCATGAGCCCATCCCCTGATCGACCATGGAGATATAGCACGTCTGCCTGGGTCCTGTTGACAAACCTGAGCCAGCTTTGATCACGCAAGGTGGACGAAGGCCAGGAAACTGTCGGCTGTTTTGTCGTAGCGGGTTGCAACGCGGCCGGCAGCCGTTGGGGAACCACCGTCTTCTTGCCTCGTTTATCACGGCAGGGAGGAGCTGTCGGATGCGGATGGGCGCAAAGAAAGGTGACACATGAGAAGGCTTCACACTGCGCTTGGACTGAGTTCTTTTCTCGCGATTGCGGCCGTAACCTCGATGGCGCCTACGACTGCCGGCGCCGAAACTGTCGAAAGCACCTATGTCGCCTGCAATCAGTACGGCGACTGCTGGCGGGTGCATAAGATGTATGCCTACGGGCAAGACGTACCGATTACCTACCACCGAGCCGATTGGTACGAATCCCACCAGAATGATGAGCATGTTCACTGGGTGTCCGACCCTGACGACGGCCCTGGATATTACGATCGGGATGAACACTGGCACGCGGATCCCGGCGCTCGCGCAGTGGCGGGCGGCGCGACCGGTGCCGGCCTCGGTGCAGCGATCGGCTGTCTCGTGACGCTCCCGATCGGATGCGCGCCCGGCGCCGCGGTTGGCGCGGCCGTGGGTGGCGGGACGGGCGCTGTCGCCGGCGCAGCCTCGACGCCCCACGACTAGGTCCTCTTGACGAACCAAGGCAGACGCCGGCCGCCCTTCAATTAGCCGCGGTCGGCGGTTCCTTGAGAATTAGCCGCTACAATCCGGCCAGGGTCGCCAGCGTCTTGTATTTCGGCAGCTTGAGGACGGCTGCAATGCGGGCCTTGAGCGCCCCGATGTCGGCCTCCGTGAGCGGCTTCAGGTGGCCCTGATAGAGCGGATGATCCTTGGGGAACAGCGCGATATGCTGGCCCCTGATCTGGTGCACCTGCCGGCGCGCGCGGCCGAAGAAGTGCAGATGCATTTTCGGCCCGCCGGGCTCGTCGAGACCCCAATTGCCGAGGTCCTCGTAATTCATCCGCTCGATCTTCAGCACGTCGTACACGGCGCGACCCACCGCCATCGAGATGCGCA
Organism: Rhizomicrobium sp.; assembly: GCA_036500585.1. Taxonomy (GTDB): domain Bacteria; phylum Pseudomonadota; class Alphaproteobacteria; order Micropepsales; family Micropepsaceae; genus Rhizomicrobium. Next base: position 7,588 of record DASYBT010000191.1, read on the forward strand.
TGAAGGCGATGGCTTCCTCCATGGTGAGGTCGGAGCGGTCGCTGACCGGCGACTTCTTCAGAAGGATGAGATGCCCGCCATCGTCGCGGCAATTGAGCGGCCGCTCCGGCGCGATGACGATGTAGTATTTGTCCTCATACACCGCGCGCTTGTTGGTGCGCCGCGCAGCGCTCACGCGGTAAAGGCCTGCATGCCGGTTTGCGCACGGCCGAGGATCAGCGCGTGCACATCGTGCGTGCCCTCGTAGGTGTTCACCGCTTCCAGATTCAGCACGTGGCGGATGACGCCGAACTCGTCGGAGATGCCGTTGCCGCCATGCATGTCGCGGGATTCGCGGGCGATGGCGAGCGCCTTGCCGCAGTTGTTGCGCTTCATCAGCGAGATGGCCACTGGCGCCGCTTTGCCTTCATCGATCAGCCGGCCGAGCCGCAGCGCGCCCTGCAGCCCTAACGTGATCTCCGTCTGCATGTCGGCAAGCTTCTTCTGGATGAGTTGGTTCGCCGCCAGCGGCCGGCCGAACTGCTCGCGATCCAGCGTATATTGCCGGGCCGCATGCCAGCAGAATTCCGCCGCCCCCATGGCGCCCCAGGCTATGCCGTAGCGCGCGCGGTTGAGGCAGCCGAACGGCCCGCCCAATCCCTGGGCGTTCGGCAGCAGCGCGGCTTCCGCCACCACGCAATCTGCCAACACGATCTCGCCCGTGGTGCTGGCGCGCAGCGAGAATTTGCCTTCGATCTTCGGCGTGGAGAATCCCTTGGCGTCGCGCTCGACAATGAAGCCGCGGATCGCATCGTCGAGCTTCGCCCACACCACAGCGATGTCGGCGATCGGCGAATTGGTGATCCACATCTTGGCGCCGTTGAGGCGGAAGCCGGCGCCGTCCTTCACCGCGCGCGTCTTCATGCCGCCGGGATCGGAACCGAAGTCGGGCTCGGTCAATCCGAAGCAGCCCACCATCTCGCCGGACGCCAGCTTCGGCAGATAGCGCCGCTTCTGCTCTTCCGTGCCGTAGGCATAGATCGGGTGCATGACGAGCGAGGACTGCACGCTCATCGCCGAGCGGTAGCCGGAATCCACCCGCTCCACTTCGCGCGCTACCAATCCGTACGACACATAATTCAATCCCGCGCCGCCATAGGTCTCGGGAATGGTGGGGCCGAGGAATCCCATTTCCCCCATCTCGGTCATGATGGCGCGGTCGAACGTCTCG
>DASYBT010000192.1:0-25903 GCA_036500585.1 Rhizomicrobium sp.
ATCATAATTCCGTCAAAGGGATCCTCCCCCGTTTACGGGGGAGGGGGACCGCCGAAGGCGGTGGAGGGGGCGGATACCGCACGGCGGTGGCAACGCCCCCCTCCCCGGCTTCGCCGGTACTCTCCCCGCTTCGCAGGGGGAGAACCACCAAGTCCAAGGGCGGGGCGCCGAAGGGCAATCGCAATGCCCAGAAAACCGGCTGCCACACCGCGCAGTTCGGCACATTCCGCCGCGAGCTTGCCGCGTACATCCGCATGCACAAGGTCCAGATGGCGCTGCTACGGGCTCTGCTGCCGCAGCGCGTCGTGTACGCTATGGTCACGCCGCAGCGCTGCTACGTCCGCACGCGCCGCGGTTCACGACGCGCGGCGGAGCGAATGATCGAGCGACAACCGCTCACCGTAATGCGTCACGAAGCGTTCGACGTTGGCGGGATCGACCGCCACCGTGAGCCACAGTCCGTCGGCGCGATCCCGGCGCGCGGTGACGCGGCCGTGCTTGTAGGCCCAGGCGAGTCCCGCGCCATCCGCCGGATCGAGCTTCAGCCGATACACCGCTTCGCCAGAGGACAGCGCCTTACCGATGCGCCCGAGCAGTTCGTCTGTACCCTCGCCGCTCAACGCAGAGATTGCCACCAGGCCGCCGCGCTTGCCTCTCGCCAGCAAGGTCCGCCGGTCTTCGGCATCCAGCAGATCAATCTTGTTCAGCACCTCGATCATCGGGCGGCCACTGTCGGTTTCGACGCCGAGTTCGGCGAGCACCTTCAGCACATCGGCCCGCTGCGCCTCGCTCTCGTCATGCGCGGCGTCGCGGATGTGCAGGATGACGTCGGCTTCCAGCACTTCCTCCAAAGTGGCGCGAAAGGCGGCGACCAGCTCATGCGGCAGGTCGGCGATGAAGCCGACCGTATCGGAGAGGATGATCTTGCGGCCGTCCGGCAGGGTCAGTCCGCGCATCGTGGGATCGAGCGTGGCGAACAGCATGTCCTCCGCCAGCACGCCGGATTTCGTCAGCGCATTGAACAGCGTGGATTTGCCCGCGTTGGTGTAGCCCACCAGCGCCACGATCGGATACGGCACGCGCTTCCGCGCCGCACGATGCAGCCCGCGCGTTCGCTTCACTTCCTCAAGCTCGCGGCGGATTTTCGCAATGCGCTCGCCGATGAGCCGGCGGTCGCTTTCGATCTGCGTTTCACCGGGACCGCCGAGAAATCCAAAGCCACCGCGTTGCCGCTCCAGGTGAGTCCAGCTGCGCACCAGCCGCGAGCGCTGATAGGTGAGATGCGCCAGCTCCACCTGCAGCCGGCCCTCCCGGGTGCGCGCGCGCTCGCCGAAGATTTCGAGAATCAGCGCGGTGCGGTCCAGCACCTTGGATTTCCACGCGCGCTCCAGATTGCGCTGCTGCACCGGCGAAAGCTGCGCGTTGACGACGATCACTTCCGGCTCGAGCCCGCGCGCTTCCGCAGCGATCTCCTCCACCTTGCCCGATCCAATCAGCGTCGCGGGGGTGGCGCGCGACAGCGGCGCGATGTGCTCCGCAACAATGTCGAGACCAATCGCGCGCGTAAGACCAACCGCCTCGGCCAGTCGCGCCTCAGCATCGCGCAAACGATCCCGCTCGCGCGCTTTCGGCTCGATGTGAAGGACGAAGGCGGTCCGCGAATGCGCGCCGGTGCGTTTGGATGATTTCGTCAGGCGTGTTCCAGCACTGGCGGCGCGGTTTCCTGTTCCATCAACTGGATCGGCCCCAGCGGCATCACGGTCGAGATCGCGTGCTTGTAGACCAGTTGCGCCTGACCGTCGCGGCGCAGGAGAACGCAGAAATTGTCGAACCAAGTGATGTTTCCCTGAAGCTTCACGCCGTTGACGAGAAAGATCGTCACCGCCGATTTGCTCTTACGCACGGCGTTCAGAAAAGTGTCCTGCAGATTTTGTTGTTTTTCGCTCATCTCTTGAGCTTTCCTGCTTCTGCTCGCCCCTTTGCGAAGCAAACAAAGCATAAAGTGATTTGCTGCGAATGCGAATGCCCTAGCCGGCTGATTCGGCGTGCATTTCCGCCGCATGCCGGTAGAGCTCCTGAATCCGGCGGATCGCTGGCCCGGGATTCCCCTCGGCTATCAGTTTGCCATCAATTGATGTCACTGGCGTGGCACCCAGGGTGGCAGCCGTGATGAAGGCTTCCTTGGCCGCTAGGGCCTCCTCCAAGGTGAATTTCCGTTCCGTGACAGTGAGTTGGCCTTCGGCAGCGGCTTTCAGGATCACCCGCCTTGTGACGCCGGGCAGGATGGCATTGCTGAGGTCGCGGGTGACGATGCGGCCGTCCTGGTCCACGATCCAGGCCGACGTCGAGGCCCCTTCCGTAACATATCCGTCATCGTCCACCAGCCACGCCTCGAAGGCGCCGGCACTGCGCGCGGCCGTTTTGGCGAGGATGTTGGGCAACAGATTCGTCGACTTGATATCGCGCCGCGCCCAGCGTTCGTCCGGCCTTGTGATCACGGCGACGCCGCTCGCCTGCCGGTTGCGGATGATCCCGGAATCGAGTTGCCGTGCGGTGATGATCAGGCTCGGGCGCGGCGGCTGCGAGGGCACCGCATGATCGCGCCGCACGGCTCCCCGCGTGACCTGAAGGTAGAGCAGCCCGTCGCGCACGCGGTTGCGCCGCTGCATCTCGCGCAGCACCAGCTTCAACGCGGCGCGATGCATCGGCATCGCCATGTCAATCTCGCGCACCGATCGTTCGAGCCGCTCGAGATGGTCTTCTTCGTCGAGGAAACGGCCATTCACCACACCCGTGACTTCGTAGATGGCATCGGCGAACTGAAAGCCGCGATCCTCGATGTGAACCGCCGCGTGGCTATGCGGCAGGTATCGGCCATTCACATAAGCGATGCGGCCGACAGGGAACTGTTCCGGCCAGCCGTGTTGTGGTTGCACAGCGCTCATGCGTTGTACTGCTGCGGCTCTTTACCGTTGGTGTTGACGCCGAGCGACTTGAGCTTGCGATGAAGCGCAGATCGCTCCATGCCGATGAACGTCGCGGTGCGGGAGATGTTGCCGCCGAAGCGGTTGATCTGCGCCAGCAGATAGTCGCGCTCGAAGATCTCACGCGCCTCGCGTAGCGGCAGCGAGATGATCAGCTCGCGCCCGCCATTGTTCCAGGGCGCCTCGGCGCCGAGGTCGGCCGGTAGGTGGTCTGCCGCAATGGCATCTTCCGTGCTGAGGATCAGCAACCGCTCCACCATGTTGCGCAGCTGGCGGACATTGCCGGGCCAGTCATGCGCCTGCAGCACGGCCATCGCATCCTCGCGGATTTCGCGCATCGTCAGTCCGGAACTCGCCGACAACCGCTTCATGAAATGCGCGATCAGCAGCGGAATGTCGTCGCGCCGCTCCGAGAGAGGCGGTACGCGCACCGGCACGACGTTCAGGCGGTGATACAAATCCTCGCGGAATCTTCCCGCCTCGATTTCAGCCCGAAGATCTTTGGTGGTCGACGATATCACTCTTGCGTCCACCTGCACCCGGGTCGAGCCGCCAAGTCGCAGAAAGGTCTGGTCGACCAGCACGCGCAGCACCTTTCCCTGAGTCTCGAGCGGCATGTCGGCGACTTCGTCAAGGAACAAGGTGCCGTTGTGGGCCAGTTCAAGAAATCCGATCTTCTGCCCGCCTTCGGCCGTTTCCTCGCCGAAGATTTCCGCTTCGATTCGGTCGGGCGACATGGTGGCGCAGTTCACGGCAATGAAGGCGTTTGCGGCGCGGCGCGAGCGGGTGTGGATCAGCCTTGCAACCACTTCCTTGCCGGATCCTGCCGCGCCCGTGATCAGCACACGGCTGTTGGTCGGTGCGATTTTCTCGACGTGCTGGCGCAGCTGCGAAATCGCGCTCGAATGGCCGACAAGCTCGGAATCGTCGCCGACCTTGAGCTTGAGTTCCTGCACCTCCCGCCTCAGGCGCGCCGATTCGAGCGAACGGCCGACGACGTGAATCAGCCGATCCGCCTTGAACGGCTTCTCGATGAAATCGTAGGCGCCTTTTTTGATCGAGGCGACCGCGGTTTCGATGGTGCCGTGGCCGCTGATCATGACCACCGGCAGCTCCGGATGATCGCGCTTGATGATGTCGAGCACCTGAATGCCGTCCATCTTGCTGCCCTGCAGCCAGATATCGAGCACCACAAGCTGCGGCCGACGGTGCCGGATCGCGCCAAGCGCACCGTCGGCATCCGCGGCCACCCGGGCTTCGTAACCTTCGTCCTTCAGGATGCCGGCTATCAGGTCGCGGATGTCTTCCTCGTCATCGACGATCAGAACGTCAGGCGCCATCAGCGATGCGTGCTTGCTCATCCCCTATTCCACCCTTTGTTGTTTCTCGTGAAGTCTTGCGGCGCAGCGGCAGCGTCAGTTTCACCTCGGCGCCGGACTCGCCGTCGCCCAAATCCGACAGTGAAATCTCGCCGCCATGGTCTTCCAGAATCTTGCGCACGATGGCAAGGCCGAGACCTGTTCCCTTCGCACGCGTGGTCACGTACGGCTCAGTCAGCCGGTGACGCTGTTCGCGCGGCAATCCGATTCCGTTGTCGCAGATTCGGAAGGCGATGCGGTCCTCGCCCGGTTCGACGGCGATGGAAATCCTGCCCTGGCTGGAGTCCCCGTCCGTCTGCCGCGCGCCAATCGATTCCGTCGCATTCTTGATCACATTGGTGAGCGCCTGCGTGATCAGCCTGCCATCGCACTGGACATAAACCGGCGCCTCCGGAACCCGCGTCGTGAATGCAATTGCGGGATGGGCGACTTTTTGCAGGAACACGGCGTGCTGCAGCAATTCCTGCGCAATCTCCCGCCTCATCTGCGGTTGCGGCATTCGCGCGAAGGACGAGAACTCGTCCACCATGCGACCGATATCGCCGACCTGGCGGATGATCGTGTCGGTGCACTGCTGGAACACCTCTGGATCGGTCTCGATCTCTTTTGCGTATTTGCGTTTGAGCCGCTCCGCGGACAGCTGAATGGGCGTGAGCGGATTCTTGATCTCATGCGCGATGCGGCGCGCGACTTCGGCCCATGCGGCGGTGCGCTGGGCAGATGCAAGGTCCGTTATGTCGTCGAAGGTGACGATGTATCCTTCCTCGCCCGCACCAGGCTCGCCGCTTACTTGCACACTGAGCAGGCGAACCTTGTCGGCGCGCTTCACCGTCGCCTCGCCCATGGCGCGTCCCACCGGCTCCTGCATCGCCTTGCGGATGAGGCCGGCGAGTTCGGGAATCGCTTGCATATAGTGCTCGCCCTCGACTTCGTCTGGCGCTGCGTTCAGCAGCCGCGCTGCTGCGCGGTTCACGATGGTGATGCGGCCTTCGCCGTCGAGACCCATCACACCCGCGCTCACACCGGCCAGCACCGCTTCGGTGAATCTGCGCCGCATGTCGATCTGATGGCTGGCATTGACGAGATCCTGCCGCTGCGCGTGAAGCTGCGAGGTCATGCGGTTGAACGCCCGCCCCAGAATGGCCAGTTCCGCCGCGTTGGCCTCAACATTGACTTGCGCGCTGAGATCGCCTTCGGAGACTCTTTCCGCCGCGCCCACGAGCTGCGATATCGGCCGCACCAATCTGTTGGCCGCTACCAGGCCCAGCCACACTGCCACCAACAGAATCAGCAAGGAGCCGATGCCATAAAGCTCGGCGAACAGCACCATGACCTTGGCGCGATCCGCATCCATACGCTGATACTCGAGAGCGGTGTTCGAAGCACGTTGGAAATAGCCGAAGATGGTCGGATCCACTTTGCGCACCAGCAGCAGATAGGCGTCATTCAGAGCCGACAGCCGCACCAGCACGCGAATAAGTCCAAGCTGCGAATTCGCATCGAGCACCGCCGTCGTTCCGTCGGAGGCTTGCGCAATGCTGGCTGAGTTTGGAGCCTTCGTATCGGGCATTTTGCGCAGTTTGCTGGTGCCGAGCAGCCGCCCGTGCGAATCGAAGATGTAGGCCGCCTGGAGTCCGCGATCCTTCGTCAGCACGCCAAGCTTGATGAACAACTCGTCGACATTGACCTTGCGGTTCTCGCCGAACAGCTGCGGATCGGTCTGGATGCCCTGCGCAATCGCGAAGGCATCGGTTTTCATCACGTTCTCGTAGTCCTGTTCGTAGAGCTGCGCGACCTTGATGGAATTGTCGATCGCCGTTTTCACCCGCGGCGCGAACCACTGCTCGATGCCGAGATTGAGGGTGATCACCGCAAACACCGCGACGAAAATCACCGGCACCACGGCGATCACACCGAAGATGCCGACCAGCCGGACGTGCAGCCGCGCGCCGGCCCTGCCCGCCTGCCGTTCGCGCGACAGCCGCACCAGCCGCCAGACGATCAGCCCGCCCAAGGTCACAACCAGCAGGAGGTTTATGGCAATGAGGGCGATCTGGTCCTGCGATGTCAGCCGGTACGACAGGGCTCCGGTGACGAGCGCATAGGTCGCCGTGCCGGAAATCGCCGCCAGCACGCCGACGCCCAGCGCCAGCAGCGAGGGCGGCGAGATGGCGCGAAACGCGCGGAGCACGCCCGCGGGCTTCGGCCCGTCGATCGCTTCGGTTGTCGCCATAGGGCCGCTAAGTCTCAGGAGCGATTTGTGAATACCTGCCGCAGTGTAGCCGAGCCACAGGATGTTGCAAGAAAGCCTCTGGAAGGATTTTACCCCGGCGCGACCGTGGCTTGCGGGCGGCGGAGGCCTAGCCGGCATGGTCGTTTTGGCCTATGGCCCGCGCGGTTTGAAGCACTCTGGGCGGCAATGCCGGGATATGCAGCGCTGATTGTTGCCGGGGGAACCGGCTCCCGAATGGGCGGGCAAACACCCAAGCAGTATCTGCACGTGGCGGGCAAGCCGGTGATCGTGCGTGCGGTGGAATCGTTTCGCCGGCATCCTGAGATTGAGGCGGTCCACGTCGTCATTGGGAAGGATCACCGCGCCGCTTACGATGCCGCAGTGGCCGGGCTCGATCTTGCGCCGCCTGTATTTGGCGGCGCCACTCGACAAGAGTCGGTGCGCAACGGGCTTGACGCGCTCGCCGCCCGGGCGCCGGACGGCGTTCTGATCCACGATGCGGCGAGGCCGCTGGTTTCATCCGGTCTGATCTCCAGTGTCGTTAAGGCGTTACAGGCTGGCGCCGACGCGGCACTGCCGCTGCTGCCGGTTTCGGATTCCCTCAAACACCGCGACTCGTCCATGCGGCTGCGCTCCGTACCGCGTGATAATCTTTTTCGCGCCCAGACGCCGCAGGGGTTCAAATTTGCAAGAATTCGGGAGGCACACGCCAAATTCACGAGTGAGCCCGTCACCGACGATATCGCGTTGGCGGAGCTGGCCGGACTGCACATCGCCGGCGTGCCGGGCGAGGAAATGAACATGAAGATCACCACCGCCTCAGACCTGGAATTCGCCGAGCGGCTGCTTTCCGGGGCAACCGAAATCCGCACCGGATTCGGGTTCGACGTGCATCGCTTTGTACCTGGCGATCACGTCTGGCTGTGCGGCGTTCGCATATCGCATGAGCGAGGTCTCGAAGGCCATTCAGATGCCGATGCGGGACTGCATGCGCTGTGCGATGCCATCTTCGGCGCGATTGGCGCAGGCGATATCGGCCAGCATTTTCCGCCGAACGACGAACGGTGGCACGCTGCACCGTCGCGCAACTTCCTGGCTTATGCCGGCGAGCTGATGCGTGAACACGGCGGCGAACTCGTGAACTGCGACGTCACCTTAATTTGCGAGGCCCCGCGCATCGGGCCACACCGGGAACGGATGCGCGAGACTATAGCGGAAATTCTTGCAGTGGATGTTGGGCGTGTGAGCGTGAAGGCCACCACCACCGAGGGCCTTGGGTTCACCGGCCGCAATGAAGGACTGGCGGCGCAAGCCGTCGCCAATATTCGAATGCCGCGCTCGTGAATCGCGCAGCTCAGCTGATCTCGACGATGTTTGGCGTCGGTTACGCGCGCTATGCGCCCGGCACGATGGGCAGCCTTGTGGCGCTGCCGTTGGCGTGGCTGATCGCGTTCGAATGGGGACGCTTCGTCCTGCTGGTCGCTAGTATCCTGGCTCTCGCCGTCGGCGGCTGGGCATCGGAGCTCTATGCCGCGCGGACGCAGAACGTCGATCCCAAGGAATGCGTCATCGACGAATTGGCGGGGCAATGGATCGCTTGCGCTTTCGCGCCGGTTTCGATCCCGGCCTACATCCTCGCCTTCATCCTGTTTCGTGTGTTCGACATCACCAAGCTTTGGCCGGTCAGCCGCGCCGAACGCCTACACGGCGGCGTTGGCATCATGGCTGACGATGTGGTGGCGGCGCTGATGGCCGGCGCGATCATTGCCGTGCTGGCGCACCTCGATCTAATCTGACCCCATGTTCTCCTCCTCACTCCTCCGCCTTGCCGAAGTCGTGCTGACAGAGGCACGCGAGAAAGGGTTGCGCATCGCCACGGCCGAAAGCTGCACCGGCGGCCTCGTTGCAGGTGTGCTGACCGAAATCCCCGGTTCGTCGGATGTGCTGGAGCGCGGCTTCGTCGTCTATTCCAACCGCGCCAAAGAAGACATGCTTGGCGTGCCGGACGATCTTATTGCTGATCAGGGGGCGGTGTCGGAAGCGGTCGCGCGCGCCATGGCGGAAGGTGCGGTGGCAAATTCCAATGCACATGTCGGGATTGCGATCACCGGCATCGCCGGGCCTGTCGGCGGCACGAAGCTGAAGCCTGTCGGGCTCGTCCATTTCGCGGCAGCACGCGAAGGCCGCTCGATCCTGCATGAGGCGCACCGCTTCGGCGACATCGGCCGCTCGGAGATCCGGCTCAAGTCGGTGGAAGTGGCGCTGGAACTGCTAGGCCGGATACTTGCGTGAGCCGGCGAGCTTCCGGGCGCGCTCCTCGAAGGCGCGGGTCATCGTCGATACCGCCAGCGACATGGCGCGGCCCGCCACCATGCTAAGCAGGCGGCTGGCGAATTCGAAGCGCAGATAGAAATCGATCCGGCAGCTGCCGTTTTCCGGCGTGAAGCGCCAGCGGTTTTCGAGTTCGCGGAACACGCCTTGGACCTGCCTTACATCAATGGCGCGAGCTGCGCGATCCATCACGATGCGGCTGGTATAGCGTTCGCGTAACGCCTTGAAGCCCACCTGCATTTCGGCGACCACGATCTCCTTGCCCGCATCGTGCGCGCGCGACAGCACACGCAACGAAACGACCCACGGCAGGAATTCCGGATAGCGCTCGACATCGGCGACGATGTCGAACATCAGATCGGCATCGTGTGGTACGCGGCGCGATTCGGTGTGCGTCGGCATGCCGCCAGCATAACCATACCCTCCCCTTGAGGGAGGGTCGAATTTGCGAAGGCGAAGCCGAGCAAATTCGGGGAGGGGTATCGGCCCGACATCACCCCTCCCCGAAAAATCTTCCGCTGCGCTCCAGATTTTTCGACCCTCCCTCAAGGGGAGGGTCTGAGAACGGTCAGAACCTGCCGCTCTGATAGTCGTGGATCGCCTGGCGGATTTCGTCGGCCGTGTTCATGACGAACGGGCCGTATTTCGCAATCGGCTCGCGGAGCGGCTTTCCGGCGACAATCAGGAACCTGGCACCGTCGCTGCCTGCACCTGTCTTTAGCTCAGCGCCATCGGACAACACGCCGACCTCACCAGTGTTGACCCTCTGACCGGCGATATCGGCCGCGCCTTCGAAGACGTAGACGAAGCCGGAATGACCTTGCGGTATCGGGATCGCCACGCCTGTGCCGGGAGTCAGCCTCACGTCGGCGATGAAGGGCTGCGTCGTGCGCTCCGGCGCTGGGCCGCTGGGGCCGGCCCATGCGCCAGCGATGAGCTTCACCGTCGCGCCGCCGATTTCAAACGAGGGAATGGCTGACGCCGGAATATCCGCGTACCAGGGATCGCGCATCTTCTCGGCCGCCGGCAGATTGATCCACAGCTGAAAGCCGAACAGCTGCCCGTTGGTCTGCGCCGGCATTTCCGAATGCGCCACGCCGCGTCCCGCCGTCATCCACTGCACGCCGCCGTCGGTGACCAGGCCCTTTCCGCCGTGATTGTCGGCATGTGCGATGCTGCCCTTGATCATGTAGCTCATGGTCTCGAAGCCGCGATGCGGATGCTCCGGAAATCCGGCGACATAATCCTCAGGATTGTCGGAGCGGAAGGAGTCCAGCATCAGGAAGGGATCGACATCCGGAAGATTGGGCATGCCGAGCAGGCGCGTCAGCTTCACGCCGGCGCCATCCTGCGTCGGCATGCCTTTGACTTTGCGCACGACCGTGCGGCCAACGGCGGATATCGGTTTTTCTGCGGCTAAGGACATATCGCCCTCCATAGATTGCTGCGGCAGATATGGCGCGCAACGGGCCCTCTTAAAGAAGGCACACGAGTGTCACCGGCCGGCTGCGCGGTTCGCCTTCATCTGCGCGAAATCGGCATCCGCGTGGTAGGAGGAGCGCGTCAACGGCGAGGCAGACACCATCAGGAATCCCTTGGCGCGCGCGATAGCTTCCAGCCCTTTGAATTCGTCCGGCGACCAGAAGCGGTCGATGGCGGCGTGCTTCTTCGTCGGCTGGAGGTACTGGCCGATGGTGAGAAAATCGACATTCGCCGCGCGCAGATCGTCCATGACCTGCATGATCTCTTCACGACTTTCGCCCAAGCCCACCATGAGTCCGGATTTGGTGAAGCCCGTCGGCACCAATTCTTTCGCCCGCGCCAGCAATTGCAGCGAGGCGAAATAGCGCGCGCCCGGCCGCACAGTCAGATAAAGCCGCGGCACCGTTTCCAGATTGTGATTGAACACATCGGGCCGCGCCGCCATCACGATGTCCAGCGCGCCATTCTTGCGCAGGAAATCCGGCGTCAGCACTTCCACCGTGGTCGCCGGCGAAACCTCGCGAATGGAGCGGATCACCTGCGCGAAATGTTCGGCGCCGCCGTCCGGCAGGTCGTCGCGATCCACGCTCGTGATGACCACGTGCTTCAGCCCGAGTTTGGCCACCGCGCGGGCGACATTCATCGGCTCTTGCGCGTCAAGCGCTCCAGGCAGCCCGGTCTTCACATTGCAGAAGGCGCAGGCGCGCGTGCAGGTGTCGCCCATGATCATCATGGTGGCGTGGCGATGCGTCCAGCATTCGCCGATGTTGGGGCAGCCCGCTTCCTCGCACACCGTGTGCAGGCCGTGCTCGCGCACGATGGCCTTGGTTTCCGCGTATTCGCGGCTGACCGGCGCCTTCACCCGAATCCAGTCCGGCTTGCGCAGGACTGGCGTATCCGGCCGATGCGCCTTCTCCGGGTGGCGCGGTTGGGTACGGTCAATGATGATGGCCATAGGCCAGATATATAGGTCCGGCCGTCCCCGCAATCTATACTGCGCCGGCCACGCCATTTGAGGGAGCCTCGCCATGCGACTGAGCAGCCCGCGAGTTTTGCCGCTTGGGAATGAGGAATTCACCGAAGACCAGAAGAAGCTCCTGGAGCCGTTTGGCGGGCGCGTGCTCAACATTTTTCGCACCTTGGTGCGGATGCCGAAAGCGTTCGAGGCGTTCAACCGCTGGGGCGGGTATGTTCTCTCGCGCCGGAACTCGCTGCCGCCGCGCGAGCGCGAGCTTGTGATTTTGCTCACCGGTTTTCTGTGCAAATCCGGCTACGAGTGGACGCAGCATGTGAAGATCGCGAAACGCGAAGGCGTGTCCGACGACGAGATTGCACGCATCAAGCAAGGTGCCGCCGGGGCGTGGAGCGATGCCGATGCGGCGCTCCTGCGCGCCTGCGACGAGCTTCACGCCGATCAATTCATCGCCGACGCGACGTGGGCAGCGCTGTCGGCGCATTTCAGCGAGGCGCAGCGCATGGATGTCGTGTTCACCGTGGGACAGTACACGCAGGTTTCGATGATGCTGAACAGTTTCGGCGTGCAGCTGGAAGACGGCGAAACCGTCGACCCCGATCTGAAAGGCTGAGGCATGCGGCTGCAAGACAAAGCGGCGGTGGTGGTCGGTGCCGGTCAGACGCCGGGCTCGACCATCGGCAACGGCCGCGCCATTGCGCTGCTGTTCGCCCGCGAAAACGCCGAGGTGCTGTGCGTGGACCGCGACCGCGCACGCGCGGAAGAAACCGCAGAGATGATCACCCGCGAAGGAGGACGTGCAAGCGCGCTGAATGCGGATATCGTGAAGCAGGGGCATGCGGCGCGCATCGTGCAAACCGCCCAGGATCGCTTCGGCCGGATTGATATCCTGATCAACAATGTCGGGATCGGCGGTGGCGGCGACGCGCCGGCACACATTCTGGAAGAAGCCGCATTCGACCGCATCCTGAACGTGAACCTCAAAGGCATGTGGCTGACCATCCGTGCCGCACTGCCGGTGATGCATGCACAACAGTGCGGTGCGATCGTCAACATCTCGTCGCTCGCCTCCATCGCCGGCGGCAACCAGCTTGCCTACGAAATCTCGAAAGCCGGCGTAAACCGCCTCACCACCAGCGTTGCTCAGAGCAATGCGCGCCACGGCATCCGCTGCAACGCCATTCTGCCCGGACTGATGGACACGCCGATGGCGATTGCCGGCATCGCGCAGGCCTCCGGTCAGGACGAAGAATCCGTGCGCAATGCGCGCAACGCCCGGGTGCCGTTGCGCGGGCGAATGGGCACGGCGTGGGACACCGCCTACGCGGCCCTGTTCCTCGCCTCCGACGAGGCGCAGTTCATCACCGGCGTGCTGCTGCCCGTCGACGGCGGCATGTCCAGCCGGATCGGATAGCAACCAGAAATGAATGGGTGCATCTGCCCCTCAGCGTCAGCTGCTCCTCGGACATGCTCCGGCTCCTGACCGCTGCCGTTGGCCAGCCCGGCGGCCTGCGTTAGGCTTGCGCCAAAGGCCGGCGCACGACGCCGGTTGCTGGGAGCGAACGCCGTGACACTTGCCACCATCGCCGCGGCCTCCGGCGAAGAGATCGTGCCGTTTGATATTGTCCGCGCCGAGAAGCCGGTGTTCCGGGCGCTGGTGGACGCGCGCGATGAATTCGGCGGCCGCAAGCCCGCAATTGTCGACGGCGACGAGCGCGTCCTCACCTACGACGAGGTGGTGCGCGCCTCGCTGGCATTCGGGCATGCGCTGAAGAAAGGCACCCGACCCGGCGAATCCGTCGCCGTCATGCTGCCGACCGGTGCTGGGGCTGTCGTGGCCTTCTTCGCCATTTCCGCTTACGGCCGCGTGCCGGCGATGCTGAATTTCACCAGTGGCGCGGCAGGGCTCCGCTCGGCGATCCGCACAGCCAAGATCCGGCGCGTGGTGACAGCCAGGCGATTCATCGAACTGGCGAAGCTGGATGCATTGATCGAAGGCCTGAAAGGGGCGGCCGAGATTATCTATCTCGAAGACGTGCGGGAGCAGCTGTCGCTGCGGGACAAGCTTGCGGCGGCCATCGGACAATTCGCGCCGTGGGCCGTCACTCCCACTCCGAGACACGGAACACCGGCAGTGATTCTATTCACCTCAGGCACTGAGGGCGAGCCAAAAGGCGTGGCGCTATCGCATCTCAATTTGCTGTCGAATGTGGAGCAGGTCCGCTCGCATATTGCAATCTATCCGAACGATGTGTTGTTCAACCCGCTTCCGACATTCCACTGTTTCGGGCTGACCGTCGGCGCGCTGATGCCGCTGTTTCTCGGGATCAAGGCGGTGTTCCATCCCACACCGCTGCAGCCGCACGAAATCGTCCGGCGCATCAGGGCGTCCGGCGCCACCATTTTGCTGTCGACCGACACCTTCATCTCGCAATACGCGCGCGCCGGCGAACAGGGCGATCTCAATTCGCTGCGCCTTGCCGTGTGTGGGGCCGAGCGCCTGCGCGACGAAACCCGCGCCCTGTTCCGCAAGAAGTACTCCATCGAGTTGCTGGAGGGCTATGGCGTGACGGAGGCCTCGCCCGTTGTGGCGGCAAACCAGCCCGGTGCCAACCGCCCGGGCACCGTCGGCCGCCTAATGCAGGGGATCAAATCGCGGCTCGAGCCGGTCGAAGGAATCCCGAACGCCGGCCGCCTCTTCATTCACGGCCCGAACATCATGCTCGGCTATATCAGTGCCGATCGCCCCGGCGTGATTCATCCGCCGCCTGACGGCTGGCACGACACCGGCGACGTGGTCTCGATCGACGATGAAGGCTTCATCGCCATCAAGGGCCGCATGAAGCGGTTCGCGAAGATTGGCGGCGAGATTGTGTCGTTGGCTGTGGTGGAGAACTGCGCCTCGGCTCTTTGGCCGGATCACGCGCATGCGGCAATCGCCATTCCGGACGGCCGCAAGGGCGAGCAAATTCTGCTCGTGACGACCAATGCCGAGGCCAACCGCCACGATCTGGTCGGCTGGGCCCAAAACCACGGCGTGCCCGAGATCGCAATCCCGCGGCGCCTTCTCTATGCCGATCACGTTCCCGTTCTCGGCACCGGCAAGACAGACTACACAAGGGTACAGGCCATGGTGCACCAACAGCTTGAAGCGGACGCGCAAGCCACGAGCTGAAATCCTGCACGCTTTGATCGACCCAAGTCCTCGTCCCAGCATCAGCGGTTCCGGAAATGGCCCCTACGATTTCTTCCTAGATCGCCGGCTGAGCACCCACTGCACCGACGGGCTGATCGGCTTGTCAGGCCGATGAATGCAGCCGATCCAGCAGCAGGGGCGGCGCTTCCCTTCCTTGAGCTGCGCGCATGCCCGTTCGACATGTTCGCGCCGCGTCTCCGGCCGCTTGACCGATTCCACCCAGCAAATCCATTCGTTGCGCGCGAGCGACGTAATGTCCTCCCAACTCGCCAGCGCCGCTTTGTCGGCTGCGAGGGCGTTCTTCAAATCGCTCGGCAACGTGTGCACCGTGCCGGCGGAAAGTTCTCGTCTGGGCATGTTCAATTGCAGAAATTCGGCTGCGTTCGGCGACAGGATACAGATTCCGCGCTGCGATTCCAGAACTGGAACGACGAGTTCGGGCGAGCAGCTAGCGCGCCGTGCCGAACACAGCGTCATGGCGCGCCACGATTTTCGGCCACAGTGCCGCTGCCTCTGGAACGTCAAGGTCGAACTCATTCGCGAGCGTCTGCCGCAAATCGTCAGCATCCTGGAGAGTTCGTTCTTGCGTGGCTTGCGATGTCACTTTCCGCAGGACGCGACCCCGCAGCATCGTTATCCCGTCTTGCGTGTGGCGCTGGCACACCAGGTTCTGCACGAAGGGCGACGCCTCACTGGTTTGCAGAAACGCGCATTTCTCCGCAAGCAAGCTTTCGTCCGCCGGCAGCAGCCGGAAGTCGAACGATTTCGCGCCGCCCGCCGCATGGTTGTGCAGCCGCCACCAGTTGGCGTCGGGTTGCGACAGCGCGAATTGAAAACGCCCATCTGTGAACTCGCCGCCCTGGACCCGGAACGGATCGATCGGTCCGTCGCCGAAGCCGACATCGGCGAGATGATCGCCGTCCGGCAGGCGGACATGCAGCACAAGATGATTTCCGACGGAGAAATCACCCATCATCTCGCGCATCACGCCGCCGGCTCCGCGCGTGACATCGAAACCGAGTTCGGCAAGGGCCCAGCCGAACAACCCGTTCATCTCGTAATACCAGCCGCCACGCCGCCGGCCGACGATCTTGTCGTAGATCGGCGCGATCTCGGTTGTTACCGGCCGGCCAAGCTGGACATCCAGATTCTCGTAAGGGATCGCCAGCAGATGCGCGCGATGAAGCGTACGCAGTGCCCTCAGATCGGGCTGCACCGCGCCGGAAATGCCGATGCGATCGAGGTAGGCGGCGATTTCCATGTCAAATCGCGCCGCTCGAATGAAGGCCCTGGATATCGGACGCGGAAAAGCCCCAGGCAGATAGGGCCGCATCGTTGCCCGCCGGCCGCGGACCGTGCGCAACCTCCGGCTCGGTTCGGCTGAAACGGGGGGCCGGAGCCGGTTGCGTCACGCCGTCGATCTCGACGAACGTCTTGCGCGCGGCATTGTGCGGATGCTTCGGCGCTTCGGTGAGCGACAGCACCGGTGCGTAACACACATCGCTGCCAAGCATGATTGTGTCCCATTCATCGCGCGTTTTCGTCCGGATGACGGCCGCGAGTCTTTGTTTCAGCGCCGGCCATGCCTGACGGTCCATCTGCGCCTGGAAGTCGGCATCGGTGATGCCGGTCCTTTCCATCAGCTCGCGATAGAATTGCGGTTCGAGCGAACCGATGGCGACAAACTTCCCGTCCTTCGTCTCGTAGGTGTCGTAGAAATGTGCGCCGCCGTCGAGCAGGTTGGTGCCGCGCTCATCCTTCCAGATACCGGCCCCGAGCATGCCGTAGAACATCGCCATCAGCGACGCGGCGCCATCGGTCATTGCCGCATCCACGACCTGCCCTTTGCCGGATGCGCGCGCTTCAAGAATGCCGCACACGATGCCAAACGCGAGATAGAGCGCGCCGCCGCCGAAATCGCCGACAAGATTGAGCGGCGGCACCGGCCTTTCACCGACGCGACCGATCGCGTGCAGCGCGCCGGTGAGCGCAATGTAGTTGATGTCGTGGCCGGCGGCACTGGCCAGCGGGCCGGTTTGCCCCCAGCCCGTCATGCGGCCGTAGACGAGGCGCGGGTTGCGCTTCAGGCACACATTTGGACCGAGGCCCAGCCGCTCCATGACGCCGGGACGGAAGCCTTCGATCAGTGCGTCCGCTTTTTCGATCAGCGTCAGCGAAGCCTCAACGGCTTCGGCTTTCTTGAGATCGAAGGCTACTGTTCGCCGCCCGCGCAGATACACTTCCATTTTCGAAGGCGTGCGGCCGCCTTTGCGATCGATGCGGATGATGTCGGCACCCATGTCCGCGAACAGCATCGCGGCGAACGGGCCCGGCCCCAGGCCCGCGAACTCCACAATCCGAATACCCTTGAGCGGCCCCATCTTCTGCTCCCAATGCAATCAGGAGCACGTTAGAGCAGAAAGCGCGGCGTACGGAAGCGTTACGCCGCGGCGGCGATGACGCGGTTGCGGCCCTCGTGCTTGGCGCGATAGAGCGCCTGGTCCGCCCGATGCAGCAGCGCATCGGCGGAGTCTTCCGCTCCCTGCGAACCGGCGATGCCGATGCTGATGGTGATGTTCAGCTTGTGCGGCGCTCGGCTGACGGCAAACGGCGTCGCCTCCACGTTCTTGCGCAACCGTTCGGCCACAGCGGAGGCAAAGTCGACATCCGTGTCCGGCATGACAACGACGAATTCTTCGCCGCCATAGCGGCAGGCCAGATCGATCCCGCGGATATTGGCCGCGATGCGGCTGGCGAACTCCTTGAGCACCTCGTCGCCGATATCGTGACCGCAAGAGTCGTTGACCCGTTTGAAGTGGTCGACATCGAGGATGAGGAACGCAAGAGGCTTGCCGGATTTATCGGCGTTGCCGATCAGCGTGTCGAGGTGGCGCGCCATGTAGCGGCGATTGTGCAGCCCGGTGAGCTGGTCGGTGATCGCCATTTCGAGGCTCAGCTGCACATTGTGGCGCAGGCGATCCGAATACATCTTCTTGCGCAGTTGCGTGCGGACGCGGGCAGTCAGCTCGTTGCGGTCTACGGGGCGCGTCAGATAGTCGTTCACGCCCATCTCGAGGGCTTGGTTCAGCTTGCGGCGGTCGCCTTCGCTGACAAGCACGAGAATGGGGACGTTGCGGCCCTCCGGGAGCGAGCGCAGCTGGGAACATAGCCGCAAGCCGTCGAAGCTGCGAAGGCCAAGGCTGATTACGATAAGGTCATAGTAGCCGCCGCGAACCCGGATCACGGCCTCCTCGAACGCATCGACTGCCGCGACCTCATTCGGCGGCTGCAGTGCCGACATGAACCAGGCGACGGATTCCGGCCGGTCCTCGATGATCAGGATGCGTCCCGAGGGCTGCGTTTCCATCAGGGTATGGGCGGGATCGATCAGGCCCATGCTCTGGCCGGTCTCCTCGCGCATGCGAAGTTCATCGGTCATCAGTTTCAGCCGCACGAGGCTGCGGACACGGGCGAACAACGCTGCGTCGTCCACCGGCTTGGTGAGGAAATCATCGGCGCCGGATTCAAGTCCCGTGACCCTATCGGAGGGCTGGTCCAGCGCCGTCACCATCACGACCGGCAGGTGCGCCGTCTTCGGGTTCTGCTTGATGCGGCGGCAAACCTCGAATCCGTCCATCCCCGGCATCATCACATCGAGGAGGACGATGTCCGGATGCTCCTGCTCGATCTTCCCGAGTGCTTCCACGCCGCTGAATGCCGTGACCACCTCGAAATACTCGGCCGACAGCTTCGCTTCGAGAAGCTTTACGTTGGACAGAATATCGTCGACGACCAGTACCCGGGCGGTCATGACACCTCAGCCAATGAAGCGGCGCACAGTGTCCAGGAAGCTCGTCACGGAAATCGGTTTGGAGATGTACGCCTCACACCCACCCTGCCGAATGACTTCTTCATCGCCTTTCATGGCGAACGCCGTCACCGCGACCACCGGAATCGCCTTCAGCGAATCGTCTTCCTTGAGCCATTTGGTCACTTCCAGGCCGGACACTTCCGGCAACTGGATGTCCATCAGAATCAGGTCGGGATGATGCTCGCGTGCGATGTCGAGCGCTTCCATGCCGTCCTTGGTCTGCAGGATATTGTAGCCGTGGGCATCGAGCAGATCGTGGAAGAGCTTCATGTTCAGCTCGTTGTCCTCGACGATCAGCACGGTCTTGGATTTCGCATCCATCGTTTCGTTCTCCGGCCCTCAGGCGCCCGCGACACCCGGGGTACTCTTGGGGGGTCACTTACGTTTAATTCGAATACCTTAACGGGCTCTTAGCAATCGTAGCGGGGTTGGCCCATTTCCCCCGTCCAGCCGGCGAATCGCCCCGGTGGCCGCCAATCCGCAGCATCCCTGATGCTCCCGTCTTGTCCCGGAGGGTTCGTTGTGCCCCTCTCCGGGTGCACGGAGGTGAGTTGGAAAACCGATGCGAATCGGCGTCGATCTTGGCGGCACGAAAATCGAGGTGATCGCCCTTGCAGACGATGGTGGGGTGCTGCTGCGCGAACGGGTATCGACGCCGCGTACCGGTTACGACGACACAGTCCGCGCCATGGTATCGCTGGTGCTCGCGGCGGAGGCGAAGCTCGGGCGGCGCGGATCGGTCGGGATCGCCCTTCCTGGCACCATCAGCGCTGAAACCGGACTGGTGAAGAACGCCAATTCGACAAACCTGATTGGGCATCCGCTGGACAAGGACTTGGCGGCGGCGCTTGGCCATCCCGTGCGCGTGGCGAATGATGCCAACTGCTTTACCCTTTCCGAAGCCGGCGACGGCGCGGCCGCGGGCCATGAGATCGTGTTCGGCATCATTGCCGGGACCGGCGTGGGCGGCGGCGTTTGCGTGCGCGGCCATGTGCTGACCGGCGCGCACGCGATTGCCGGCGAGTGGGGCCACAATCCCCTACCCGGCCCGCGCGAGGACGAGCGGCCCGGACCCACCTGCTATTGCGGCCGAGCGGGATGCATCGAATCGTGGTGCAGCGGTCCCGCAGTCATGGCGCAGTATGAGCGCGCAACCGGACGCAGACTGATGGCCACCGAGATTGCCGATGCCGCTGAGCGCGGCGAAGCGGATGCGGCGCGCGTGATCTGCGATTGGCTCGATCGTTTCGCGCGGTCCATTGCGACCGTCGTGAATCTGCTCGATCCGGATGTGATCGTCATGGGTGGCGGACTGTCGAAAATCGACGCGCTCTACCGCGAGCTGCCGGCACGGGTAGAGCGCTACGCCTTTCATCCCGAGGGCCCAACGAAGATCGTGCGCAACATGCACGGCGATTCCAGCGGCGTGCGCGGCGCCGCCTGGCTGTGGGCGCCGTGTGACGCGCCGTTTTAGCGAAGGCATGGTTGCGTCCCCCTGATGCTTCTGGAATCATGAGGGGGAAGGTGAGACGCATGACTCGCACAGAATTGATTGGCGAATTGCTCAAGCTCAGCGCCGAAGAGCGGCTGGAAGCGGCAGAGGAGTTATGGGAGAGCGTCGTCGACGATCCCGAAAGCCCGTTTGCGCTCTCCGCCGAGCAAATCAAGGAAGTCGAGCGCCGCGCTGAAGAACTTGGACGCGACCCATCCAGCGGCATTCCTTGGGAAACGGTTCGCGCGCGACTCCTCGCCAAATTCGGATGAGCAGATTTGTTTTTCATGCCGAGGCGGACCGAGAACTCGATGACGCGATGTCCTGGTATGAAGAGCGGAAGCAGGGGTTGGGCGGCCAGTTTCGCGCGGCTGTCGATCAGGCGCTCTCAACAATCCAGAGCAACCCGAAAGCCTTTGCTCGTGTGGTCGGTCCCTATCGCCGCTTGGTAATGCGGCGGTTCCCGTATGGCATCATCTATTGGCCCCGTGAGGGCGAGGTTTACATTCTCTCCGTTTTCCACAGCCATCGCGATCCGGAACGCTGGCGGGAGAGGCTGTAGTACCATGTCTGCACTGTGCCGCGATTGCCTGGCGGATGTGGTTGAATCGCGATGCCGATCCTGCGGCGGCAGGCGGTTGTTGGTGCACCCCGAACTGAATACGCTCGCCATCGCGCATATGGATTGCGATGCGTTCTACGCGACCATCGAGAAGCGTGACGATCCCTCGCTCACCGACAAGCCGCTGATCGTCGGCGGCGGCACGCGCGGCGTGGTCACCACCTGCTGCTACATCGCGCGGCAGTACGGCGTGCGGTCTGCGATGCCGATGTTCCAGGCGCTCAAGCTTTGCCCGCGGGCGACCGTCGTCAAACCAAATTTCACAAAGTATACGGAAGCCAGCCGCGCCATCCGTGGCATGATGCGCGCGTTGACGCCGCTGGTCGAACCGCTGTCGCTGGATGAGGCGTATCTCGATCTGTCCGGCACCGAGACGCTGCATCACGCCGCGCCGGCGAAAACGATGGCGGCGCTTGCCCTGCGCATCGAGCGCGAGGTGGGGATTACGGTCTCGATCGGCCTCTCGTTCAACAAATTCCTCGCCAAGCTCGCGAGCGATCTCGACAAGCCGCGTGGGTTCGCCGTGATTGGCCGCGCCGAGGCGGTCAGTTTCCTGCGCGACAAGCCGGTGTCGTTCATCCGCGGCGCCGGTGCCGCGCTGCAGGCGCGGCTGGCGAAAGACGGCATCACCATGATTGCGCAATTGCAGGATGCCAGCGCACGCGATCTCGCGGCGCGCTATGGCAGCACGGGGCCATGGCTGTCGCGGCTGGCGCATGCCGACGACAACCGCCACGTCGACCCGGCTGGCGAAACCAAGACAATTTCATCCGAAACCACCTTCGAACACGACATCGCAGCATTCGCCGAACTCGAAAAGATTCTGTGGCGGCAGGCCGAGCGCGTGGCGGCACGCGCCAAGGCGGCGGAACTCGGCGGCCGCACGGTCGTGCTCAAGCTCAAGACGGCGAAGTTCAGGATATTGACGCGCAGCGTATCGCTCGATGCGCCGACGCAATTGGCCGACCGCATCTTCCGTGTCGCGCGCGAAAGTCTGAAGCATGAAGCCGATGGGACCGCTTATCGTCTGCTCGGAGTCGGACTGCACAACATCTGCGCGGCGAGTGAATGCGATCCGGCCGAGCTCGTCGACGACGGCACGTGGAAACGCGCCGCCGCCGAACGGGCCATGGACCGCGTCCGCGCCAAATTCGGCGAGGAAGCTGTCGGCAAAGGCCGTGGCTTACGCGCCCAGCGGAACTAATTTCGATGGCCAAGCAAAAAGCGAACCTTCTTTGCCAAGTAAAGGACCGCAGGATGAAGATCGTCGTCATATCGGCGCACTCTGAACTTAGAATTTGGAAAGAGCTTTAGGCCGACGCGCTTTAGTGGCAGCCACACCACTCGCCCGATCAACAAGAACAGCACCACATTGATCAGGGCTACTTTCCAACCAAACAGATACCAACCCCACGCTAGGTAACAAATAAAGCCGAGACCAAAGAGCGCCGCTAGTTCGTCATCCAGCTCCTTCCGAAGAAATCCGCTCCACACCTGTGGAATCCACCAAGCAATTAGGCCAACATAGTAGGCAGCTACAATCATGGCTCCATGCTTCCGTCGTGCCTGCCCAAGGCTCCATACAGTTCTGGCCGGCGATCGCGGAACAGGCCCCAGGAGGCGCGCATTTTGGCGATCTCGTCGAGATCGAAGGTGGCGGTGATCACACCTTCTTCGCTGCGGCCCAGTTCGCTCACGATCTCGCCGGTCGGACCGGCGATGAAGGACGAGCCATAGAACGTCATCTCGCTCGCGGAGTTCGGTGCGCAACTCTTCTCGGTGCCGATGCGGTTGCTGGCGACGAGCGGCATGTAATTCGCGCCGGCATGGCCCTGCATCACGCGCCGCCAATGATCGCGAGAATCGACCGGCGGCGCCGGAGGCGGCTCGGTGCCGATGGCCGTAGGATAGAGCAGTACCTCGGCACCCATCAGCGCCATGGCGCGCGCGCCTTCCGGGAACCACTGGTCCCAGCAGATGCCGCAGCCGAGCACGCCGAACTTTGTGTGCCAGACCTTGAAGCCGGTATCGCCGGGCGTGAAGTAGAACTTCTCCTGATAGCCGGGGCCATCAGGGATGTGCGATTTGCGATAAAGACCAAGCACGGCTCCGTCGGCATCGATCATCGCCAGCGAATTGAAATGCGCGCGCAATGCCCGCTCAAAGAAGCTGATCGGCAGCACCACGCCCAATTCCTTGGCCAGCGCCGCGAATTCCGCGACCACCGGATTGTCCTTGAACGGCTTGGCGAGGGCGAAATGATCGGCCAACTGGTCCTGGCAGAAGTACGGCGTCTCGAACAATTCCTGCAGCAGGACGACGTTTGCGCCCCGCGCGGCCGCCGCGCGAACCAATTCCTTTGCGCGCGCGATGTTCTTCGCCGCATCCCACGAGCAGGCGAATTGAGTTGCTGCGACGGTTATCTGACGCATGGTGGGTTCCGTGGCTCGCTCGCGTTCATGATGCCGGTTCCTGTTGCGTGATGCAGTGGATGCCGCCGCCGCCTTCGACGATATCCATGGCATCGACCTGCAGGATATCGCGGCCGGGGAAGCAATCGGCGATCACTGCGCGGGCTTTCTCATCGTTGGGATCATCAAACGCCGGCATCACCACGCCGCCGTTCGGCAGATAGAAATTGATATAGCTGGTTGCCAGCGGCCGCCCGCGCCAGTCCTGGCGAATGGTAGCCGGCTGGGGCAGTTCGATCGCCTCGAATACGCGGCCCTCGGCGTCGCGCGCGTCGCGCAACCGGCGAATCGCTTCCATCACAGGCTCGTAATCAGGATGTGCCTTCGGAGGTACGCCGATCAGAACGCGCCCAGGCGCGACAAAGCAGGCGACGTTGTCGATATGGCCATCCGTCTCGTCATCGGAAAACCCGTCGCCCAGCCAGATCACCCGGCGGCCGCCGGCATAGAGCGCGAGGCCTTGTTCGACATCGGCCCTGGTCAGGTCAGGATTGCGATTGGAATTCAGCAGGCACTGCTCGGTCGTGATCAAGGTGCCCTCGCCGTCCACATGGATGGCGCCGCCCTCGCACACGAACGGCGCCTGATAAACGGGCAAGTCCTGCGCCTCGAGCACACGCGTGGCGAAACGCGCATCCTGATCGAACGGCCGGTATTTGTTGCCCCAGGCATTGAAGCGCCACTGCACACCGGCGCGGGCTCCGCCCTTGCCGACAAGGAATGTCGGCCCGAAATCCCGCGACCAGGAATCGTCCAGCGGCGTCTCGAAGAACTCCACGCGGCCGGCACACGCGAGTTTCGCTTCGGCGTGATCCTGCGGCCGCACCGCCATCACCACCGGCTCGAACGACGAAATCGCCCGCGCCACCCGCGCGTAAGCCTGCTTGGCGCGCAGCAAGCCTTCCGGCCCGCCCCACGCTTCCATGCGGCACGGCCAGCACATCCAGGTGCGTAAGTGCGCCGCCCACTCCGCCGGCATTCGAAATCCGTCGCGCGCGGGACAGGGCTGGTCGGCATCAAGTGACATTTCGCTTCTATAGCCTTTCGTCTAAAGGATGGCGACGCCCGCTAGGAGAACCAAAATGCCCGGAAAGATCGAAAGCCGACTGGCCGAACTCAACATCAAGCTGCCAGAGCCCCCTGCACCGGTCGCGAGCTATGTGCCGTATGTGGTCAGCGGAAAACTGGTGTTCATTTCGGGTCAGGTGACGATGGCGGATGGCGGACTGCAATATGTCGGCATCGTTGGCAAGGAATTGTCGCTGGAGGACGGCAAGGCGGCGGCGCGTCTCTGCGCGATCAATCTGCTGGCGCAATTGCGCCTGGCAGCGGGCGGCAATATGGACACGGTAAAGCGCTGCGTGCGGCTTGGCGTGTTCGTGAACGCCGTGCCGGGATTCGCGCAGCACCCCGAGGTGGCGAACGGCGCCTCCGACCTCATCGTAGAGGTGTTTGGCGAGGCAGGGCGGCATTCGCGTGCGGCGGTCGGCGCGGGCTCCTTGCCGCGCAACGTGGCGGTGGAAGTGGAAGCCGTGTTCGAACTGGCGTGACGAAACACGATATCGTTGCGCGTATTGCGGGTTCCGCGTCATCCATCGGGGAGGCGGCATGGAACGCCTGCGCCAATCCGGAAAGGTCGGAGTCGCCGCATCCCTTCACGCGCTACGAATTCTTCGAGGCGGTTGAGGAATCCGGCTCCGCCACTGCGCGCACGGGTTGGCGGCCGTGCCATCTAGGGATCGAGCACGGCGGCGAGATTCAGGGGCTGATGCCGCTGTATCTGAAATCGCACTCGCAAGGCGAGTACGTGTTCGATTGGGGCTGGGCCGATGCGTTCGAGCGCGCCGGTGGACAATACTATCCGAAACTGCAGGCGAGCGTGCCCTTCACACCGGTGACGGGACCGCGGCTGCTGGTTTCATGCGGAGACGCGGTGCACGTCGAGAGCGTGCGCAACGCGCTGCTGGCGGCCGGGGCGTCGGCTGTATCCCAGCTCGAAGCATCGTCGCTCCACATCACCTTCCTGAAGGAGGAAGAATGGCGCGCGGCAGCGTCGCTGGGCTTTCTCCAGCGCGCCGATCAGCAATTTCATTGGGAAAACAAGGGCTACAGCTCGTTCGATGAATTCTTGGGCGAGTTATCTTCCTCCAAGCGCAAGAACTTACGTAAAGAGCGCGCTGCGGTTTTCGGCGAGGGCGTCGAGTTCGAATGGCTCACCGGCACCGACATAACCCAGGCGCATTGGGATCGGTTCTTCACCTTCTACATGGATACGGGAAGCCGTAAATGGGGCCGCCCGTATCTGACGCGTGAGTTCTTCTCCCGCATCGGCCAGAGCATGGGCGAGCAGGTGGTTCTCATCCTGGCGAAGCGGGGCGGCCGCACCATCGCCGGTGCGCTCAACTTCGCAGGAGAAGGGGCCCTGTTCGGCCGCAATTGGGGATGCACCGAGTTCATCCCGTTCCTGCATTTCGAAACGTGCTACTACCAGGCCATCGAGTTCGCCATCGTGCACGGGCTGAAGCGCGTGGAGGCTGGCGCGCAAGGTGAGCACAAGCTGTTGCGCGGCTACATGCCGGTGCCAACCTATTCCGCACACTACATCGCGCACCCCAGCCTGCGCCGGGCCATTTCCGATTATCTCAAGGTCGAACGAACGGCGGTCGCCGAGAACATCGAAGCGCTTGCGGAGCACGGGCCCTATCGGAAAGCATGATTTCACGCGGAGGCGCGGAGACATGAAGGAGCCGAGGCAGATATTGCTTTCCGGAGCGGCTCTTCCGTTTTAGTCTTCTCTGGGGCTCCGCGTGCAGATCCCCGCTGAGGACACCGATGGCCCACGATCCTAACAATGTCTTCGCGAAAATCC
>DASYBT010000193.1:0-17352 GCA_036500585.1 Rhizomicrobium sp.
ACACTGCAGCGATCGGCATGTTGCGCAGCTTGCTGAAACGCATCGTCCGATGAATCCAAATTCCATCCGCCGTATTTCACGCAGAACAGAGCGGCGAGCGCACGTTGGTCCACATCCATCTGCGCGACGAGATAGTCTCCATGGCCGAAGGTGGGCTGCTTGCCGGCATTGTCCAGTGCCCACTGCCGGAGGTCCGAGAGGATCGCATTGGCAGCGTTCGTAGCGGCCGCCATCCGCGCGAAGCAGATGAGAGCGCCGACGTCTATCAGCGCCGCATCGCGCTGAGCCCACGCAGCGCGAACAAGCAGTTCGTCCCTGCCGGCAGCAGCGAAGGCGGGTTTCAGGCGCGGCAAGGCAAGGCCGGCGGCCAGTGCGCGCGCTGCGAGATCCTCTGCCTCTAGCCACCGTTCCTCGCGCAACGCACGCCGCACATGGCGCAAACCTTCCTCGGCGGAAGATGGCTCGGTCTGCATAGGAACCTCAGTTCCACAGCCTGCTGTGCGGCAAGGCCCAACGCGAGAAGGCGACGACATTTTCCGGCCCTGAAGAGAGGGCGCACTCAATGCGATCCGCGTAGAACGAAACCCAGCGGGCGCGAAACGCCTTGTAGGGTTCGCCCTCTGCGCGCCGTGGCCCGGGGACATATTCGGGGGCGAACATGCGCCCGCGACGAACGGCGCTGATCCATCCCGTGTCGCAGTTCGACTCGTAAGCCAGCACCGCAGCGCCCTCGGAAACTTTGGTCTTCAGCCCCAGAACCTCGATGGTGATCCCCGAGGCTTCCCCGTAGTGCGGGCCATCGGGCGCCATCAGAACTGCCCTTCCCTGCTTCAATGCCTTGAAGGTTCGGAACGCAGCGGCGCGTTCCTTGCCTTGCACGATGACGACATTCGACTGTTCCTCACCTTTGGCCGTGATCCAGAAAGGGTCAGGCATGCAGTTGACGAAGAAGAAGTTCGACGTCCTCAGAAAACCACTGTGAAACGTTGAGAGAAGCAGGCCGCGCGACCGGTCGAGCCCTTCGAATGTACGCTTCGCCTCCGCCACATCGAGGCAGGATTCAAGACTTCCCATTCGAGAGAAATTTGCCACCATTTGACGGATGGCCGGATTTGCGTTCCTTCGCAGCCTGTGCAGCGAGCTGCCGTCGACAAACAGGTGGTTCAGGACCTGCGACGTCTTGAACTCGCGCAGCCATTCGTCGAAATCCATGCTCTTGTCGCGGCAGTGACGGAAGAAAAATTCGGCCGTCTCTGGCGCCACCACGAACCGGTCCGAATATTCGGCCGCCTTCTGAAACGGATCGCTCGACGTTTCGCAGGCCCAGGCACCGAACTTGATGCAAAACAGCGCCGCAAATACCCGCTCATCCACAGTCTCATAGGCTCGCAAGTAGTCCAGCGGACCGAAGCGGCACTGAGCGGGCAGTCTCTCGAGGGCCCGTTGCTGCAGTTTTCCGAAATACTCGTCCCCCACATGTGTGGCGGCGGTTCGCGCGAACCAGGCAAGCGTCGTCAAGTCCCGAAATATGATGTCGCCTTGCTTCCATAGTGCGGCAATGAAGAGTTCGGGCTTTCCGGCAGCGTCGAATGCCTGCTTGAGGCGCAACAGCGGCAAGCCGTCGGTCATCCCGCCGACGGCGAATTCCTCGGCTTGCGCCCACCGTTCCCTGCGCAACGCCTGGCGGATATTGCGCAGGCGTTCCTCCGCCGAAGCCCAGTCCATTTGCGGAAAGCTTTCGGCCGCTTCAGAAGCAGCATCGACCGTCGGCTGCGGG
Organism: Rhizomicrobium sp.; assembly: GCA_036500585.1. GTDB lineage: Bacteria > Pseudomonadota > Alphaproteobacteria > Micropepsales > Micropepsaceae > Rhizomicrobium. Next base: position 1,778 of record DASYBT010000193.1, read on the forward strand.
CAACCCCCGTCCCGATGCGATTGACTTGGCAGCCCTGCGCCCTCTTTCATGGCGCCAGCCATATGAGGAGAAGGCAAAAATTGCCAGCGCATCGTAGCAACCGTGAGTATGGGGCAGGCCGGTGACGACGGCGCCGATGACCACCGAAACGTTCCGCACGATCCTTGAGGACGTGCTGGAGGAGGAAAACCTCGTCATTACCGGATCCACCACGGCGAAGGAGGTGCCCGGCTGGGACAGCCTCAACCACGTGCGGCTGCTCGTCCATATCGAGCAGGCTTACGGCATCAGCTTTCCGGTGGATTCCGTGGAGCGGCTGGAGAATGTGGGCGAGCTGATTGCCCTGGTGAACCGCCTGATTGCCGAGCGTCCTGGCCGCTGAACCTCTTGGGCGGCGACTCTTGCCGCGCTAATCTCGGCGAGCGGGTACCGGGGGATTTGGCATGGGCGGCATGGTGATCGTGGCCATTCTGGTGGCAGGAATTGCCGCAACCTTCACCGACTGGCTGTTCATGGGCGTGCTGTTTCACGATCGCTACAACAGATATCCCGAGGTGTGGCGGGAAGGCGTTCTCGCCGCCCAGGACCGCTCGGCCCTGATCTATTCCTGCGCGCTCGATTTCGTGGCCGCCGCCTGCATCGTCGGCCTCTGTGTGCTGGCCGACATCCACACTCTGTGGCCGGCTGTGGGGGTGGCGCTGCTCGCGGGCATCGCGGGACCTGTCGTCATCACGATCACCAACGGCCTCTTCATGAAACTCGATTGGGCGATTGTCGCCGCCCATTCGGCGGGCTATCTGGTGCGCTTCCTGCTCGCCGCCATCGCCGTGGCGATTTTCCTCTGACCGCTTCGAATGCGGCGGCCTGAATTCCACACCGGGCATTCATTTTTATTTTGCCACCAGGAATTCCACCCCGATGGAGTTGTTTTCAAATTTTCGCGCGGCGGACCGCTACATGTTGTGCTTCGAAATTCTCGCAGCAGTCGAAGTCACGATGTGCCGCTCCTTTCGAGTGCTCTCCGCCGCAACTGTTCCGCGTCTGCCGCGTCGTTGCTGACTGACCAGTCAGTTAGTTGCGACAATAAATTTGCAGGTCGAAGCGGACGCAAATCGGGCGTCGATCCAGTCGCCGATTTTGAAAAGCCTCTGCCGCTCACATCAAAACAGAATTCAGATCTGCGTCCGCAGTTGTTTTCAAGAACTTTGCGTGCGCGCGAGAATGACTGGGCGACCGAAGCCGCTCCGTCGATCGAGCATAATTTGTGAGAATGGCGACATCGTAGTGCAGCAGCGCCGCGCTGCCAAGCGCCGCAAGGGAATTTTGCTTCCGCATTTTGTTTGTTCTCACGGAAGTGCACGGATGCTTCGATTTCGGGGTGTCAAATTCTGCGAATGCCTCAGCGCCGAGCGTATTGCTTAAGCAAAGCGGCATCGCCGGCCGGCCCAAGAGGATGCGCCCCATCGCAGTGGCGATTTTCCTCTGAAGTTTTCCGCGGCAAGCCCGCGCGACAAAATTTGCGACAGCGCCAACGACAAAGCGCGACAGCCGCCGATTGCGTGCAGCGCGTTTGCGGCGGCGTAATCCTTACGGGGGAGCCGATGGTCGCACACGTTTATACGGTGGCGTTTCAGGGCATCGACGCCCGCGAGGTGGACGTTCAGGTCCACGTCGCGAGCTTTGCCAGCACCATGAACAATTTCACCATTGTGGGCCTCGCCGACAAGGCGGTCGCCGAGAGCCGCGAGCGCGTGCGCGCCGCACTCTCCGCCATCGGGCTTGCCATGCCGCACAACAAGGTGACGATCAATCTGGCGCCCGCCGATCTGCCGAAGGAAGGCAGCCACTACGATCTGCCGATTGCGCTGGGCCTGCTCGCCGCCATGGGCGTACTGCCGGCGAGCGAACTGGCCAACTACACCGCGATGGGCGAGCTGTCGCTCGATGCGCAGATCACGGCCGTGGCCGGTGTGCTGCCGGCGGCCCTGGCGGCAGCGGAAGCCTCGCGCGGATTGATCTGCCCCGCCGCGTGCGGCGCGGAAGCGGCTTGGGCCGGCGGCGTGGAGATCATCGCAGCGCCATCGCTCATTGCCATCGTCAATCACATGAAAGGCGTGCAGGTGCTGAACCCCCCATCCGCCAAGATTGCGCAGGAGAGCGGCAGCATCCCCGATCTGCGCGATGTGAAGGGGCAGGAGACGGCGAAGCGCGCCTTGGAAATCGCGGCCGCAGGTGGCCACAACATGCTGATGATCGGGCCGCCCGGTGCCGGCAAATCCATGCTGGCGGCGCGATTGCCCGGATTGCTGCCGCCGCTCGACGCGCGCGAGGCGCTCGAGATTTCCATGGTGCAATCGCTCGCCGGCGAATTGCGCGATGGCGCAATTTCGCGAAGGCGCCCGTTCCGCAATCCGCATCACTCGGCTTCCATGGCGGCACTCACCGGCGGCGGATTGCGGGTGAAGCCCGGCGAAGTTTCGCTCGCCCACCTCGGTGTGCTGTTCCTCGACGAGCTACCGGAGTTCCAGCGCGGCGTTTTGGATTCGCTGCGTCAGCCGATGGAGACCGGAGAAGCCGTGGTCGCGCGCGCCAATGCGCATGTGCGCTATCCGGCACGCTTCCAATTGGTTGCGGCGATGAACCCGTGCCGCTGCGGCTACCTGAGCGATCCTTCGCAGGCTTGCGGCCGCGCCCCGAAATGCGGCGGCGATTATCAGTCGCGATTGTCCGGGCCGCTGCTTGACCGGATCGACATTCATGTCGAGGTGAACAGCGTATCGGCGCAGGACCTCGCGCTGCCGCCGCCGGCGGAGGGAACCGCTGCGGTTGCCGAGCGCGTGTCGAACGCGCGGGCCGCACAACGCGCGCGCTACGATGGGCTCACCATCCGTACCAATGCGGAAGCCGAAGGCGAGGTGCTGGATCGTGCCGCCGAGCCCGATGTCGCGGGGAAGCGGCTGCTGACCGACGCAGCCGATGCGATGAAGCTCACGGCGCGAGGCTATCATCGCGTGCTGCGCGTCGCCCGGACCATCGCCGACCTCGCCGGCGCGAGCAGCGTCTCCCGCGCCCACATCGCCGAAGCTTTGAGCTACCGGCGCCTCGCGCACTTGCGATGACGGGCGCTTCCGCGACACGCCTGCCGCCGCCGCCGTTCTGGCGCACCCGTTATTTTGAGCAGGCGGTCATGGCCCGGCCCGACCGTCGCGCGATCGATCCGAATATGATACTATCCATTCTCCAGCACCCGCATCGAACGGAGCGGCAGCCAGATGGTCGCGTGCGCCGCTGGGGTTGGGTGCCGAGCTTGAATCGTTGGCTTCGCGTTGTCACCTTGGATGACGGAGAGACCGTGCACACCGCCTTTTTCGATCGTGATTTTCGGCCATGACCACCAGCTCGCCTGTTTTCTACGACCGCGCGACCGACACCATGTATGTGACCTTTCGCGAGGGGTATGTGGCACACACCGTTGCCCATGACGAACGCGAATTTGCCATCGACATGGGTGCCGACGGCGAACCGATGGGCTACGAGATTCAGTCGGCCAGCAAGCATCCGGACGTGATCGCCGAAGCGCTGCAGGTCCTGCAGCGGGTCAGCCGCATTGCTGCCGAGTGATGGCAAGCAAGCGGCTGTTATCGCATCTGCACTGAGGACTATTCAACGTACAGCACCTTGGGGACAGGGCAGCTGTCCACCTTCTTCGGTTCCAGATCCATCAGGCTGCCGATCCAGCACTCGTCGAAGACGGAACAATAGCAGCCGCGAAACTTGAGCTCATGTCTCACGCGATCGAGCTTGCTCCAGGCTGTGGCATTGTCGGCGGTGAGCGGCATGCGCAGGAAATCGTGTTTCTCTCCGGCCCGGATCACCACGTTGTGGACGCCACCGGTGATGACCGCGTCGCGCGCAGCAGCGCCAACACGGGCGTCAGGCGAGAGCGGTTTGTACCCGCAACAGTCGCGGAGCAGCGAGAGCGCCCCGGTGTATGGCCTGCCCCGCCACCACAATTCCATCGTTTTCAGTTTCGCCGGCCCAACGCCACCGTTGATCAGACTGAAGGTGATCAAGCCGCGGCCGTTCTCCGGTACATCGGCGGTATCGACGAGCAGCAACGGCCACGAAGACGCCGCAACCATCTGGCGGTTGGCCTGCTCGGTTCCAATGGCGACCCACAACGAAATTGCCGAAACGGCAAGCGCGGCAGCGCCGAGCAGCAGCTCGACCCATTGGCGCAGACCAAAGACGATTTTCCCCTTCGTGTCGTTCATCCGCCGGATATAACGAAAGCTTCGCCGAAATGTCAGCCCGAGCGGCCCGTGGAGGCGCGCGGGAACCTACCGGCAAGGCGTTGCGTTCAACCGGTTGCGTACGGTTATGCGCGGGCGAGTAAAGAGGCGGAGATCGACATGCGGCGGATCACGGTGACCAGCGATTTGTTCGTGATGTTGGGCATTCTGGCCGTCATCATGGGACATTTCCGCTACACGCGTCGCGTCGTCCAGGTGGCCAAGGCGCCGGTCGTGCGCGAGCCACGAGCTTCCGCAAGCGGGCTTTCCATCCCCGCCGCGGCAACGGCGGCATTGGTGGCGGGGACGGCACTCCTGCGCAATGCCGCGCGGCGCAGCACCGCGCGGGCGTCGACGAAACCGCTCTGAGGGTTACGCTCGCCTGCGCCCCAGCCACCACGCGATCAGCAATCCCGCAACGAACGCGCCGACAATGTCGGTGATAAACGCCACCACCGTGTAATCGGTGGGGAATTTGTACCAGATCCAGTACGACGCATTTGTCATCAAGGTGCCTGAGACGCCGATCAAGGTCACATAAAGGACGCGGCTGAAAAACGCGGCCGCGATCATCGACACGATAAAGGCCGCGATCAGCGACTGGATCAGCTCCTTGACGAACTCCTCGATCAAGGTGGGGCCCATGTCGCTGACGCCATGACCGGCGGGATGATAGAGCAGTAACCCGGACGGATTGACCTTCATCGCAGCGGCGGATTTCTGCATCATCTGCTGATCGTTGGGATCGACCCACGGGAAGAAATAGAGACCGTCGCGATCGTTGGTCGCTGCCTTCATGGCGCCGAGCACCACCGGCTCGCCCGACAAATGGCTGAAGCCCGTGTGACCGAGCGGCGTGACCGTGTGTGCAATGGACGTCCAGATGAACATGGCAATGGCGCCGAGAAGCCCGGCGATAAGCACGCGCGCTGACATGATGTCCCCCTTCGTGACAACCCGCCCTTATCATAAGGCATCTTTTGGCGGCGGGGGAGACCTACCGCGCGATCTCGGCGATCAAGCTGTTGAGCACCAGGCGGCCGTGCGGGGTCGCCTGCAACAGGCCGTTGGCGTGGTTCAGAAATCCGGCTGAGGCGAGATCGGCAATGCGCCCGCAGTCGAGCGTAACACCCCAGCGCTGCTCATAGGCCGCGAGGTCAAGTCCCTCGCTCAGGCGCAAATTCATCAGCAGGTGCTCGCGCGCAACATCGGCGTTGGCGATTTCGGTTTGCTCGACGAAGGCATGACCCTGCGCTTCGACCGATTGGCGCCAGCGCTCCGGCAGGCGTTCGGTGGATGTCGCGATGCGCTTTCCGCCGATCTGCAGCCGCCCATGCGCGCCGGGACCGACGCCGGCGTAATCGCCATAGCGCCAATAGAGCAGATTGTGCCGGCACTCCGCGCCTGGCGTGGCGTGGTTGGAGATTTCGTAGGCCGGTCGGCCCGCGGCTTCCGTCAGTTCTTGCGTGATCTCGTATAGTGACGCCGCGGAGTCATCGTCCGGAATCCGCAGCGCGCCTTGCCGCGCCAGAGTGGCGAACGGCGTCGCCGGCTCGATGGTGAGCTGATAGAGCGACAAATGCTCGGTGCCGAACGCCAGCGCTTCGCGCAGCTCCTCGCGCCATTGTTGCGGCGTTTGATGGGGCCGCGCATAAATCAGATCGAGCGACACGCGGTCGAACGTGTTCATCGCCATGGCGAGCGCTTGCGTGGCTTCGGCGACATTGTGCAGGCGGCCGAGGAACTTCAGATCAGCATCGTTCAGCGCCTGCACACCGAGCGACAGCCGGTTCACTCCGGCGGCACGATAATCGCGGAAGCGCTCGGCATCGGCGCTGGCCGGGTTGGATTCCAGGGTGATCTCCACATCGTCCCTAGTCGGCCACAGTTGCGCGATCTTCTCGAGCACCGCCCCAACCGATCTGCCGCGCATCAACGACGGCGTGCCACCGCCGAAAAAGATGGCGTCCACGAGCGGCCGTGCCGCACCTTGCAGATTGGCGACGTACTCCAATTCGCGCGCAATGCCGCTGACCCACGCCTCTTCGTCGATGTGCGAACGAACGTGCGAATTGAAATCGCAATACGGACACTTGGCGGCACAAAACGGCCAGTGGACGTAGATGCCGAATCCACCTCCCCCTTGTGGGGAGGTCGATTTGTCGGAGCACAGCGAAGGCAAATCGGGTGGGGGGGAAGCAACCTGCGGGCCTACCCCCCACCCGGTTCCCCCGCCCGCCAAATCGCCGCTGCCTGAGCGAGCGTCTATTCCTTCGCCCGATTTGGTGGCGGGGTCGCCGACCTCCCCACGAGGGGGAGGTTGATTGTCAGGTACTTGCAAGGCCGAGGCCTTTCACCAGTTTCGCGAAGGCGCGGGCGCGGTGGCTGACGGCGTGTTTCTCGGCTGGATCGATCTCGCCGAAGGTGCGGTTCATGCCACCCGGCACGAATATCGGATCGTAGCCGAAGCCCTTCTCTCCCCGCGGGGGGAATTCGAGATGGCCTTCGATTTCGCCCTGGAAGATTTCGATTTCGCCATCCGGTTTCGCCAGCGCCAGCGCGCAGACGAACTCGGCAGAATGATCGCGGGCATTCTTCTCTGCTAGTTCGCGCTGCACGCGTGTCATGGCGGATATGAAATCTTTCGATGGTCCTGCCCACCGTGCCGAATAGATCCCCGGCGCGCCATCGAGCGCGGCCACCGCCAATCCCGAATCGTCGGCGAGTGCCACCAAGCCGCTGGCGGACGCGGCGGCGCGCGCTTTCAGTTCGGCGTTTGCAGCGAAAGTCATTCCAGTTTCTTCCGGTTCCGGCAGATCTAATTCGGCGGCGCTTTTCACCACGAACCCGAACGGTGCCAGCAGATCGACGATCTCGCGCACCTTGCCGGGATTATGGCTTGCCACCACCACCGTGCTGCCCGGTGCCAGCTTCACGCGATCGCTTCCTTCTGCAGCCGCACGAGTTCGCCGATGCCCTTGCGCGCCAGCCGCAAGAGTTCGGCGAATTGTTCATCCGTGAACGGCGCGCCTTCCGCCGTGCCCTGAATCTCCACGAGACCACCCGAACCCGTCAGCACGAAATTGGCGTCGGTTTCGGCGTGCGAATCCTCGTCGTAGTCGAGGTCGAGCACGGCGGTGCCGCTCGAAATTCCGCACGACACCGCCGCCACGTGATCCTTCAGCGTCGGCTTCGTCACCATGCCGGTCTTCTTCATGAAGTCGAGACACTGGGAGAGCGCCACGAACCCGCCGGTGATGGCGGCGGTGCGCGTGCCGCCATCGGCCTGAAGCACATCGCAGTCGAGCACGATCTGGCGCTCGCCCAAAGCCGTGAGATCGACCACGGCGCGCAGGGATCGCCCGATGAGCCGTTGGATTTCCTGGGTGCGGCCGGACTGCTTGCCCTGTGCTGCCTCGCGCCGCATGCGCTCATGGGTGGAGCGCGGCAGCATGCCGTATTCCGCCGTCACCCAGCCCTTGCCGCTGCCCTTGAGGAACGGCGGCGCTTTTTCCTCCAGGCTGGCGGTCACCAGCACATGGGTGTGGCCGAACTTCACGAGGCACGAGCCTTCGGCGTGGCGGGCGACGCCCTTCTCGAGGCTGACAAGGCGCATTTCGTCCGGCGCACGCTTGCTGGGGCGCATATCTCTATCCCTTGAAGTTCATGGTCTCTGCCGCTACCTAGCCTCAGCCGCGCGGCCCCGCAAATGCGGCCCAGCGGCGGCGCCAAACCGGAGCCGCGTTTGGACACACCGGAGCTTTCGTGATTTGAGCGGCATGGTGATCGACAGCACGCAGGCAAGGCTGATCGCCGGCGAACTCGGCGAGCGGTCGCGCGATATCCTGCGCCATCTGGTGGATGCGTATCTCTCGTCCGGCGAGCCCGTGGGCAGCCGCACCTTGTCGCAGCGGCTGCCGCACAACCTTTCGCCGGCGTCGATCCGCAATGTGATGGCGGACCTTGAATCCCTCGGCCTCCTTTATGCGCCGCACACCAGCGCCGGCCGCGTGCCGACGGAAAAGGGCCTGCGCCTGTTCGTCGACGGATTGCTCGAGATCGGCGAGCTGGCGCCGCATGAGCGCGCCACCATCGAAAGCCGCATCCAGGCGCAGGGCCGCGGGCTCGAGGAAGTTCTGACGCAGGCGACCATGATGCTGTCCGGCCTGTCGCGTTGCGCCGGGCTGCTGGTGGCACCGAAGCAGGAGAGCGCGCTGAAGCACATCGAATTCGTCGGCGTCGCGCCCGGCAAGGCGCTGGTGGTGATGGTCAACGAGGATGGCCAGGTCGAGAACCGGCTGATCAACACGCCAATGGGATTTCCGGTCTCGGCGCTGACCGAAGCCTCCAACTATCTGAATGCGCGGCTGCGCGGCCGCACTTTGGAGTCGGCGCGCGAGGAAATTCTGGCCGAACTGGAAGGCGAGCGCGCGGAGCTTGACAAGCTGACCGCGAAAGTCGTGGCCGAAGGCTTGGCGACTCTGTCGATCGCCGGCGCGGCGGCACCGAGCGACGAAGAGAAAGTGCTGATCGTGCGTGGGCAATCGCATTTGCTCGATTCGGTAGAGGCGCAGGAAGACCTGGCGCGCGTGCGCATGCTGTTCGACGACATCGAGCGCAAGAACGATCTTATCCGGCTGCTCGAGCTGGCGGCGCAAGGCGACGGCGTGAAGATCTTCATCGGCTCGGAGAACAGGCTGTTCAGCCTGTCCGGCTCATCGATTGTCGCCGCGCCTTACGCCAATGCGCAAGGCAAGGTGATCGGCGTGGTCGGCGTGCTGGGGCCGACGCGGCTCAATTATGCCCGGATTATTCCGATGGTGGACCACACGGCCAAGGTCGTCGGCCGCCTGCTCGGCTGATGCGTTAAGGGAACGAGATGAACGGCGACGAAGAAGACTACATGCCAGAAATGCAGCCTGCCAACGACGTCGGCGAGGGCGAGGACGTGGCGGCGCTGAAAGCGGAAGTGGCCGATCTCAAGGATCGCCTGCTACGCGCGCTGGCCGATGCGGAGAACACGCGCCGCCGTGCCGACCGCGAAAAGCTCGACACCTCGCAATATGCCATCAGCCGTTTTGCGCGCGACATCCTGGCGGTGGCGGATAATTTCGCCCGCGCCATCGACGCCTGTCCTGCGGACGCGCGCGAAAGCGCCAGCCCGCAGGTGAAGGCGGTGATCGAAGGCGTGGAAGCCACCGAGCGGCAATTGCTCTCCACCTTGGAGCAGCATGGCGTCAAGCCGATCGACACCAGCGACGGCAAGTTCGATCCCAATTTCCATCAGGCGATTGCGGAAGTGCCCGGCAATGGCAAGCCGCCGGGGAGCATCGTGACCGTGGTACAGACCGGCTACCGCATCGGCGACCGCCTGTTGCGTCCGGCTATGGTGACGGTGGCGCGGCGCGAGGACGGCGGCAGCGTCGACCAGCGGGCCTGACCCTCTCGACAAGCATCAGGCGCAGCGCAAAGCTCGCGTCTATGAGCGGCGCTTTGCCTGCGGACATGCGCGACGATATCGCTGAATCGGATAGGGGCGCCTATTTCGAGCAGAAACTCTTTCTGCTGTCGCCATTGGGTGATCTTGCCACCGCTGCTCTTTTCTTTCTCGTTCCGCTGGCAATTTTCGTCTCCATTGTCTGGAGCGAACAGGCCGGCGTGATCGCGGCGGCCGTCAATGGCGGCGTCATCGCCCAGCCGTTGCGCACCGCGTTTGCGCTATCGGCGACATTGGCCACCGCCCTCTACATCCAGCGCTACACGCGAATACGCGAGCGCGCCCACTATCACGCGTTCAAACAGTCGTTCACGCCGGGGGCCATGGCGCGGCACGAGATTGCGCACTTTACGCCCCGCGAGGCGCGATTGCGTTTGGCGACCATTGCGGGCGTGGTCGGCGGCGTTCTCGTCAGCATCCCGCTCTACATGAAGTATCTTTCGACACCGGCAATGTTCGGCTGGTTTCTGGTGATGACGACGGTGCTGACCGCTTCGTTTACGCGCGGGGTCGAATTGTCCCGCGCGGCGACAGACCGATCGAACAAAGCCATCGCGCAGGACCTTGAGGTCGACCTGCTTCACATTGACCGCCTCGCCGTATGGGGACGCTCCGCCGCGCGCTTTGCACTGCTGTGGTTTGCGGTCGGCGCGGCCGCATGCCTGTTCTTCCTCGATTCCGGCATCAACACGTTCACGATCTCGCTCGTTCTTTTGTTCTTGGCCATGGGTGTGTGGGTTTTCTTGCGCACGATGCGGCCGGTCCATCGCCGGATCCGCGCCGCCAAAAATGCCGAGCTCGAACGCGTACGCAGCGATCTGGCCCGCGTCGTCCCGGCGGAATCCGTCGATGCCGCCGCGTCCGCACAAATGCAGGGTCTGCTCGCCTATGAAGCACGCATACAAGCCGTCGCCGAATGGCCTTTCGACCAGACGACGCTCTATCGCGTTTGCGCCTCGGCGCTGATCCTGACCGTGCCCTGGTTTGGCCAGGCCATCGCCGGGTTCCTCATTGAGCATCTGGCGCGATGAGCGGGATCAAGCTTGTCATCGCCGGCGCCAATGGCCGAATGGGCCAGGCTTTGCAGCGCGCGCTCACCGATGCGCCGGATTTCCAGCTGGTCGCCGCGTTGCGGCGCGGCGACGATCCGTTGCCCGCTGTAGCGCAGGCCGAAGTGCTGGTCGATTTTTCCGCGCCGGCCTGCTCGGTCGAGCTTGCCGGACTCGCGGCGCAGGCGCACGTGGCGCACGTCATCGGCACCACCGGATTTTCGCGCCAGCAGGAATCGGCGATTGCCAAAGCGGCCGAGCAAACCGCCATCGTCAAATCCGGCAACATGAGTCTGGGCGTGACGTTACTGGCGGCACTGGTACAGCAGGCGGCGAAGGCGCTGCCGGACTTCGATATCGAGATCGTCGAGATGCATCACCGCATGAAAGTCGATGCGCCGTCTGGCACGGCACTGTTGTTGGGCGAAGCGGCGGCGAGCGGACGCGACGTTTCTCTGGCGGAAAAAGCGGTGCGCGGCCGCGACGGCCACACCGGCGCGCGCAAGGACGGCGCCATCGGATTCGCGTCGCTGCGCGGGGGCACCGTCGTCGGCGAACACCGCGTGATTCTCGCCGGACCGCATGAGCGCATTGAACTGGCGCACATTGCCGAAGACCGCATGATCTTCGCCCGCGGCGCGCTGGCAGCGGCGCGATGGGCCATCGGCCAGCCGCCCGGCCTCTACAGCATAGCGGATGTGCTGGGGATCAGCGCATAACGTTGATTTGCTCGATGCCGAGCCGAATCGACTCACCCTCCCCTTGAGGGAGGGTCGAAATTTGCGAGCACCGCGAAGCAAATTTCAGGGAGGGGTCATCTTGACCGGTGGAATAGACCCCTCCCCGAAAAATCCTCCGCTTCCCTCCAGATTTTTCGACCCTCCCTCAAGGGGAGGGTGAGATTCTCTTGCAGCGGCTACCGCTTCAGGTAGGGCGCCAGGTGCGCGCGGCGTTCAACGCGGATTTGAGCGCCAGCGCGAACGACAGCCGCTCGCGTGGTCCCAAAAAATTTCCCACCTGCACCGAGTTGCCATGGCTCTTGAGGATCAGCTTGCGCGGCATGTCGGCGGGGGTATCGAGTTGCACGCGCACCCAGTAGGGATTGAGCACGATCTCGCGATCCTCGCCGCGGGGCGAATGCGCCTCGATCGAAAGCTCCGCCTGTGTCACCCGCACATGCTCGCGCGCCTCAGCCGCAATCCGGCTGGCGCGAAACGCCCAGCCGAGCAGCGCCACGTCGGCGCCCATGAAGGGTGTCACCGGCCAGGCGCCGTGCATCAGGAAATAGCTGGCAAACGCCAGATTGATCGCGGCGACAACCGCGAGAATCCACAGCAGCACGCGCGGATTCATCGGCGGATTGGGCCTAAGCTCCACATCCAGGAAAACGGGACTGTCGCAAGCGCGCATCGCACCAACAATGGCCACTCAGACCCGGCCACACAAGTCCATCGAAAGCGCGAAGGCTCGCGCCATTCGCGGGCCCTCGGAAACCGTTTCGCCGATCAATCCGGTGGATGACCGCAGCGGCGCTCATATTCCCGCCGGCCGCCGTGGTCCCGCCACCATGGATCGCCGAGATTGAGCGTGCAGGGATCGGTGGCCGCGCCGACAAGCGCACCGCCGGCCGCGCCGATCGCAGCGCCTGCCGCCGGATTGCCGGTTGCCGCACCGACGATCGCACCGGCTCCGGCGCCGATCATTCCGCCAGAGACAGCGCGGTCTCCCGGCGTGGTTCCACATGCTGTCAATGCAAGCATCGACACCGCCACCGCCCCGATGGAAAGACTTCTGAACCGCATTACCTGTCTCCTGTTTCGTGGAATGCATCGGTAACGGCGCGGGCGGAATGATCGTTCCGGCAGCCATGCAATTTGACACTTTTTCGCCGCTGGCCGATTTTGCGCGAGACATGGCGCGCGCATTCAGCAAACGAGAGGTCGAGGAATTTTTCGCACGGCTCGCGGCGCACACGCCGGAGCCGAAGACCGAGCTCGCCTATATCAATCCGTACACGTTGCTTGTCGCGGCCGTGCTGTCGGCGCAGGCAACCGACAAAGGTGTCAACAAGGCGACGGAATCGCTGTTTAAGGTTGCCGATACGCCGGAAAAGATGGTGAAGCTGGGAGAAACCAAGCTCACTCCATACATCAAAACCATCGGGCTCTATCGCAACAAGGCGAAGAACGTCATCGCATTGTCGAAGGCGCTGATCGCCGATCACGATGGCCAGGTGCCGCGCGATCGCGAAGCGCTGGAGGCGCTGCCCGGCGTCGGACGCAAGACGGCGAACGTGGTGCTCAACGTGGCGTTCGGCCAACCGACCATCGCTGTCGACACGCACATTTTCCGCGTGGCGAACCGCACCGGACTTGCGCCGGGAAAAACGCCGCTCGACGTCGAGATGGGCCTGATGCGAATCGTGCCGCAGAAATACCTTCTGCACGCGCATCACTGGCTGATCCTGCACGGCCGCTACACCTGCGTCGCGCGCAAGCCGCTGTGTCCGGTCTGTGTGGTGCGCGATCTCTGCCGCTTCAAGGACAAGACAAAGGAAGGCGAGCTTGCGCCGGCTCGTGGCCTCAGGTCACCTTCGCGCGCGCCATCAAAGCCTGCAGGCAGGCGGAATCGGCCGCCTCGTTAGCGCCGTGCGGAGTCGTCTCGACATGGCGGACGGCCATCGAAGCGCCGTTGGGATAGAGAAAGAAGAACGCTTTGCAATTCGCCGCATCGTAGCGCCAGATTTCGGCGTCTCCATCCTTGCGCACGAATTGCGGCGCACCGAACGCGGTCTTGACCCGCGCGGCATCCATTCCGGCCAAATTGCCGGGCTCCCCCGCCGGCGGCGCGGCGGGCAAGGCGACCTTGTTCGCTTGCGGCGCGGCACAGGCGGCAAGGCCACAGAATACGATGAGAGACACATGGGCGAGCTTCATGCGCGCAACTCCTCATGGGCGTAGCGCTTGAATTCATGCACCATCAGCGCCACGCCGAAAAGCGGGGCGACAAGATTGACGAGGGGAATGGTAGCCAGCAGCGCAATCAGCAGCCCTGCCCCAGTGATCGTGGACGCACGCCGGCGGCGCATTTCATCGACGGCGCGGGACGGAATATGGCGCAACGCGACCAGCTCAAAATATTCGCGCCCCAGAAACCAGCCGTTCACAAGCAGAGATAGCAAGGCGCCTAGCCCGATAAGCAGGTTCAGCGGAAGCAGGAGCAGCTGGAGCAACATCAGCAGCAGGAAGAGTCGCAAACCCAGCAGCAGACTGCGCCAGAACGGTGCGCCGCCGGCCGACGGGTCGTTGGGATAGAACCTCTTTTCCACGGAACGGGCGATGTCTTCGAGGAACAGGCTTGCAAACAGTGCCGCCACAGGCGCGCCGAGGAACATCACCAGAAGCAACGTCAGGCCGGAGGAGACAACAGGGATCAGCGCATCCACCAAGGCGGTGTGCCTGACCGGAAGACGGCCGATGCCGTACCGCAGGGCAACGAACAGGATGGCGAACAGCAGAATCGTCAGCCCCAGCGCCTTCAGCACCAGCCAGAAGAACGCGGGATCGCTGATGAGGGCGGCCGCCTTGCGTGCGCTTGCGAACATGCCAGCCCTCCTCTAAGCGGCATCACGTGGACAACAAAGTAAAGTTGGAGGGTTAATGGCCGGGCAATACGACGTTGCGGGTCTTGGCAACGCCATCGTCGACGTGATCGCGGCGGCGGACGACGAATTCCTCCTGCAGCACAACATCGCCAAGGGCGTGATGACCCTGATCGACGATTTCCGCGCCGATCAGCTTCTGCGCGTGTTTCCGGAGGGGCAAGAGACGGCCGGCGGATCGGCCGCCAACACCATGGCAGGGCTGGCATCGCTCGGCGGCACGGGCCTCTTCGTCGGCAAGACGAAAGCAGACCGGCTGGGTGCCAGCTTCGCCGACAGCCTCAAATCCATCGGCGTACATTATGCGACCAAGCCGGCCAAGGACGGCGCCGCCAGCGCCTGCTGCCTCATCGTTGTCACGCCCGATGGCCATCGCAGCATGAACACCTATCTCGGCGCCGCGCGGGAGATCGCGCCGCACGACATCGACGAGACGGAAATCGCCGCGGCGCAAATTTTGTATGTCGAGGGCTATTTGTGGGATGCGCCGGAAGCGAAAGCGGCCATCAACAAGGCTATGGCGGCGGCGAAGCGCGCCGGACGAAAGGTGGCGTTCACCCTGTCCGATCCGTTTTGCGTGGCGCGCTGGCGCGACGAATTCCGCCAACTGATGGGCGAGATCGATATTCTTTTTGCCAACGAGGAAGAGGCGAAGGCGCTGTTCGAAGTCGACGAATTCGACGGCGTGCTGCAGGCGCTGCGCCACTGGCCGGGCATCGCCGCGCTCACCCGTTCCGAAAAGGGCTGCGTGGTGGCGCAACGTGGCGATGTTCACGTGCTGGATGCGGTACCGGTGTCGCGCGTGGTGGACACGACCGGCGCCGGCGACCAGTTCGCCGCCGGATTCCTCTATGGCGTCACGCATGGCAAGCATCTCGCGGACGCCGGACGGCTGGGAGCGCTGGCCGCCGCGGAAGTGATCTCGCACTATGGAGCCCGGCCGGAAGTCTCGCTGGCCCGGCTAGCGAAAGAAGCTGGACTGATTTAGGGCGCTTCCGCTTGCCTCCTTACCCTCCCCTTGAGGGAGGGTCGAAATTTGTGAAACGCAGTGGAGCAAATTTCGGGGAGGGGTCCAT
>DASYBT010000194.1:0-6009 GCA_036500585.1 Rhizomicrobium sp.
CGGCTTCGTGCAGCGCTATTTCGACAATTCGCTCGCCTACGACGGCCCGCACGCCGAGAAGCTGCGCCAAGCCGTGTGCAAGGCCGGCCTCACCGCCGTGATCGGGCTCTCCGAGCGCGATGGCGGCAGCCTCTATATCGCGCAATGGCTGATCGGGCCTGACGGCGAGACCATTGCAAAGCGCCGCAAGCTGCGGCCGACCCATGCCGAGCGCACCGTCTATGGCGAGGGCGACGGCAGCGATCTCGCCGTGCACGACCGTCCCGACATCGGCCGGATCGGCGCGCTGTGCTGCTGGGAGCATCTCCAGCCGCTGTCGAAATACGCGATGTACGCGCAGAACGAGCAGGTCCACGTGGCCTCCTGGCCGAGCTTCTCGCTCTACGATCCCTTTGCGCCGGCGCTGGGCGCTGAAGTGAACAACGCCGCCTCGCGCGTCTATGCCGTGGAAGGCTCCTGCTTCGTGCTCGCGCCCTGCGCGACCGTCTCGCAAGCCATGATCGAGGAGCTCTGCGACCGTCCGGACAAGCACGCGCTCTTGCATGCCGGCGGCGGCTTTGCGGCGATCTACGGTCCCGACGGCAGCCAGATCGGCGACAAGCTGGCGCCGGATCAGGAAGGACTCTTGATCGCGGACATCGATCTCGGCGCCATCGGCGTCGCCAAGAATGCGGCGGACCCGGCCGGGCACTATTCGCGGCCCGACGTGACCCGGCTCCTGCTCAACAAGAAGCCGTACAAGCGCGTCGAGCAGTTCGCCCTGCCGGTCGACACGGTCGAGCCCGCGGACATCGCGGCGGCGGCGAGCTGATTGCGGGAGGGCAGCGTCATGGAATCCGCAATTCCTCCGCATCTGGAAACGAAGCGCTCGCGCCACAAGCGGGTGCCGGACGATTATCAGCCGCCATATCCGTCGTTCGTGGCGCGCTACAAGCCTGCGGTGAACCGCGTGGTGATGGCCTATTTCGGCGTGCAGTCTCGCGACAGCACGCCTGCTGTGACCGAGGCGCTGGCGCGGATCGCGCAGCGCTTCGCGGCAGCCGACGGTCCGTCGCATTGGGACCGCGCGCGTTATATCGACCAGGCCGGCTACGCGAACGTCGTCTCGGTTGCCTATTGGGACGACACCGCGCGCTTCGACGCCTGGTTCAAGGCCGCCCGTGAGGACTGGACTGGACGAGCGGCGGACGGCATCGGCACCTTCATCGAGGTGCTGCGGCCAACCGTCGAGCGCCACGAGACGCTGTTCTCCTCGCTCGGCCGACCCGAGGGCGTCGCCGTCATTGCCGATGGCATGAGCGGCGAGGTGCAGGAGCACGCCTATTGGGGCGGCATGCGCGACCGGATGCCGCTGTCGCAGACCAGCGAGATGGCGCCGGGTGGCGCGCCCGAGCTGATCCGCGACGGCGCGCGGCTGCGCGTCAAGGCGCATGACAATCTCTGCCTGATCCGCTCGGGCCAGGACTGGAGCGATACGGAAGCGTCGGAACGCAAGCTCTATCTCGACGACGTCGAGCCGGTGCTGCGCGAGGGCATGGATTTCCTGCGCGACGACGGCGTCAACATCGGCTGCTATGCCAACCGCTATATGCAGGTGCTCGCCGCCGACGGCACCGCGACGGAAAAATCCTACGGCCAGAGCTGGTGGAAGAGCCTGGCTGCGCTCGAGCGCTGGGCGGAGTCGCATCCGACCCATGTCAAAATCTTCGGCGCGGCGATGAAGTATCTCTCGACGCTCGGGCCGTCGGCAAAATTGCGGCTCTATCACGAGGTCACCGTGGGGGCGACGGACGAGCAGTTCTTCGAGGATCGCGACTGCCATCCGAAGACCGGCATGCTGGCGGCAGTCGAGAGCGCCAAGGCCTGACGCATAAGTTCGTATAAGTTCGTAGGGTGGGCAAAGCCGTCGGGTTGCGCGAATTTTACAGGGTTTTTTCGGCTTGCTTCGATTCGTTTCCGAAGACCATCCCGTCGATCAGACGCCAATACGCCTCCACCACCTTCGGGTCTTCAGACGATAGTCCGCTCGTCACCTGCATTTCCGGACCGAATTCGGACAGCGTGGCGGTTAGGCTAACCATCATATAGTGGAAAAGGATGGGATCGACGGCGGGCAGGACACCCTGTTTCTGAGCCTCGACGATCTGTGGAAGCAATCGGCCCAGCAGTGGAGCCAGCACTGCCTCCGCTACCCATCTAAGCCGCGGATTGTTCGTCAGGGTTTCCTGGCGCATGAACCGATGAAATTCAGGAAACGCGACGGTATACCGGAAAAGAGTCGTGTACTCCTGACGCAGCCGCGTCAGCGGCGACAAATCGGATCCTTCGGGAGCCGAAATATCCCACTCGGCGCGAATCTGGGCAAAGGCGTGCTCCGCCGCCGCCCGCCACAGGATGTCCTTAGTGCGATAGTGATAGGTAATTAGCGGATGTTGCAGGCCGAGCCGATCGGCAATGGCGCGAATGCTTGCACCGTCGAAACCGTTTTGGGCGAATTCCGCGATCGCCGCATCGAGGATCGCGGCGCGTGTTTCGATTCCGCGCTGTTGCTCGGCTCGCTTGCGTTGACGTCCCGCGCTGGTTTTCTTCGCCATTTGGCAGCAATTAACATAGCTTCTGACCGAATGCGACGCGCGGTGACCAATGTCTCTCGTTCATCGACAATGCAGGCAGCGTTTGCATGTGACCGGCCGGCTCACTTCCCTTCGAACACCAGCGTCGGCGGTTCGATATCCCTGTCGAAGGCGTCCGCCGTGTTGGCAAAGCCGCGGTGGGCATCGGCGCCGTCGTAGAGCTCCATCGCGACGTCCAGCATCACGAGATCGGCGGCCGCCACGCCGCCGTTCGACCATGCCTTGAGCAGGGTGCGGGTCGCAGCGTATGACCGGGTCGGTCCGGTCGCGAGTTGTTTGGCCAAGCCCGCTGCGGTCGCCGAAAGCTCGGCCTCCAGCACCACATGGGTTGCAATGCCGAGATTGCCGGCATCGCGTCCCGAAATCGGTTCACCCAGCATCGCCATTCGCGCGGCGCGCGCGCGTCCGGCCCGTTCGGCAATGCGCTGGAGCGCGCCCGCGATCGGCAGCATCGCCGTGGTGACTTCGACGCAGCGAAGCATAGCGTTCTCGGCCGCTACCAGAAAATCGCACGCCAGCGCCAGCTCGAAACCGCCGCCGAAGGCGATCCCCTGCACCACGGCCACCGTCGGAATCTTCAGCATCTCTATGGCGCGGTAGGAGACGTTCACGTCGGCGACGAACGTCCTGAACCAGTTGACATCCTTTCCCGACCATTCTCGCACCTCGCCGCCAAAGCTGAAATGCGGTCCCTCCGAGCGGATGACCAGCACGCGAATGTCGCTGACGCTTGCCTGATGCACGGCCATGCGTAAGGCGTTGGCAAAGCGCAGATCGAGCCGGTTGAAGGGTGGGTTCGCCAGCACGATCGTTCCGATGGCGCCATCTCGTTCAAATCGGATCGTCATTTTGCTCTTCCTTTTCGTCAGGCTGGCCGAGGGGCAGGTTCAGGTATGATCGGCAGCAACAGATGCGATGGCCGCTCCGCGTCTCGATAAATCCTGTGGGTCACGGTCTTGCTGCTGCAGACATGGTACGGAATGTATTCGACGTTTGTCATCGCGCCGGTACCGGTCGGAACGTCCATCGACGTGATGTCGAGACAGATCCGGTGCCCCGCCTTGAACTGGTTCGCGGTGGCAAGGATCTGAATCCGGTATTCGACCACGTCTCCCGGCTTCACGGCAGCGATCGCATCCCGCGTCAGTTTGTGGAATGGCTCCCAAGGCTTTGTGCGCTTCTCGTCGAGCGCGCGATACGACGCTTTCAGCCAGCCGCGCGTCAGCTCGCGCTCAGGCAAGGATGGCACATCGCGTTCGCCCTCGCGCGCGGTGCGAACGGACACGTCGGGGCCGACGTCCTTGAGCACGACGATCCAGTTGGTGTCGTCCTGATCGATCGAGGCATAAAGCGTCAGCGTGATGGGGCCGGCGATCGTGACGTCATGCGGCAGCGGATCGGTCGTGTAGCGCAGGCGCTCGACCTTCGTCGTCCGCGTCACCGGCATCTGGGTGAAAACATCGGGCTCGCGCGCCGCGGCGCCAAGCTCCGAGGCTGGTCGCGGCGCTTCGGTCGACAATATCTCCCAATGCGAAAGGTAGTATTTCGTCCACTGCGTCTCCGGCAGCGGCCAATCCGTTCCGGTTCGCCACTCGTTAGCGCCCATCAGCCAGTAACGCACCGGCGGCTCGTCCATGATGCCGGTGTCCTGCCCCTTCAGCCAATGGTCATACCAGCGGATGATCTCGTCGTGATATTGGTGGAACGGCCGCTCCAGATGCGCGGGCCCCGTGAACAGCAGCTTCTTTGGCGCATCGACATTCTGAAAGTAGTGCTGTGCGCCCAGCCAATGGAGCTTGTAGGTGTAGGCGTAGGCTCCTGACCCCGTGTAGAACGGTATCCTGATTTTCCTGAAAACTTCCTCCGCGCGCTCGACGGTGCCGTCGAATTCGAAGGGATGCGTCATCATGAGATACATGATGAAGGTGCGCTGTCCCTTCTGGGTGAGGATGTTGTAGAGGTTGATGTACTGCTTGAAGTCCGGATTACGCATGGCAACGCGCCAGAGCTCTTCCTCCGCATCGGGTAGCTTCGCCGGGCGGTCGCGCGGCTCGTGAACGGTGCTGAAAACATCGAGCAAATATGGAAAGGTGTGCAGGACCCCGCCGGGATTGAAGTCGCGGAATCCGAACATGCCGCCGTAAGCGCTGCACGCGTCGTATGGAAAGATGGCTTTCAGCGCCGGATGTCCCTGCGCCGCGGCGCGCCATTGTTCGCCTGCATAGCCGGAAATACCGACCATCCCGACCTTGCCGTTCGACCAGGGCTGTTGCGTGATCCATTCGATCGTATCGTAGTGGTCGGTATCCTCGTGCCCGTAGTGCCCCTCCGACTTGGCAGAGCCCCGGGGCTGCGAGATCACATGGACATAGCCGTTGGCGATGAAGCGGCGCGTGTCGCCAGCCTCGATGGGGCCGAACCACAGCGGCGCGTGAGCCGGTTGCGGCGGCAGGATGTCCGTGATGTCCGGCCCCTGGATGTCCTTGTTGTGCAGCGCCGACGCATACAGCACGGGGTATTTGCCGGGTGCGTCCGGGCGGTAGACGTCGACCGCCAGCCGGGCGCCGTCCCTCATGGCTACGCCAATGTCCCGTTCCTCGATCATTCCCGGTCTCCGCCCATTCGATCGCGAGCCGCTGCCGGCGCGGTCCATTGAGATTGACTATGCCACTATACTTTACGATCGTAAAGTATAATATCGAGAGCGATCCCGGCACCGTCCGGAAACCGATCCATTCCGAAGCAAAGCGAGAACTGAACATGGAAGGCACACAATTTCTGCCCGCGCTTGGCCGCGCACTCATCGCCCTCCCGTTTCTGATGAGCGGATTTGGCAAGCTCGCCGCCTATGGCGCAACGACGGCTTATATCGCCAGCGTTGGCTTGCCGCTGCCGCCCCTAGGTTGGCTGATTGCCGTTGCCTTCGAGGTCGGCGGCGGCCTACTGCTGCTGCTCGGCCTTCGTTCGCGGCCGGTGGCACTCGCCCTCGCCGCGTTCACGCTCGCGACGGCGGTCTTCTTTCACACCAACTTCGCGGACAAGAATCAGATAATCCATTTCCTGAAGAACATCATGATCATCGGAGGGTTATTGCAGATCGCGCATTTCGGCGCCGGCTCCTATAGTCTGGACGCGCGGACGGGACGCGATGGCAAAGCCGCGCCGACCGCGGGATGAGGCTTGCCGAGAGGCGATTGGCCGACCAAGGCGGCGGCGCGCCCCGGGGAGAACAAAACAGCCCCTTTGGGGTTGGCCTCTTCATTCACGGAATGGTTCCCCAATTTGGCGACGTCATGCGACGCGCTTACGCCGCCCGCCTCACCGGACCTTGGCGCGGCAAGCCCTGCTACCGGATAGAGCTGCACCACATCTCACT
>DASYBT010000195.1:0-3704 GCA_036500585.1 Rhizomicrobium sp.
GTGAGGCCTGCCGGGCCCGCGCCGATGACGATGGCGGTGCGCTGGGTCATTGCGTGCGCGCGAAGCGGCCCGCGATGCAGGTGGCGACGAGCTGGCCTTCCGGCGAGAACGCAATGACATCGGCACGGCGGCCTCTAGCGATCGCCCCGTGGCTTTGCGCGAAGCCAGCGAGCGCCGCAGGGTTCGCAGTCGCGAGCCGGGCGACAGTGGCGAGCGGCGCACCGGTGAATGCAGCGAAGTTGTGCACGGCTCGATCCATGGTGAGCACGCTGCCGGCGAGCACGCCGTCATGGCTCGCCCGGCCGTCGGCCACGTCGACATCGAAGGTGCCGAGACGATAGCGGCCGTTGGGCATGCCGGTCGCGCTCATGCCGTCGGTGATGAGGATGGCGCGCGTTGCGCCCTTGCTGCGCCAGTAAATGCGCACCGTGATGGGCTGGACATGAATGCCGTCGGCGATGATTTCGGCGTAGAGCGAATCGTCATCCAGCACCTCGCCGAGCATGCCGGGTTCGCGATGGTCCAGGCCGCGCATCGCATTGTAGGTGTGGGTGGCGGAGACGCCTCCCGCGGCTATGCCTTCGCGGGTCTGAGCGGCAGTGGCGTCGCTGTGGCCGAGGCTGACGCGGACACCGAGAGCCGTCGCATGCTTGATGAGATCGAGCGCGTTGGGCAACTCTGGCGCGACAGTCATAAGGCGGATGTGGCCGCGCGCAGCCTGCCAGAAACGATCGAAGAGCTCGATCGACGGCGGCTGGAGCAATGCCGGCGGATGGACGCCACGCTTGGCGTGCGAGAGAAACGGGCCTTCGAGGTGGATGCCCAACGGCATGGCGCCTTCCAAGGAGCCTGGTTTCTCGATCAGGGTGGCGAGACCGTCGAGCGCGCGCAGGGTGTCGTCGACCGGCGCTGTGACGGTGGTGGGCAGGAACGCGCCAACGCCGTGCGAACCGAGAAAGCGGGTGACATGCGAGACGCCTTCGGCGGTACCCTCCATCACGTCATGGTTCGCCGCGCCGTGGACGTGAATGTCCAGCATGGCGGGCGCGAGCAGGGCGCCGGGCAGGTCGTGATGCTCGGTGTGCTGCGGAAGGCCGTCACCGCGGGTGCCGAAGCTGTGAATGATGCCGTCTTCGATGAGCAGCCAGGGATCCTTGAGAAGACCGTCGGCAGGGACGCCGCCGGGGAGGACGGACTCCGGCAGCGTCAGGGCGCCGGCGGTTAGCAAACTACGCATGCAGATTCCTTTGTGCGACGAGAAAAGCAGATCCCCTTCGACAAGCTCAGGGCCGGCTCTCCACTTCGGTCCGGATGACAATTGTGGCTTCAGTATTTCAGATAGCAGCTCTCAGTCGCCATTGACGACGGGTACGCCAATCTCCTCTGCTCTGGGCAGCTTATGGGTCTTCGCGAGCTGCGCACGCAGGCTGTCGAATTCGCGGGCGCGCGTGATCCATAGCTGGGTGGCCATGTCGTATTGCGCCAGGACATTCTGGAGCCAGTAGGGACGGTTGTCGCGGAGCCATGCCTGCGCGAAGAGCTCGCGGGTAAGCGTGTAGCCGTCGCGCAGGTCCTGGCAACGGCCGTTGGCGTTGCTGATCTCGACCAGATCGCTGAAAGCGCGGGAGTGCGGCGTGGCGGCCTCGCTATAGGCATCCGCGTAAGCATGGGCGATCTCGTCGGCAAACTGGAACTTCATACCGATGAAATCGATGCGGCGCGCGCCCAATGCGAGCGCGTCGAGCGCGTCCTGCTGGCGCAGCGGATTGGCGGCGCGGGCCTCGTCGAGGAGCGTAATGGCGTTCTCCGCGTAGAGCCGCACGTCTTTCAGGATGGGGAGCAGCTTCGCAGAATCCTGCTGGCCGGCAGGGCTCCAGGGGTCCTCCCAGAAGAGCGCGTTCGATCCGCCGAAGCGGAAGCCGTTGTCGGCAAGCAGCTTCTGCGCCGCCATGATCTGGCCCTGCGCCTTGTCGATTTTGCCGCTGAGATCCCCGTGGAAGACAGCGCCGTAACTTGTCTCGAATTGCTGGAGCGAGCTTTCGCCGGGCTGCCACGAAGCCGCGGCGCCGAAGAGAACGCCGTACCAGTCCTCATCGAAGATGCCTTCGCCGTCATCGTTCCAGACAGTGTTGAGCATGCCGCGCGCGCCGAGGCGCTGGCAATCGCGGACGAAGTGCTGGATATTGACGAGGGCGACGTTGTTGTCCGGATAGACACGGCGCCAGTTGTTGACGCCGGGCGCGACCCAGACCTCCATACCCGCGCGGTTAAAGGGACGAATGTACTTGTCGAAATCGGGTAGCGCGTCATAGACCCAGGGGACGCCGATCATGTCCTTGGGCAAGGCGGCGACGAGGTCGGGATTGTGCCAGGCGAGGTCTCCCCAGAAGAGGATGCGTTTGCCGGTGGGCTGGATGACGCCATGGATCTGGCGCAGAAAGTCGACATAGACCTGATCGAGCCCGCGCTGGGCGACGAGGTCACCCGTCTGTCCTTTGCCCAACTCGTTGGTTTCATCGGCGCCGATGTGCACCCAGGGCGACGGGAACTGCTGCGTGATCTGCGTGAACCACTGCCTGATCAATGCGAGCGAGCCGGGCTGCACGGGGGAGAGGACCTGTCCATGCGGCGTTTCGCCGAGGGCGGAGAACTGCTCGTACTTGAGGACATGGTGCAGATGGCCGAACGCCTCCTGCTCCGGAACTACGGTGACGTGGTACTGCGCCGCGTAGTGAATGAGCGTGGCGACGTCAGCGGGCGACATTGCGCCGCCCGGCGGCGCAACAAGTGGCGATGCGGAGTAGGTGAGGCTCTGCTCGAAGTAGGGCGAGTAGATGTTGAGCTTGTAGGCGGCCAGGATGCGGACCTGTCGCTCCTGAAACTCGAGTGTCGGCACCGGGCCGCGTGAGAGGTCGTCGTCAAGCCCGCGATGCGGGAGCGCGGGCCAGTCGCGGATGGTTGCGGTTTCGAGGTATGCCTCCGCGCCATTGCCAATGATGAGTTGCTTGACCGTCTGCGCGCCGTAGAAGAGGCCGGTACCGGTGGCAGCAATCACGGCCAGTTCATGCGGCTGCGGCACGATGATATAGCCCTCATCGCGCATCGCGGGATCGAAGGTGAGGTGCGCGGCGGCGAGGAACGCGCGCGCTGAAGCGGTGTTGTTCCGCAGCAAGTCGATCATGGGGCCCCCGGTGTGCGCGGAAACGCCATGCTCCACGATGGCAGCGCGGAGGTCGTCCGCGGTGAAACGGTCCTCGGCATCGAGCGAACCGGTGCGAACGAGGACGCCATGATCGAGCGAGAGGACCGGGCCCGCATGCGCCTGACGCGGCATGGGTATGAGCCGGAGGGCAGGGGCGGGCTGAGCCTGAAGCGGCGTGAGCGAGGCGAGGAAGAAAGCAATTGTTGTGAGAAGCGGCCGGACTGCGGCGCGGGGGGCTCGCGAGATGTTTGCCATTCCGTCCTTTACGTATTGCCGCGTGCTGCCGGGCGGTTTTGATGACGCTCTCACTGTAACTCGCCTTGGCGCGTGTACCTTTGCGGCGCAGAAACCCGCGATGGCGGACAATGGCGTCAGTATTCGTGTTATAAACGGCTGTTTCGGAGGAGAGCCATGGCGGAGCTGCGCTATCAGTCTGGGTTTCTGAACGAGTTTGCTACCGAGGCCGAGCCGGGCGCGCTGCCCATCGGGCAGAATGCGCCGC
>DASYBT010000196.1:0-3448 GCA_036500585.1 Rhizomicrobium sp.
TGCTGCGCAAGGCCGAGGAGCGTACGGTTGACGCAACATGGCAGCGCATCGGCATCCTGCTCAACGCCTTCACTCCCGGCCAATGCTCAAACTACCTCGTCAATGCCGGATACGCTCCAATATGATTGGATCACGCTCTAGTTGATCGAATTTCCGTTCGGCGCGGCCACGAAACTCCCAAGTCCGGGATTGTAGCGATAGCGGAACGTGGTCGTGTGGGCATGGCCTGCCTTGTCGTGGTAATCGAGACGGCCGGCGAGCCACAGAACGTATTTTCCGTCCCTCACCGACGCCGCCTCGGCGGCCGTGAGCGCACGCGTATTGGCAAAGAAGGTGAGCTTGCCGCCGGTGTTGGGCAGGAGCATGCCGGTTGTCGCAAGCGGACCCGGCTTGGCTGGAATGTCCGGCGGCGGCGCGGTGGCCGTTCGCAGGCTGCCCACCGTGTTCGACCGCAGGTCGATTGCCGGCGTTCGTCCGCTGTTGACCAGATGCAGGGTCGTGACCGGCTGGCCGCCATTGGAGAAATTCGCGGTGGTGATGGTGTCAGTTCCGACCCACGGACGATCGTCGACCGTTGCGACAGCGGCTTTGTGCGGAGATAAGGCATCGACCCGATGTGACAATCCGTTCAGCCGGACCAGCAAGTAGCCGTCGGTCGCCAGCGCGAGCAGCGCGACAAGAAGGATGGCGAGCAGAACGGGAAGGCTCGTCCACCAAGGTGGTTCCGGCTGCAAATCACTTTCCGGCGCGGCCATTGGCGCATGCCGCGGCTCAGAGATCGGATCGGACACGCTCACATCGTCGCGCGCGTGCGACGGTGAACGGATGAAATCACCGATGTTCTCATCGCCTGCGGAAGATGCCGCGGCGGCGGACGGCTCGAACGAAGGCATTGCCTCGGTGCGGGCCAGAACCTGTGCAATTGCGGCGCCCTTGGCTGCGGCATCGTTTCCACGCGGCGTTTCGTCTCCGATGTTGTCGGAGCGAACGGGCT
Source organism: Rhizomicrobium sp. (assembly GCA_036500585.1). Taxonomy (GTDB): domain Bacteria; phylum Pseudomonadota; class Alphaproteobacteria; order Micropepsales; family Micropepsaceae; genus Rhizomicrobium. The sequence continues at coordinate 995 of DASYBT010000196.1, forward strand.
CTGGGGAAAACGATGGCGTGGGGCTCAACTCCGGCGCGATGCTGGAGTCGTCATCCGAGACGGGTTCCGGCGCGGCGGGAAACGTCGTGTCCGTCGAATGCTCGCGCGTGGCTGTGGGCTCTGCCGGTTCGGCTGCGGGAGCCGCGGGCTCCATGGCGCCGGAGCCAGCATCTGTGGCCGCAACAGCGACTCCATCGCTTGCATCCATCCCTTCGGCCTTCGAGTCAGCATCCTTGGCGCGGGGCGGTTTTGCGCCCGCGGCACGCGTCGCCATACGCGTCTGGCGGCGTAGCTCACGCATTCCTTCGTCTTTTGGCATCCTCTGTCCGGGCTAGGATTGCGGGACCTTATAGCCGATGCGAAAATCCCGTGCATTCAAAAGGATAGGAGCTCAGGCCCGCCAGAAGGGCCGGGAGTCGGCGAATTCCTTCCAGCATGTCTTGGCGTTTTCCCAGATGCGGTTCGCCCGGTCCAGTTGCCAGCCATAGACGATGCCTGCCGCGAAGGACAGGTCCTCCGTGGTGGCGAGCGGTCCACCGTCGCCCACCGCCACCAGCTTTTCCAGGATGTTGCGGGCGGTCGCCACGTCGTTGAGGACACCCAGCACGTCCTGCATATGGCTAAGGCGCCCGAGGAATTTCTTCGTCACCCGTCGCGGATAGAGCGGCGCGTAGAAATCCGACGTGTAGCGCATCTTCTTGAGGGCGATGCGCAGGCGATGGCGCTGCTCGTCGGAAAGCTTCTCCAGATGGCGCGCGCGCTTCTTGGCGTGATCGAGGCGATAGTCGAGCATTCGGGTGGCAACCGCGCGCACCGGCGCCTCGAACGCCATCACGCCTTTGGCCGCATGTGCCTTGCTGCGGTTGCCGCTCGACCAGATTCGTGCATCCAGTGCTTCCGACAATTCGCGCGCGAAGCCGGAGAACGAGGGCGAGCAGACGCGGATGACGGCCTTATCCCAGGCCGTGGCGCGGGCGGCGAGCGCGCGCTCGCGCAGCACGGTAAAGGCTTCCTTGGCGCCGTTGGCGGTGGCTGCCGGCTCGAACAGGTTGTCGAGAAACACGTCGAGGTCGCGTGCTTCGGCGAACTGCTCCGACAGCACCTTCGCCTTGAGCCGGATCGATTCCATGATGGGCGTGCGAAATTCGCCGCCGAAAGCCGTGAATGCAACGCGCAGGCGCCTGAGCCCCACGCGCAATTGATGCAGCCCTTCGCTCTGCCGCGTCTCGATCACGGCGGGCACGTTGGCGATGATGTGCCATTTGCATTGGGTGAGCGTGAGGCGGAACGCATCTTCCGCAGTCGCATCATCCGGCAGCAGCGCCGGCTTCGATTTCACCGGCTTGGCCTGACCGGCATTGGCGATGGGCGCCGCTTCGATGAGGGCCGGCAACCCATGCAGCATGGGAACGGAACCGAAGACGCGGTTGCCCGCGCTTTCGAATCCGTCGGTGAGCTTCAGTTCAAATTGCTGGCCCATGATCGCCAACCGGCCTTTGGACGTGCCGGCGCTGTTCCCACCCGTTTTATGTCCACAGGTTTTCACACGGCCCGGGCCGAAAGTTCAATTCGGTCTGACCAAAGGGCGAACGGGGATTCCTGCCTTGGCCAGCAAGGCTTTAGCCTCGGCGATGGTGCTGTCGCCAAAGTGAAATATTGACGCAGCCAGCACCGCGCTGGCGTGCCCTTCACGGATTCCATCCACAAGATGTTGCAGGGTTCCCACCCCGCCACTGGCGATCACCGGCACCGGCACGGCATCCGCGACCGCGCGGGTGAGGGCGAGGTTATAGCCTTGCCTGGTGCCGTCTCGGTCCATCGAGGTGAGCAGGATTTCGCCGGCGCCGTATTCCGCCATGTGGCGGGCGTGTTCGACGGCATCGAGTCCGCTGGCGTTTCGCCCGCCATGGGTGAACACCTCGAACCAGCTCGCTGAAGTCTGCTTGGCATCGACGGCCACGACGATGCACTGGCTGCCGAATTTGCGCGCCGCCTCGCGCACGAATTCCGGATTGCGAACCGCTTCCGTGTTGATCGACACCTTGTCGGCGCCGGCGAGCAGCAGCGCGCGAATGTCTTCCAGCGTCCGCACGCCACCGCCGACCGTGAGCGGCATGAAACAGACTTCCGCCGTACGCCGCACGACGTCGAGCAGAATGCCGCGCTTTTCGACGCTTGCAGTGATGTCGAGGAAGCAGAGTTCGTCGGCGCCGGCGGCATCGTAGAGCATCGCCTGCTCGACCGGATCGCCGGCATCGCGAAGAGCCGCGAAGTTTACGCCCTTGACGACGCGGCCGTCCTTCACATCGAGACAGGGAATGACGCGGGCAGTGAGCATTGAATCACCTCCCCCTTGTGGGGAGGTCGAAAATTCGAGAGCGGAGCGAAGCGAATTTTCGGGTGGGGGGCGGGCAGTGGTGCGATGCCCCCCACCCGGCTCGCCTTTGGCTCGCC
>DASYBT010000197.1:0-21905 GCA_036500585.1 Rhizomicrobium sp.
GGGGCTGGGCTCGCGAAGGGCGTCAGCTTAACCGGGGTCGGGGTCGGCGTGGCGGAAGCCGCGACGGCACAGGAAGCACCCGACCGATGCGCGATGCATTATCGGCGCCCTGAGGATCGAACTTCGCCGTGGATGGAACTGAATGTGACCGGAACCCTGGCAATTATGAGGGCTCATCGAACGGTAGACAGCTTTTCTATTTCGTTTGGGGTGGAGGGACGTTGGCAAGCCTTGACTGAACGGCCAAAAACGTTACGTGCCGGAAGGAACGGGAGTGTGAGATGTCGAGCTTATGCAAAAACGTGCCAGATTCCTGGTGCAATGGACCAGGCGGGTCGCCGCTTTGATCCTGATCTTCCCGCTTCTGGGGGCTGGGCTCGCGAAGGGCGTCAGCTTAACCGGGGTCGGGGTCGGCGTGGCGGAAGCCGCGACGGCACAGGAAGCACCCGACCGATGCGCGATGCATTATCGGCGCCCTGAGGATCGAACTTAGACCGTCCAGGGGCAGGGTTGAAACGATGAGCCCCCCATCACTCGGTTGAGCGGATGAACTTGTACGCCAGATTGAGGACACGACAGGTCCTCCATCTTGCGTGGACGCAGGTGAAACAAAGCGGCCGCAATTCGGAGAGCATTCGGACTCAGGAACAAGTACGTCAATTCGAAGCGAGTTGGCTGACAAGCCTCGAGAAAATCAGATCGCTATTGCAAACGAAGACGTTCGATTTTTCCGGGGAAATGGGCATCACGCCACTCAAGAAGAAAGGGCGTAAGGACGTTCGACCCATCGTGTTGGCGCCTATTGCAAATCGGGTGGTCCGGCGAGCGATTCTGGAGGTACTACAAGGATATGGAGAAGAGGCTCTTTCACCACGACATCGATGGAGAGGTGTGCCAGCTGTACGAGATGTTCTTGAAACGCGGACAAGTGTCGGCGGCATTCGGAAACGTGGAGTTCCTAGTGGGTTGACGCTCGTAAATCGCGCGATCAAAAATGGCGCGCCCTACTTTGTTCGCTCAGACATTCGCAATTTCTTTACTCGCATTCCGAAAGCAAGCGTGAATCATTTCATTCGGGAAAGCGTCCTTGATGGTGACTTTGCGGAATTGTTCAAAAGAGCGCTCGACACCAATCTTGAGAACCGAGAGGCGCTGGAGGAGCGAAACACATTCAAACTCTTTCCGGACCCTGAAATTGGGGTCGCACAAGGCTCGGCACTATCGGCACTAGCGGGGAATATCGCTCTGCGAGAGTTCGACGTAAGCATGAATGGCCGCGGTATCACGTGTATTCGGTACATCGACGATTTCATTCTGCTTGGCCCTTCAGAACGAAAAGTGCGAGCTGCATACGATTCTGCTCGACGACACCTCGAACAATTGGGCATGAGTGTCTATGATCCCGCTGACCCAATTGCCCGTAAAGATGGAAAGGTCGACTCCGGCAACATTTTCAAGGGCACTGATTTTCTTGGCTATCGAATGTCTGGGAACTCATTGCAGCCAAGTGATGCGGCAAAGAAGAAGTTCTTGGAAAAATTGGACTCTGTCGTAGATCGCGCGGCAAGCGCCATAGAAGTGCGCGCGAAAGGCGAGGTTACCAACGAGGCCACATATCATTCAGCAATGGTCGAACTAGACAAGATCGTGTGGGGTTGGTCTCAGGCATTTCGGCACACAAACGTTCCACATGTTTGGTTCTCTATTGACCGTGAAGTCGATAAGCGGATTCAACGGCTGAATCAGATTGCCAATCGCATTATCGCTAACGGTGACCGATGCTTGACACGACGCGTGCTCGGCGTCCGCCTGCTCTCTGATCTGGCTATCGCGCCGCTGCCGGACGCCGCGATGTCCGAAGATCACACGGCCTAACCGATCCGAAACAGGCGGCGGCGCGTCCTTTCTTCGCAGTTCGCGGCGGACAGGGAAGAAATCGCCGCGCGCGACAATAGCCACCAAGGACCGCGCGGTCCGGGAAGCTCCTCGGGAATGTCGGGGTATTCCCGTATTGAGATTTCCCGGACCGGCCGCCATGGTGCAACGTGAGCGAATCACGATGCGCCATCGGTGAACAGCAGACTGGAATTGACGGCCCGCTGCGAATCTGTATCAAAGTGTCGTTACGCGCCTTTCGGGAGGCTGCTGGGGCCGATGTTTATCGTTCAACGACATAGTACATGCTCGATTCGAGCGGCTGTTGGCAATGGCTAGCAAGCGCTCCTCGACAAGTCGTGAACTCGGCGATGCCGAATATCAGAGGCTGGCACAGTTTCGCTATGCGCTGCGGCAATTCCTCCACTTCAGCGACGATGCGGCGCGGCAAGCGGGACTGAACCCGCAGCAATATCAGTTGCTCGTGCTGGTACGCGGCTTCACGCCTGGCGAAGAACCCACAGTCGGGGCCGTCGCCAAACGATTGCTGATCAAGCATCACAGTGCAGTTGGGTTGGTTGACCGCCTGGAAGCCGAGGGTCTCCTAGTCCGCAAGCGGGACGGCATCGACGGCCGAAAGGTCACATTGGCGCTGACGGGAAAGGCTGAAACGGTCCTCAATTTGCTCGTCGGGGCCCACCGGAAGGAACTTCGGCGCCTAGTTCCTCTCATGAAGCCGCTGCTGGCCGAGCTTGGCCTTTGAAGGGCTGATCTCACGTCAAGGAACCAAAGGCAGCCGAGACGCTTTCACCTCGGTGGTATTGGCGGTCCCCCGGGGCGAAACTTAGCGTGAAGATGAAGCAAGCGAGGCCGGCAACCGCGATTAGCGGAGAAGCGGCAGCCGACGGGGAGGCACGGGTCAGGGCACTCATCGAAGGCGCCACAGGTTACGGCATCGCGCTTTTGGACCCACATGGCCTGATAACCAATTGGAATCGCGGCGCCGAGCTGATGACCGGCTACAGCGCGCAGGAAATGCTCGGGCAGCCATTCGGCCGTCTTTTCACCGACGAGGAGCGGCGCGAAACCGTGCCAGCCCGCGCGATCGAAGAGGCGATGTCTACCGGCCACTGCGATATCGAAAAATGGCGGTCTCGCAAGAATGGGGAGAAATTCTACGCGGCCGCTGCGCTTGACGCGGTTCACGACGATAGCGACACGCTGCTGGGATTTGTCTGGATCTTGCGAGACGCGACCGCCAAGCGCGCGGCCGACGAGGCGTTGCGGGAAAGCGAACGGCAGTTTCGTCTGCTGGTCGCAGGCGTGACCGATTACGCCCTCTATATGCTTGATCCCAATGGCGTGATCACCAGCTGGAACGCCGGCGCTCAGCGCATCAAGGGTTACCGTGCGGACGAGATCATCGGCCACCACTATTCGCGCTTCTTTACACCAACGGACCGCGCTGCCGGCATGCCCCTTCGGGCGCTGGCTACGGCTTTGCACGAAGGACGCTACGAGGCGGAAGGTTGGCGGGTGCGTAAGGACGGATCATTGTTGTGGGTGAATGCCATCATCGACGCCATTCGGGACGAGCACGGCCAGCTCATAGGGTTCGCGAAAATCACCCGCGATATCACTGAGCGTCGAGAGGCGCAGATCGCACTGCAGAAATCGCAAGAGCAGCTCGCTCAGTCGCAGCGGCTCGAAGCCCTCAGCATGCTGACTGGCGGAATCGCGCATGATTTCAATAACTTGCTTATGGTTGTCGGCGGCCAAGCGCAGATGATGAAGCGCCGCACGTCAGAGGCGAAGGATCTGCGGTCACTGGAAGCGATCGAAACCGCAGCCGATGCCGGCGCGAAATTGACGCGTCAGCTTCTCGCCTTTTCGCGCCGCCAGCCGCTTAACGCCGTTGTCGCCGACATCCGCGAGCGGGTGAATGCCTGCCGCGAACTGTTGGCGGCGACCGCCGGAGGCCTAGTAGATCTGAGTTTCGATGTCGATCACGAGTTATGGCCGGTCGAGTTGGACCCTACCGAATTCGAGCTCGCGCTCGTCAACCTGGTGGTCAACGCGCGTGACGCAATGCCAAAAGGCGGCACGCTGGGGGTTTCGGCGAAGGATGTGCGGCTGTCGGGCGAAGGCACACCGCCTTTGACCGGCCAGTTCGTGGCTGTCTCTGTGTCGGATACCGGCCAAGGGATTGCGCCCGACATCCTGCCCCGGATTTTCGAGCCGTTTTTCACCACCAAACAGGTTGGAAAAGGCAGCGGGTTGGGGCTGTCGCAGGTATATGGCTTCTGCACCCAGTCGAAGGGCGGAATCTCAGTTGTCAGTGAGCTCGGCCGCGGGACAACGGTGACCATGTACCTGCCCCGCACGCATAAGCAACCAGCCGCGGATACATCGCTACCGGCGGCCGGTCAGTCCCAGGCGTCGGGCACCATCCTGGTCGTCGAGGATAATCCCGAGGTTGCCAAGGTCAGCTCAATGCTGCTGGAACAGATCGGTTATACGGTCGTGGTCGTTGACGGCGCTCAGGCGGCGCTTCGAACTCTGGAACAAGGTGCCCACATCGACCTGGTGTTCACGGATGTGGTGATGCCCGGAGACATCAACGGTCTCCAGCTGGCCGGGATGATCGCCGAGCGCTACCCGGGTATGCCGATCTTGCTTACCACCGGTTATGCGAATGCCGTCGAGATCCCGGAGCGGCGCTTCCCGGTTCTGCGGAAGCCGTACCAAATCTCCGCGCTGGCGGATGCTGTGGGCCGGGCACTGGCTGACAGCGAAAAGCCAGGCTGAATTCCACGAAGCTCCTTCCGCATGGAATCGACGAGCGCTACTTGTGGTTGTCACCATGGGCTAGTAAAGACATTTGAGTTGTCACGAGTCGGGTCCCCATGCGAGTCCCACCAACCGAAACATTTCGTCCACCGCGGCGATCCGGCGGCGGCGTATCGGCAAGCGAGACCGCCAATTACACCAAGGATCTGCTGGACGGCCTGAGGGCGATGGCCATCCGGCAGCGTCATCATCGTCTCGCCGAACTCCTCGATGCGGCCGCGGCAGAGGCGGAACGGCTGGTCGCGGAGTCCACCTCAAACCGGTCACGCAAGTGAGACCCGATTGCCGGGGTGCCGTTGCACGCGGCCGGCAAGCTCCAGATCCAGCAGTGCCGCGAGGACCGCGGTGACCGCAGCACCGGTTTGGCGAACGAGGTCATCCACCTCGACAGGACTGTAGGCGAGCAGCTCGAGAACCGCTTCGCGCAGTGCCGTCAGGTCCGCATCCGCCAAGTCCTCATCCAGGCCATGCCTGACGTGCGGCTCCCGCTCCGGCTCGGCAAAGCTGCTGCCGAGCATCGGCTTTAGTACGCTGAAGACATCGTCAGCCGACTCAACCAACGTCGCGCCTTCGCGGATGAGCCGGTTGGTTCCACGGGCTCGCGGATCAAGCGGCGAGCCCGGTACCGCGAACACTTCGCGGCCCTGCTCGAGCGCGTAGTTGGCCGTGATCAGCGAACCGGATCCTTTCGCGGCCTCCACAACGACCACTCCGCGGGACATCCCTGAGATGATGCGGTTGCGCCGCGGGAAGTGGCGTGCCTGCGGCGTGGTGGCAAGAGGCATCTCCGACACGATTGCCCCTTCGTTGCGCAGCCGTTCATACAGGGGCGCGTTCTCCGGCGGGTAGATGTTGTCGACACCACCGGCAAGGACGGCGACCGTGCCGCTCTTCAGCGACGCTTCGTGTGCGGCCGCGTCGATGCCGCGCGCCATGCCTGACACCACAACGACACTCCGCTTGCCGAGATCAGCCGCCAGCGTCGCTGCGAATTTGCGGCCCAGCGCGGAGGCATTGCGCGCTCCAACGATGGCAACCATCTCGCGCTGAAACAGCACCGGATCGCCAAGCACGGCAATCATCGGCGGCGGAGGATCAAGTGCCGCCAGGCCGCTGGGAAATTCCGGCTCGCACGAGGCGATCATGCAGCCCCCGGCTGTTGCCAATGATTCAAGTTCCGCTTCGACCTCCGCCGCGGACGCCACGTCGAATTTGGAAGCACCTCCACGTCTGGCCAGTTTGGGTATGGCATCGAGCGCACGCGCGGCGCTGCCGAACCGCGCGATGAGCGCCGCGAAGGTGACAGGCCCCACATTGGGCGTGCGGGCGAGCCGCAGCCAGTCTCGCCGCTCGCGATCGGAAAGCTGCATCACGCCTGCGCTTTCTTGCCGATGCGCGGCTCTTCGCCTTTCAGCAGGCGCGCGATATTGGCCCGATGAGAGATGAAGATCAGAATCGCGAGCACGAGCGCTGCCAGCGCATAGAGGCGGTTGCTGAACAAGGCGAAATAAATCGGTGCTGCAAGCGCCGTGACAAGGGCCGCCAGCGAAGAAATGCGCGAGAGGCCGGCCACGACCAGCCACGTTGCGAAAGCCATCAGCGCGGCCGGCCAATAGAAGGCGAAGAGCACACCCGCCGCAGTGGCCACCCCCTTGCCGCCGTGAAACTTCAGCCACACCGGAAACAGATGCCCGAGGAACGCGCCGATTCCCGCAACGACGGCAGCTTCGGCGCCGAACCGGCGCGCGAGGAGGACGGCCGCCGCGCCTTTGCCGGCGTCGCAGATCACCGTGGCCGCGGCCGCCCAGTAGTTGCCGGTGCGCAGAACATTCGTGGCCCCGATGCTGCCGGAGCCGATCTTTCGCACATCGCCAGCGCCGGCGAGCCAACCGAATATCCAACCGAACGGAATGGAGCCGAGCAAATATCCAAACAGGAGTGCTAGCGCCAGGTCGCGCATCAGCGGGACGCGACCTTGCGAGGAGGCGCTGTGGCGGCGCGTTTGTAGCCATGATGCTCGGCCGCCAGCGCATCGGCGAAAAACACCAGATCGCCTATGGGCTTTTCGCCCGCCTCAGCCGCGTGTTCGTAGCGCTTGCTGCGCTTGTGACCGATCGCGAAGCTTTCGATGTCGGTTTCGCAATAGAAGCAGCGCAGGCGCGGCGGCGCCGCCGCGATCAGTTGGAATTTCGGAACTGCGTTCGCCGCCTCAAGGGGATCGTGGCTGATGCAATTTGCATTGCCGCACAGCAGGCCGAGCCCGCGCGGCTGTTCGTAAACCGGCGTCCCATCGCGAAAGCCGCCGTTGAACCGGGCGAGCGCCTCCTTGCCGGATTTCAGTAGCAAGGAAATCAGTGCCATGCGGATCGGCACGCCGTAAGCCGCCTGCCGAAAATAGGCGGCGCGGCTGTCCTGATCGAACGATACGTCCAGCTCGCCGACCCGGGGCAGCGGATGCAGCACGCTCGTGTTGCGGAAGCGGCTGCCGCGCAGAAGCTTCGCATCCACTTTCGGATAGTCCTTGGCCGCTTCGCTCCAGCGCTCCTTCTGGAATCGCGTCATGTAGAGGACGTCGATTTCCTTCGACAGCTTGGCTTTCAGTTTGCCTTCCGGCGTATAGAGCGAAAGCTGGTGCGGCTCCTCGGCGGTCACGTACACGGCATCGATTGAGGCATCGCCCGCGAATTTCTGCTTCGGCGCCGCCTGGCTATGGAATTCGTGGCGCAGCCGCCAGGCGACGTGCTCGGGCAGTCCCATACCCTTTGCCGGCATGGTGAGAATATTGGCGCCGAACCGCGCCAGCGCATAGACGAAAGAATGGATCGTGCGGCTGCCGCGCAGGTCACCCGATACCGCGACGTTGAGATTCTTCAGCGTCTTGTTCTCGCGCTTCAAGGTGAAGAGATCGCAGAGTGTCTGGGTGGGGTGTTCGTGTGCGCCGTCGCCGCCGTTGATGACGGGCACGCTGGCGTATTGCGCCGCCAGTTTCACGGCGCCGTCGCGCGGATGGCGGATCACCAGGATGTCAGCGTAGTTGGACACCACGCGCACCGTATCGGCTAGGCTTTCGCCCTTTGCGGCGGAACTGGTCGCGGGATCGGCGCTGGAAATCGCCCTGCCGCCGAGCCTGAGCATCGCGCTTTCGAAGGACAGCCGCGTCCGTGTGCTCGGCTCGTAGAACAACGTCGCCATGATGGCGCCGGCACAATCGTCCGAGCTTGCCCCGATGCGGTAGGGAATGTCGGCGTCGCCCAACTCGGCAAGATAGCGATCGGCCTGAGAGAAAACCGTTTCGATCTCCGGCAAGGTGAGATCGTTGATGGAGGTGACGTGGCGGAGCGATCGCATCAAAGGAAGGTTTATAGGGTTGGGCTATGATCGCGGCAAGTTGCGCATAGCCTCGAGTGCGCCCTGGAGAATGTAAGCTGCGGCGACTTTATCCACAGACGCGGCGCGGCGCTTGCGGCTGGCATCGGCGGCGATCATGTCGCGCTGGACCGCGGCGGTGGAGAGCCTCTCATCCCACAGCACCAGCGGCAGCGGTGACCGCGCGGCGAAATTGCGAGCAAAGGCGCGGGCGGACTGCGCCGAGGGGCCGTCGCTCCCGTCCATGTTGAGCGGCAGGCCGATCACCAGGCCGCCGACACGTTCTCTGGCGACGATCTCGTCGAGCCTCGCGGCATCGGCGGTGAACTTGCCGCGCTTCAGCGTCTCATACGGCGTCGCGACCGTGAGCAGCGTGTCGGAGAGCGCCAGCCCGATGGTCTTCTCGCCCAGATCGAGGCCGAGCAACCGCTGGCCCTTTTCGATCTGTGTGCGCAATGCTGAAAGGTCGACGATATTCATTACCTCCCCCTCTGTGGGGAGGTCGGTCCGGCTGAGTGCAAAGCACGAAGGCGGATCGGGTGGGGGGCAGCGGAATTGGCGTGCACCGCCCCCCACCCGGCTCGCTTCGCTCGCCGACCTCCCCACAGAAGGGGAGGTAAAAGCGCGCGTATCATCACAGCCGCGTTCCGATCTCGATGCGGTTGCCGGCGGGGTCGCGGACGAAGATTCGGTGCAGGCCCTCTGCCACGCTTTCGTCTTCTATGGCGATGCCGCGGGCCTCCATCTCGGCGCGCGCGGCAGACACATTCTCGACCAGAAAGCAGACATGCCGCTTGCTCTTCGGCGACGGCTCCGGATCCACGCCGATATGCATCTGCATCCCGCCGGGCGCCACCTCGAACCAGGCGCCGCCGCGCCCGCGCAGTTCCTCCGGCTTGGGGATTTCCCGAAATCCGAACACCTGCCGATAGAAGGCGAGACATTCCGCCTCAAGCCGCCTTGGCACGGCGATCTGCACGTGATCGATTCCGGTAACCGCAAGCGGCATATCGGCTCCCCGCGACGCGTGGCTCGCTTGCCAGCGCGGCGGCAAGGTTGCTAGGCAGACTGCTCGCATCCCTAGCAGCTTGGACCCATGTCCGTCGACAAGGCCACTGTTCGCCGCATCGCCAAACTGGCCCGCATCGCGCTTCCCGAGGAGCGCGTCGAGCCTATGATGGCCGAGCTCAACGGCATCCTGAGTTGGATCGAGCAGCTTCAGGAAGTGAATGTCGAGGGCGTCGAGCCGATGACCAGCGTGGTCGCGCAGAAGCTCAAGATGCGTGAGGACGTGGTGACGGCCGGCGGGGATGCGAACGCCATTGTCGCCAACGCCCCGCAGACCGAAGACAATTTCTTCGTCGTGCCGAAGGTGGTGGAGTAGCCATGGCCATGTCCATCGCCATCGAGAGCCCGAGGACCGGCGAGTTTCGGGCGCTGATCGAGGAGCTGAACGCCGCGCTGCTCGAACTCACGCCGGCCGAGCACTGCTTCCATCTCACCGTCGAGGAGATGGCAGCGCCATCGATGACGGTCTTGGTAGCGCGCGAGGACGGCGTGGCGATTGGCTGCGGCGCGGTAAAGCGGCACGCCGGCGGCGTCGGCGAGGTGAAGCGGATGTACACGAGGCCATCCCATCAGGGTCGTGGCATCGGTGGCCGCATCGTGCTCGAAATCGAGAGGCTCGCGCGGGCCGAACGCCTGACGCAACTCGTTCTGGAAACCGGTGATCGCCATGCGGCTGCGTATCGGGTGTACGAGCGCGCCGGATTTGAACGCTGCGGTCCTGTGCTCGACTATCCGGATACCGGCTGGTCGGTGTTCTACGCAAAGCCGCTCATGCGCGAGGCGACCGCGGCATGAGCGATTTGACCGAATTCACCCTGGCCGAAGCGCGCGATGCCGTGCGCGCGAAGAAAGTCTCGTCCACCGAACTGACCAAGGCCTTCGTCGGCGCCATCGAGAACGCGCGCACCTTGAACGCGTTTGTCACCGAAACGCCGGAGCGCGCGCTCGACATGGCGAAGGAATCCGACGACCGGATAGCGCGGGGTGAAGCGCGGCCGCTGGAAGGATTGCCGCTCGCCATCAAGGATTTGTTCTGCACCAAAGGCGTGCGCACCACGGCAGGCTCGCACATCCTCAACAATTTCGTACCGCCATATGAGGCGACGGTTTCGCAAAATCTGTGGGACGCCGGTGCGGTTATGCTGGGCAAGACGAACATGGACGAGTTCGCCATGGGCTCCTCGAACGAGACGAGCTACTTCAAGCCCGTAATCAATCCGTGGCGCGCGCGCAATTCGAACCAGAATCTGGTGCCGGGCGGATCGTCCGGCGGGTCGGCGGCGGCCGTCAGCGGCAATCTCTGCCTGGGCGCAACCGGAACCGACACCGGCGGCTCGATCCGCCAGCCCGCCGCTGTCGCCGGCATCGTTGGCCTGAAACCGACCTACGGACGCTGTTCGCGCTGGGGCATTGTCGCGTTTGCCTCATCACTCGATCAGGCGGGACCGATGGCGCGCACTGTGCGCGACACCGCCATCCTGCTGCGCCACACGGCGAGTGTGGACGACAAGGACTCTACCAGCGTCGATCTTCCGGTGCCGGATTACGAGGCGACCTTGGAACAGGGCGTAAAGGGCCTGCGCGTCGGAATCCCCAAGGAGTACCGCATCGACGGTGCGCCGCCAGAGATCGATGCGTTATGGGCCAGAGGGGCGGAGTGGCTGAAGGCGCAGGGTGCCGAGATTGTCGATGTCTCGTTGCCGCACACCAAATATGCACTGCCCGCCTATTACATTGTGGCGCCGGCGGAGGCTTCGTCCAACCTCGCGCGCTATGACGGCGTGCGATACGGTCACCGCGCAAAAGGTACGCACGATCTGACCGATCTGTACGAGAAGTCCCGTGCGGAAGGATTTGGCGCGGAGGTCCAGCGCCGCATCCTGATCGGCACTTACGTGCTCTCCTCAGGCTACTACGATGCGTACTACACGCGCGCGCAGAAGATCCGCACGCTGATCAAGCATGATTTCGAGCAGGCTTATCAGAAATGCGACGTGCTGCTGACGCCCGCCACACCGGGCCCCGCCTTCGCGCTTGGCGAGAAGAGCAACGATCCGGTGTCCATGTACCTGAACGATGTGTTCACGGTGACGGTGAACCTCGCCGGCATTCCTGGCATCGCCGTACCCGCCGGTTTGACGGAGGATGGCCTTCCGCTCGGCCTTCAGGTGATCGGCAAGGCGTTCGATGAGGCCACCGTGCTGCGCGCCGGCCGCGCCATCGAGCTGGCCGCCAACTTCACCGCCCGGCCGCAGAAATGGTGGAGCGCATGAGCGAACGCGGCGCCAAGACCATCAAGGGCCAGACCGGCGAATGGGAGATCGTCATCGGTATGGAGGTCCATGCCCAGGTGCTGTCGAACGCCAAGCTGTTCTCCGGCGCGGCCACCGGTTTCGGCGCCGAGCCCAATTCCCAGGTCAGTTTCGTCGATGCCGCCATGCCGGGCATGCTGCCGGTGATCAATCGCTTCTGCGTGGAGCAGGCGATCAAGACCGGGCTTGGCCTTAAGGCCAAGATCAACCACCGCTCCGTGTTCGACCGGAAGAACTATTTCTACCCCGATCTGCCGCAGGGCTATCAGATCAGCCAGTACAAGCAGCCCATCGTGGGCGAGGGCGAGGTCACGATCGATCTCGCGGACGGGGTCTCCATCCGTGTCGGCATCGAGCGGCTGCATCTCGAGCAGGATGCCGGCAAGTCGCTGCACGACCAGCATCCGGACTATTCCTACGTCGATCTCAATCGCTCCGGCGTGGCGCTGATGGAGATCGTGACCAAGCCGCACATGCGATCGTCCGAAGAAGCAGCCGCCTTCCTGCGCAAGCTGCGCGCCATCGTGCGCTATCTCGGCACCTGCGACGGCAACATGGACGAGGGCTCCATGCGCGCCGACGTGAACGTGTCGGTGTGCCGGACCGGCGGCTACGAGAAATTCCGCGAAAGCGGGGACTTCAAGCACCTCGGCACGCGCTGCGAGATCAAGAATGTGAACTCGCTGCGGTTCATCGCGTTAGCCGTGGAGTACGAAGCGCGGCGGCAGGTGGATATCCTCGAGTCCGGCGGCAGGATCAACCAGGAGACCCGGTTGTTCGATTCTCGCGCCGGCGAGACGCGTTCCATGCGCTCGAAGGAAGAGGCGCACGACTATCGCTATTTCCCAGACCCCGATCTTCTGCCGCTCGAACTCGATCAGGCGTGGATCGACGGCATCGCGCGCTCCTTGCCTGAGCTGCCGGACGAGAAGAAGGCGCGCTTCGTGCGGCTTGGGCTTTCGGCCTACGACGCCGCGGTGCTCGTCGCCGAAAGGGAAACGGCCGACTATTTCGAGGCGATGCTGGCCGAGGGGGCGGAGGCCAAGTCCGCCGCTAACTGGTTGAACAATGAGGTGTTTGGCCGTCTGAATAAGGCTGGCCTCAGCGTCGCCACCAGCCCCGTCTCGCCGGCTCAGAACGCCGCCGTCCTCGCGCTGCTCGCCGAGAACGTGATCAGTGGCAAGATCGCGAAGGACCTTCTCGACATCGTCTGGAGCGATGGGGGCGATCCGCGCGCCATCGTCGACGCGCGCGGGCTTCGCCAGGTCACCGATACATCTGCGATCGAAGCGGCTGTGGATCGCGTCATCGCCGCGAATCCCGACAAGGTCGAACAGGCAAAACAGAAACCAAAACTCGCCGGTTGGTTTGTCGGTCAGGTGATGAAAGAGACCGGCGGAAAAGCAAATCCGGGCGTCGTCAACGACCTGGTGAAGTCCCGTCTTGGAATCACCGACGAGGGTTGATTCGCACATTTTCAAGCGTTGACGGCTGGCGACCAATGGTGCAGGCTTTTTCATCCGTCTACTGACGATACCCTGAATCGCTGTAAAACACAGTGTTTTATGATGATCGCCCGCCTGTGACCTTTCCGCATCGCCCCCCGCTATTGCAAGGTCAAGAAAAATTCTTCCATATTCTCAACGTTTTGGGGCGTGCGAGTCGCATGACCCAATTCCAAAGAGGAGTCGTTTGACATGCCAATGACTGCAAAAAAGAAAAAGGGCGGCGCCAAGCGGAAGGCCACGCGTAAGGCCGCGTCCGCACGTCCCGCCGCGCGCAAGACAAAGAAGCGTCGCGCGAAGAAGAAGGCGTAAGACTTACCTTGCTGCCCGCGTTTGCGGGCAGCGCCTTATAGGCAAAGTCGCGGCTGCTCTGTCCGTGCGTATGCAAGGCAGAGCGGCCGCGGCCAAGCCACCCGAAGATCGTGAGCGCGCCCCGCGGAAGGTTTTTTCCCGCCGATCAAGAAGCAAGCGGGCGCGATTTTAAGTAGAAATCCTAACATTTGACTCGCATCAACGTTTAGGGCCGTTAACCGCGCCTTAGCTTCTCCGGCACAACGATCCACGCGTTTCTCGGGAATGGTCCTGCGGAACACAGAGGTGGACAGGCCGGAGAATCCGGCCTTAGGGGGACGCGATGGCATGCATCGATGTCGATTCGCTGGCGCAGTACGAGAACGATGCCAGAAAGGGTCGCGCTGAGGCTCTTTACAATCTGGGCCTGGCTTATTCGACAGGGCAGGGTGTGAGCGTGGACTATGTGGCCGCTCACAAATGGTTCAATCTGGCGGCGCTGCGCGGCAGCGAAATCGCCAAGAACTGGCGGGCGCAGATTTCGCGCGAGATGAGCACCAGCCAGATCGCCGAAGCCCAGCGCATGGCGCGCGAATTCCTCTCGTTCTTCAAGACAGCCGTCTAGGCAACCCTACTTTCTGGCAACCGAGCCGTCGTCCTCGTCGATCTTGCCGGCGCGGATGGACGGAGCCGGCAGCACTCTCACTTCCGGCGCGCGCGGCCGGTAAAGATCAGCCACGATCCGCAACGGTTCGTCACGGCCGGAAAGCCGGTTGCGATACACTTCCGTATTCTCCAGCACGCGCTGCACGTAATTCCGCGTTTCCTTGAACGGAATCTCCTCGATCCAGTCGATCGGATCGACACTCGGGCTGCGCGGATCGCCATAGGTGTCGAGCCAGCGGTTCACATTGGCTTTGCCGGCGTTGTACGCCGCGGCGGCCAGAAAGTAGGAGCCGCCGAATGTGGCGAGGTCGTCCGACAACTCCACCATGCCGAGCTGCTCGTTGTAGGTCGTGTCGCTGAGGAGATCGTTCGGCCGGTACGCCACGCCGGCCAATCCCGCTGATCGCTTTGCCGAGGAGGGCATCAGCTGCATCAGGCCGCGCGCGCCGGCGCCGCTCACCGATGACGGATCGAATTCCGTCTCCTGCCGGATGATGCCCAGCACGAGGGCCGTATCGGGCGCAGGCGAGGGGCCCCTGTAGGCCGGCAGCGCGATCACCGGGTGCAGGTAGCTGAAGAAATTCGTGCCGGTGTAGCTCGCCTGCTTGGCCACGCGCAGGGCGACATCCTTGAATCCCATATCGGCGAGATCGGATGCGAGCAGCTTCACATGCCGCGGATCGGTGTTCTCCTCCGCATCGTGCACGGCGAACGCGCGTAACAGGCTCACCATGCCCAGATCGCCAAGCACATGCTCGGCGCGGGTCAGATCGCGCTGTTCGTACGCGGCCTTGTTGGCGGCCGCCGTCTCGACCGGTGTGTCCGCCAAATGCAGCGTGGGTGTAGGATCGATCCTGGCGAGCGCCAGCTCGCCATAAAACGTCTCCGGAGATTTCGCCGCCTCGCGATATTCCTGCACGGCGATTGCAGTATTGCCAGCCGCCTCGCTTGCCCGTCCTGCCCAGTAGTAGCCGCGAGAGGCGCTGATCGGATGCGTGAAGTTCTTCGCGATGTTGAGGAAGTGGGTGTGCGCGGCCGCCGGCTCGTGCAGGAAGCGCAGCGCCAGCCATCCAGCCATGAATTCCGCTTCGGCGTAATCGACGCCGTCAGCCGCGGAAAGGCCCGTGTCGCGAACGAGCTGGTAGGCCGTGTTGTAGCTCTTCGTTTGCAGCGCGGTACGCGCGGCCTGACTGAGCTCGCTCCACCAGCGGCCGGGATCGATTTCCGCCATCTGCCGGATCGGCATCTTCGACAGCAGGGGCGGAATGGCATCGACCGTGTTCTGCTGACGTAGCAGCTTGGTGCGGTCGAACAACAGCCCTGGATCGATCTGCAGCGACGGCGGCAAGGTGTCGAGCATCTTGACGCCCTGATACGGATTGACGTGCAGCGTCAGCCGGACGTTGGCGAGTCGCTGCGTCTCCGCCGGCACGCGCGCCATTTCCCGCCGCGCCGCGGACAGGTCGTTGTCGAACAGGAGACGATTGAGGCGCGCCCGGTCGACATCCGGTGTCAGGATGTCGCCATGGCGTTGGATGACGGCGAACTCCTGCGGCGGTTCGAAATCGCCTTCGATCCAGGCGGTGCGGATGAGATCGCGGCCTTTCGCGGTGTTGCCGGTGGCAAGATACGCCTCGCCAAGCCGCACCTTGCCGATCGCCGAAGCAGGTTCGCGCCCCGAAAAGAAGGCGAGCACGGCGTGGGCATCCATGTTCGGATCCATCGCGGCTTCGGCGCGGGAGAACAGCGTGTCGCGCGCCGGCCAGTCCGGATTGGCCTTCACGAACGCGCTGATCTCCGCGAAAGACGCGCCGCTGTTCTTGTCCAGCAGGTAGCGCCATTCGATAAGTCGCCGCGCGATCGGATCGTGGCCCTGATCGGCCAGTCCTCTTGCCGCGATCCAATCGCCGTGATCTGCCGCTGCGAAGGCCTTCAGATAGAGGTCATGATCGGCGGCGCTCAGGTAGCGCACCAGGCCCGGCCGCCGTTCGGCGGTGATGGCGGGGCCGCGGTCTCCCGCATCGTCCGAGATCGGCGCCATCGTGATGACACCGCCCCTCAGCACGACACCCGGCGGCAGGCCGTTCTGAGGCTGGCCGGCGGCGGCGGCTGCTCCGAAGGCAAGAGCAGCCGTGGCCATCAAGGTGACACGGAGAAGACGCATGGACGCCCCGATTGTCTGGTTTGAGTGTCGCGAACGGCGCGCGACGCGATAAAGTTAGCGTCTAGATCAATTTGCGGCCAGCCTCGCCTTGCCGCTTTGCCGCAGCGGGCGCTATTTTTATGGATTCACTGAAAACGGATCATTTCATGCGCGATCTGCGCGATCGTCTCAAAGGCTCCATTCCCGCCCTCATCACGCCAATGCACAACGGCGACGTCGACGACGACGCATTCCGTAAGCTTGTGGCCTGGCAGATCGCGGAAGGATCGCACGGCCTCGTGCCCTGCGGCACCACGGGTGAGGCCCCCACACTCTCTCACGAGGAGGACATGTGGGTGGTGGAGATGTGCGTGACGGAGGCCAATGGGCGCGTGCCGGTGATCGCCGGCGCCGGCTCCAACTCCACCGCCGAGGCGCTGATGCTGACGAAGCACGCCAAGGACGTCGGCGCCGACGCCGTGCTCTCCGTGACCGGCTACTACAACAAGCCATCGCAGGAGGGCATCTACCGCCACTTCGCCACGATTGCCGAGGCCGTCGATATCCCGATCATTGTCTACAACATCCCCGGCCGTGCAATCGTGGACATCTCGGTTGAGACGATGGCGCGGCTGAACGACATCCCCAACATCATCGGCGTCAAGGACGCGACCGCCAATCTTGCGCGTCCCAGCAGAGAGCGTCTCGCGTGCGGCAGGGAATGGCGGCTGTTGTCGGGCGAGGATGGAACGGCGTTGGGCTACATGGCGCATGGCGGCCATGGTTGCATCTCTGTCACCGCCAACGTCGCGCCGCGGCTCTGCGCGCAATTCCAGGAGGCTTGCATGAAGGGCGACTTCGCTTCCGCCCTTGCGCTGCAGGACAAGCTCATGCCGCTGCACGATGCGCTGTTCCTCGAGCCGAGTCCGGCCGGCGTGAAGTATGCGGCATCGCTGCTCGGTCTCTGCCACAACGAGCTCCGCTCGCCCATGATGCCGGCAACCGAGTCCGCGCAGGCCAAGGTGAAAGCCGCCATGGTCTCGGCCGGGCTGTTGTGAGTCATCGTGAAGCTTCAACTTTGAATTCCTCCTCCCCTTGCGGGAGGGGGCAAGCATTTCGTGCGGGGCATGAAATGCTTGGGGGAGGGGGCGTTCGTCGCGATGCCCCTCTCCCAAATTCTTCGTGCTGGCGCACTCGAATTTGCCCCCTCCCGCGAGGGGAGGGGGGCATCCCGTCATTCAAGAGCTTGGCCCACTGAACATGGCCAAAAAGAAAATGGACGATGAGCGCAAGGTCGTCGCCGACAACCGCAAGGCCCGGTACGCCTACGCCATCGAGTCCACGCTCGAGGCGGGGTTGCAGTTGATGGGATCGGAAGTGAAGAGCTTGCGCAGCGGCAAGGCGAACATCGCCGAATCCTACGCCCACGCCAAGGACGGCGAGATATTCCTCGTCAACGCCTACATCCCCGAATACACGATGGCGAACCGCTTCAATCACGAGCCGCGGCGAGCGCGCAAGCTGCTCGTGCGCAAGGGTGAGGTGAAGCGGCTGTCCATTGCCATCCAGCGCGAGGGCCTGACGCTCATCCCGTTGCGGGTCTACTTCACGCGGAAGGGGATCGCGAAATGCGAGCTGGGCGTGGCGCGGGGCAAGAAGCTGCACGACAAGCGCGAGACCGAAAAGCAGCGCGACTGGTCCCGCCAGAAGGCTCGCCTGATGCGCGAGAAGGGCTGAGTTTCGCGCCTCAGCTCGGCGGGTGGGCAGCCGCCAGCGTTGCGGCAAGATCGTCATGGGCCGAGCGCCATTCCAGCGCCAGCGGACGCTGCCACAACGTCTTCCAGCCCGGGGTGTCGAAGAAGTCCGACGGAATGGCCTTGTCGTAGGGAATGGTGAACAGCACAAACTCGCGCAGATCGTACGCCTTGTTCAACCAGCCGATTGCGCTGTCGTAATCTCCCGCCACCGCGTAATTGTCTCCAATCTCGGTTGCGTAAAGGTCGCCGTTCGGAAACTCCGCGGCCAGCAGGCTCAGCGTCGCGATCGCGTCTGCTCTTCGTCCTTCGCCGACGGCAATGTCGAAGCGACAACCTTCGACATCCTCGTTCTGCCGCATCGTCACGAGTTGCGCCTCGATGGCATGCGCCTTGGCCGCCTGATTGCTGTGTGCGTAGGCCGTACAGAGATACGCCAGAATGTCCGGCTGGTTCGGCTCCAACGCCAGCGCATCCTCTCCCGCCTTGGCAGCTTCCGCAAAGCGGTTGAGGTGATTGAAGCCGGTGGCGACGTTCAGCAGATCGACGAACGACAGCCGATTGAGTTGCGCTGCACCCTGAGCAGCGGCGAGCGCCTCCTCAGGGAAGCCCAGCGCCTGATAGAACCGGAACAACTCATGCAACACCGCCAGATTGTGCGGGTTGATCCGCTGCATCCGCGCAGCGTCCGACATCGCCACCCGCCAATCCATGCGATGTAGCGCCAGGTCGAGGTGGACGGCGAGCGCATCGAGATTTTTCGGGTCCAGCGCCAGGGCGCGCGCCAATGCTGCTTCTGCCGATCCCACCAGCTCTTTCTTGGAGCCCTGGTAGTCGGCGACATTGATGTAGGCGCGCGCGAGTCCCGCATAAGCATCGGCGAAGTCGGGCTGGCGCGCGACGGCGTTCTGGAACAACTCCACAGCCTTTTGCGATCCGGCCTGGGTGCGCGGCCCGAGCGCGAATTGCGCCGCCAGATACTCGCGGTACGCTTGCGGATCGATGGTGGTCGGGCGGTTCGCGATCACTTTGCCGGGCGGCAGCAGTTTGTGCGTCAGCGCCGCCACGATCGCGCGCGCGATCTCGTCCTGCACGGCCAGCGCATCGGTCATATCGCGATCAAAGCTGGCGGACCACAGATCGTAGCCGTCGGCACCGTTGATCAGCTCGGCATGGATGCGCAGATGGCTGCCCTCCTCGCGCACGCTGCCTTCGAGGACCGAGCGCACACCCAGCCGCCGCGCAATCGTGGTGGCATCTTCATTCTTGCCCTTGAAGACAAAAGACGACGTCCTGGCAGCAACGCGCAGTTGCGGCAGGTTCGCGAGGTCATTGAGCAACTCTTCCGACATGCCGTCGGAGAAGTAATCCTTCGACCGATCGCCGCTCATATTGACGAAGGGCAGCACGGCGATGGAGGCGGCCGCCACTGGCGGCGGCGCGGCGGAGGCTTCCGCAACCGGAACACCATGTTCATGCCGGGAAATCCAATAGGCCAATTCACCGACGGACAGTACGGCTACCAAAACAACGACGACGATGGCGATGGCGCGGCCCGGCTTCAGCGGCACCGGCTCGACTGCCAAATGCGGCGCGCTCATCCAGCCTGCGCCGATCACCACGGGAAAGCCGAGCACCAGAAACACGATCAGCGCCTTCAGGATCCAGTCCGGAGCCCCAAAGGTCGGCAGCGCAATAGACGCGGCCTGCACCAGCAGCCAGCCGCAAACGGCGTAACCGGCTGCGATGCGGTCCACTTTCCGCGACTGCACGACCTCAAGAAGCCGCTTCAGCATGTGATTTTCCGTCTGGGCCCGCCCTAACCAGAAAGTCACTCTAGCAGAATCTGGTCGTTCCGTCGTTTGCCCGTTTCGGCCGATTGTCGATTGGAGTACACTGCATTTGATTTGATTGTGGGGAGGGGCACATGAACCGGTTCATCGTGAGCGCCATTGTGGTCGCGGCCTTCGCCGCGGCAGGCATAACTGGAGCATTCGCCCAGGCCGGCGGGGGCGGCAATCCGGATTCCGGCACCGGCATCGGAAAGGGTGGCGTCGGAAAAATGGGCGCGCCTCCTCCTCCGCCTCCTCCTCCGCCCGGCTGGGGTAAGCTTCATTCTTTCGGCAGCTCCGGCCCGGACTCGGGCATAGGGATCGGCAAGCTGCAGCCTGTGCAATCCGCCGGGCCGTCGTTGGAGCATGGCACCGTCATCTGGGTCAGCCACGCGAGCCATCGCTTTACGTTGCGCCATCGCAGAATCCACCACCAGTTCCAGGTGTGGGGACGAACCACCTTCCGTATGGGCCACCACAGGGTGTCATTCCATGCGCTCCGCGCAGGACATCGGGCCCAGGTGTTCTTCCATTGGCACCATCATCGCCGCCTGGCAGATCGGGTGATGATCACCCGCCGCTGAAGCACAGGCGCCGCTCGCCAATCGCCGCTCGCTTGGGCATGCTGTGCCCATGAGCGACGACGACACGCCTGACCTGATCGGCCAGGTGAAAGACAAGCTTATTCGCGCCAAAGAAAAATGGGCGGAAGAGGGCAGACTCCTCACCGGTCATGCAGACACCGAGCACAAAAATCGGCTGCCGCCGGGCCAGCGCGAGGCAAAGAACTGGCCGGTGCTCGATCTTGGCGTGCAGCCGGACGTCCGGCCGGAAAACTGGCGGCTGCAAATCCTCGGGCTGGTCGAAAATCCGGTGGCGCTCACCCTGCCGCAATTCATGACGCTGCCGCAGACGGAAATCGTCAGCGACATCCACTGCGTCACCGCCTGGAGCCGCTTCGACAATCGCTGGCAGGGCGTCGCAAGCCGCGCCTTGCTCGATCTGGTGAGGCCAAAGCACGATGCGCAGCACGTCGTCTTTCACTCCTATGACGGCTACACCACAAACGTGAAATTGGAAGTCTTTGCCGGTCCGGATGTGCTGCTTGCGCATTCGTGGGAAGGCAGGCCGATTCCGCGTGAGCATGGCGGGCCCGTTCGGGTCGTCATCCCGCGCTGGTACTTCTGGAAGAGCGCCAAGTGGGTGACGCGCATCGTCTTCCACGATCGCGATCAGCCGGGTTTCTGGGAAACCCGCGGCTATCACAATGAAGGCGATCCCTGGAAGGAGGAGCGGTACGGGTGATGTTGGGAAACGCGGCTCGCGCCCGGGCACGAACATTGCGTAGCAGGCGGTGATCCAAACCGTACGGCCGCGCATGACTAGCTTCTTGTCTCAAATCTGCACAAAAGCCGTTGCTGATGACTGCGCCACGCCGGGCTGTGGCAGCGATGCCATTGCCCAGAGCGAGCGTGCGCATGCGGAAGCCGAAGGACGGCACTTCGGCCGCCGGATGCCTGCGTCTGGTCCATCGGCCGCCAAACGGAACGTTGCTGCGGCGGCGCGGGTGTTCGCAGAACCGTACTTTCGACACAAGGAACTTCAGCCTGCGCCGCGCGACATCGTGATGCGCCGGCCGGACATCAACCTCGCGCGCGCTGCGGCCCCGCTGACGCCACGCACAAGCTCAGGATGCGCACTTCGTCTCAGAGATTCTCGGAAAATTACCGCTCGTAGCCGAGAAGATCGAATTCTTCGCGACAGACCGTGTAGATGATCATCTTGTGCTCATCGGTCAGGATTTCACGCGCGGAGCGGCTGTCCTGTCGCGTCTTTATCTTGGAGCGGGGAAGCTCATCTGGGATCCGGATTCCGAGGCGAGCCCCAATCCGCTTGAAATCCTCGAGCAGCCGTTCTTGCTTGATGAACTCGTCGATTATGACCTTACCATCGATTGCGTAGTGTTTGTCGGAGGCGTATCCCCCGCGGCGTACGATCTGATCCAGATGCTCCTCCCACGGAGCATCTGTCCTGCGCGGCTTGAAGGTGAAGAAGGCCAGCGACACAGCCTTTTCATAGGGGTGCCGCATGGTCGTGATTTTCACCGCCTTGTCCCAGAATTCGGGTGCGACGCGCTCCTTTATCTCGCTCGCGCCCATGTGGTTCCTGAATTTCCAGGGACTAGACGTCTCCACCATCTCCTCACGGTCTCTGCTCCTGCCCCCCACGATGAGACGAGAAAA
>DASYBT010000198.1:0-7480 GCA_036500585.1 Rhizomicrobium sp.
GGTCACGGGCTGAGAACCCATGCGCATGACAAGATCAGCTTACCCTCCCCTTGAGGGAGGGTCGAACGAATAAGCGAAGCGAATTCGTTCGGGGAGGGGTAGATGCCACGACCAATACCCCTCCCCGAAATTTGCTTCGCTGTGCTCCGCAAATTTCGACCCTCCCTCAAGGGGAGGGTATGATGTGTTTGGCACTTCTGAATTCGAGACGGTCGGAACGAAAGCATCAGATCATTCCGCCGCTAGGCGATGCGCCGCGCAGGTGTCATTCGCCTTCGCGGTGTCGAACCAGAATTGCTTCATGTCCCAGGCGCCGGTCGGGCAGCGCTCGGCGCACAGCCCGCAATGCAGGCAGACGTCTTCATCCTTCACCATCACGCGGCCGGTCTTGAGGCCATCGGCGACATAGAGCTCCTGCGTCAGGTTCGGCGCCGGCGCCGTGAGGTGCTCGCGCAAGATCGGTTCGGGATCGTTTCCCGTGAAAGTGATGCAATCCATCGGGCAGATGTCGACGCAGGCATCGCATTCAATGCAGAGTTTCTCCTCGAACACCGTCTGCACGTCGCAATTGAGGCAGCGTTGCGCTTCCTTGAAGGCGAGTTCGCGGTCGAACCCGAGCTCCACTTCCACCTTTACGTCGCGCAAAGTGACTTCGTTCGGCGCGTGCGGAACCTTAAAGCGCAGGTCGAGTGACACATCGTTGTCGTACGACCATTCGTGAATGCCCATCTTCTGGCTCGCCAGATTCACATGCGGCGGCGGGCGATCCGCTTTCACGTCTTTGCCGTCCAGCATCAGCGCGATGGAGACGGCGGCTTCGTGGCCGTGCGCCACCGCCCATATGATGTTCTTGGGTCCGAAGGCGGCATCGCCACCGAAGAACACGCGAGGGTTGGTGGACTGCATGGTCAGCGCATCGACAAGCGGCATCTCCCATTTGTCGAATTCGAGCCCGATGTCGCGCTCGATCCAGGGGAAGGCATTTTCCTGCCCGACGGCCACCAGCACGTCATCGCATTCGATGCGCAGGTCCGGCTCGCCGGTCGGCACCAGATTGCGGCGGCCCTTCGCATCGTATTCTGCCTTCACTTTCTCGAACTTGACGCCGGTGAGCCTGCCGTTCTCATGCTTGAATTCCTTCGGCACCAGGAAGTTGAGGATGGGGATGCCTTCGCGCATCGCATCCTCTTTCTCCCACGGGCTCGCCTTCATCTCCTCGAAGCCGGAGCGGACGATCACCTTCACTTCGTCACCGCCGAGCCGGCGCGACGTGCGGCAGCAATCCATCGCCGTGTTGCCGCCGCCGAGCACGATCACGCGCTTGCCGATGGATTCGATATGGCCGAACGAAACGCTCGACAGCCAATCGATGCCGATATGGATGTGCTCTTTCGCTTCCTCACGCCCGGGAATGGACAGTTCGCGTCCGCGCGGCGCGCCGCTGCCGACGAAGATCGCGTCGTAATCTTCAGCGAGCAGTGCCTTCAGCGAGTCGATGCGCGTGCCGAGCCGCAACTCCGGCTCGAGATCGAGGATGTACTGGCACTCTTCATCCAGCACGCGTTCCGGCAGGCGGAATTTCGGAATTTGCGTGCGCATCATGCCGCCGGCGTGGGGATCGGGATCGTACAGCACGCAATGGTAGCCGAGCGGCAGCAGATCGCGCGCCACGGTGAGCGAAGCCGGCCCCGCACCGATCAGTGCAATGCGCTTGCCGTTCTTCACCGCCGCCGGTTTTGGCAGGCGGTCGCGCACGTCGTCCTTGTTGTCGGCGGCGACGCGCTTCAGCCGGCAGATCGCCACCGGCTCCTGCTCGAGGCGGCCGCGGCGGCAGGCGGGCTCGCAGGGGCGATCGCAGGTACGCCCCAGAATCCCGGGGAACACGTTCGACCACCAGTTGATCATGTAGGCATCGGTGTAGCGGCCTTCCGCTATGTAGCGGATGTATTCCGGCACGGGGGTGTGCGCCGGGCACGCCCACTGACAATCGACGACCTTGTGGAAGTAGTCGGGGTTTTTGATGTCCGTCGGCTTCATGCCGGGGGCTTTGGCGGTTGCGCCGACAGCCAGATCGAGAGCCATGATTGTTCAGCAACTCCAAACACCTGTGCCGCGCGCGCGTGTCATGCGCATCCCGGCCACCTGCCAGCGCCCCCAGCCGAGAGGGGCATAATAGTCGGGACGGGACTCGGCGCAACATCAAAGGGACTGTATTCTCAACAGATTGCCTATTCCCACCCTACCAGCTCAAGTGGCTGTCCGGCCGGTATGATTTGGAGGTCTGCCGTGGATTTGCGGCTTTCGGATGCCCAGCGCGCCATTCAAGACAGCATCGCCAGGCTCTGCGCGCGCTTCGGCGACGATTACTGGAGCGAATGCGATACCGAGGCGCGGTTTCCGGAAGAATTCTACCAGGCGATGGCGGAGGGCGGTTGGCTCGGCATCGCCATGCCGGAGGAATTCGGCGGCAGCGGCATGGGCGTGACCGAAGCCGCCATCATGATGCACGCGGTGACGAACGCGGGCGGCGGATTTTCCGCGGCGTCGGCCGTTCACATCAACCTGTTCGGGCCGCATCCGATCGTCGTGCACGGCACGGACGAGCAGAAGCGGCGATTCCTGCCTCCGCTGATCGCTGGAAAAGAGAAGGCCTGCTTCGGCGTGACCGAGCCGAATGCGGGACTGGATACGACATCCATCGAAACGTTCGCGCGGCGCACCAACGAGGGCTACATCGTTAAGGGCCGTAAGATCTGGACGACCACGGCGCAGGAAGCCGACAAGATTCTCCTGCTGACGCGCACCACGCGCAAGCCCGAGTGCAGGAAGCCGACCGACGGCATGACCCTATTCTACACCGGTCTCGACCGTTCGAAGGTCGAAGTCCGGCGCATTCCGAAGATGGGGCGCGCGGCGGTGGATTCGAACACGGTGTTCATCGACGACCTGTTCGTGCCGGATGAAGACCGCATCGGCGAAGAGGGCCGCGGATTTCGGTATCTGCTCGATGGATTGAATCCCGAGCGGATTCTCATCGGTGCGGAAGCGGTGGGTTTGGGCCGCAATGCGCTGGAGCGCGCCGCGGCCTACGCGCGCGAGCGGCGTGTGTTCGGCCGCGCCATCGGCCAGAACCAGGGCATCCAGCATCCGCTCGCCGAATGCTGGGCGTATCTCGAAAGCGCGTTCTGGATGGCGATGCGCGCCGCCTCTTTGTACGACTCAAGGAAGCCGTGTGGCGCGGAAGCCAACGCTACGAAATTCCTCGGCGCGCGCGCAGCGTTCGAAGCCACGACGCAGGCTGTGCTCACCCATGGCGGCATGGGTTACGCCAAGGAATATCACGTCGAGCGATTGTTCCGAGAGTCGATCTTCGCCCGCATCGCGCCGGTTACGGAGCAGCTCATCCTCTCCTATATCGGCGAACACGTCCTCGATCTGCCGAAATCGTATTAGCATAACCGCTTGTCATCCCCGGCGAGCGCGCGTGCAAAGCACATGCGCGAGGGAAGGGGACCCAGGTGGTCAGAATCCAAAAATCGGAAGTCGGAAATGAGAAAAGTTCTGGATTCCGATTTCCGCCCTCTGATTTCCGAAGACCTGGGTCCCCTTCCCTCGCATCGCACTGACGCGCGCTGCTCGCCGGGGATGACAGCCCGATGGTAAGAGGGGCGGGGAGCACTTTGGCTGAAGGGGGGCAATCTGGCCATGACCAACAGTGACACCATGCACCGCAGACACTTCCTCGCGCTTACTGGCGCAGCGGCGATGGCAAGTCCCGCTCTTGCCAAATCGCAGCGCACAGACTGGCAGCGGGAATTCGGCGATTACGTTTCCGGCCAGCTGACGGCGACGAACACCCCGGGCGTCGGCGTGGCCATGGTGCGCGGCGGGCGCACGGTATTCAGCGCCGGCTACGGCTATGCCGATGTGGAGAAGGCACGGCGGGTCACGCCGGATACGGTTTTCCAGATCGCCTCGGTCAGCAAGACGGTCACGGCGACCGCGCTGATGATGCTGTGGGACGATGGCGCCTTCAAACTCGACGCGCCCATCGCGCCGCTGCTGGATTTCGCCGTGGTCAATCCGAACTTTCCCAAAGTGCCGGTGACCTTCCGGCAGCTGTTCACGCATACGTCCAGCATCTCCGATGGGGTTTACGACGGCCTCGATTTCTCGACCGGGGATCTGCCGTCGCTGCACGATTTTCTTGCGGGTTATCTCTTCCCGGGTGGCAAATGGTACGACGCGAGCAAGTGCTTCTCCGATACGCGACCGGGCGGCGCGTGGAGCTACAGCAATGTCGCCGTGGCGCTGCTCGGCTATCTCGGCGAGAGGCTAAGCGGAAAGCCACTCGATGAATTCACCCGCGAGCGCATTTTCACTCCGCTCGGCATGCACGACACCTCGTGGCGCTACGAAGGGGTCTCGGACGATCGCCTGGCGCAGCCCTATGATTTTGCTGACGTGCACTTCAAGCGCCTGCCGCGCGCGCGCTATCCCGATTGGCCGGCGGGTCTTCTGTGCACCAGCGCCAACGACTTTGCCCGGTTCCTGTCGATCTACACACAGGGCGGCACGGCAAACGGGCACGCGTTCCTCAAGCCTGAAACCATTGGCGCGATGTTCACGCCGGCGCCGGTGGCGGTGAATTCGAAAAGCCCGGGCCTGCAACAAGGCCTCATCTGGGAGCTGGCGCCGATGGGCGACGCGACCATTGCGCTGCATCCCGGAGGCGATCCCGGCTCGGCCACCCTGGCGGCCGTCGATACGGCGCATGGCACGGCCGCACTTTGCTTCGCCAACATCACGCCGAACAAAAGCAAGCTGCCGTTCGAGAAGGAGATCATCCGCCGCCTTATCGAGCGAGGGAACGCATGATCCCGACTCTTGAAACACCACGGCTGGTTCTGCGCGCGCACACGCTGGCGGATTTTCCCGCGTTCGCCGCCAATCGCGCCGATCCGCGCGTCATGCGATTCCTGGGAAAGGGCGATCTGCTGAGCGAGGAAGAGGCGTGGCTTCGATTTCAAAGCATGGTGGGGCACTGGCATCTTATAGGCTGGGGAACATGGGCTGTGGAAGAGACGTCGAGCGGCGCCTACATCGGCAGCATTGGTTTTGCCGACAAGAGGCGGCCGCCGGAGCACCCGGCCAGCGGCGCGGCGGAAATGGGTTGGCTGCTCGCGCCTGACACGCATGGCAAGGGCTATGCGACGGAAGCCGTTGGCGCCGCGCTCTCCTGGGGCTGCACACATTTCGGCGCGGGTGCACGTCTGGTGTGTGTGATCTCGACCGAGAACATCGGCTCGATCCGCGTGGCGGAAAAATGCGGTTTTCGGCAGTTCGCAACCGCGAGCCGCTATGGACTCGGGCGGCTTGTCTTCGAGCAGACTTTGCCCCGATAAGGTTTGGGCAACCGCCCACATTCGAGCCCTGTTCGATTCATGCCTGTGCCCGATCGCGTTCGTCTGCCACTGAGCTTCGATCCGGAAGGATTGCAGCGCGACCTCGCGCATGCGGCCCAATCGGCGAAGTGGCAGCGGCACTATTCACGGCAGGACTATGACGGCGACTGGAGTGTCGTGCCCCTGCGGGCGCCCGCCTACGCCATGCATCGCGTGAATCTCATTTATGCCGATCCGTTCGCGACAGACTTCAAGGATCTGCCGCTGCTTGCGGAGTGCCCGCACTTCTCAGCCGTGGTTGCGGCGTTCCAGGCCCCGGTGCGCGGAGTCCGCCTCATGCGGCTGGCACCCGGTGCGGTCATCAAGGAACACATCGATCGCGAATCGAGCTTTGAGGATGGCCTGGCGCGCGTGCACATTGCGGTCACCACCAATGACGAGGTGGACTTTCGCATCAACGGCGTTCGTCTGGTGCTGGAACCGGGCAGCGCATGGCTGGTGAAGATCGCCGATCCGCACAGCGTGGCCAACCGCGGGCAAACCGACCGGGTGCATCTGGTCCTCGACATCGCGGTCAATGATTGGCTACGAGAGCTCATCCGCTCGCTTGTTCCTGAGACAGAGAACCTGATGCACGCCGACGATACGCCACTGGCCAACGTGCCCGTCCTCGAAACGCCGCGCCTTGTGCTGCGCGCGCTTCGCCGGAGCGATTTCGCCGCCGTTCTCGAACTGTGGAGCGATCCGCGCACCGTTGCGCTCATGGGCATGAAGCCGATGAACGAAGAGGATGCGTGGGCCAAGTTCCTGCGCAGCGTCGGCTCGTGGCACGTGAATGGTTTCGGCTTCTGGGCCATCGAGGAGAAGGCAAGCGGGCGCTTCGCCGGCGAGCTCGGCTTCCTCAACGCCAAGCGCACCTTCGATCCGGCGCTGCCGGTTCCGGAGATCGGCTGGTCGCTGATGCCGTGGGCGAAAGGCAACGGCTATGCGTCGGAAGCGCTCGGAACGGCCCTCACCTGGGGCGAGCTGCATTTCGGCCGCGTGCGGTTCTCCGCCATCATTGCGCCGGAGAACGTGCCGTCGCTCAAGCTCGCCCACAAATTCGGCTTCGTCGATGTGGCCGAGACGACCTACAAGGAACATCCCATCATCGTGCTGCACCGGGACTAGCGCATGGACCGCCTGCTGCAAGGCTATCGCGAATTTCGCACCGACCGCTGGCCGGCCGAGCGCGCGCGCTACGAAGAGCTGGCGGACAAAGGCCAAAAGCCGGAATACCTCATCATCGCCTGCAGCGATTCGCGTTCCGATCCGACGACCATCTTCAATGCGCGGCCCGGCGAATTCTTTGTCATCCGCAATGTGGCGGCCATCGTGCCGCCTTACGAGCCGTATGACGACACGCATCACGGAACCAGCGCGGCCATCGCCTTTGCGGTGCTCGGTCTCAATGTCCGCAACGTTCTGGTGATGGGGCACGCGCAGTGCGGCGGTGTCGCGGCCGCGCTGGATCCCAATCTCGCGGCGGGAATCCCGTTCCTGCAGGAGTGGATACAGCTGCTCGATCCAGCGTGGGCGGACTCGCTCAACCTGACCGACAGCCATGCCCGCCACGAAGCAATGGAGCGCGATTGCGTGCGGCTGTCGCTGCAGCGGCTGTTGAGCTTCCCCTTCGTGGAAGAACGGGTGCGGGCCGGTGCGCTGGCGCTGCATGGCGCGCGCTTCGGTATTGCGGACGGCAAGCTGGAAATTCTCGACCAGAAGACGGATACCTTCGTCACGGTGGACTAAAATTGTTTGAGGTGTTCCGATGGCGGGCTTGTATTTCGAGGAATTCTCCATCGGGCAGAAGTTCCAGCATCCGATCCGCCGCACGGTGACGGAAGCCGACAACGTCTTCTTCACGGCGATGACGCACAACCCGGCGCAGCTGCACCTCGACGAGGAATACGCGAAGGGAACCGAGTTCGGCACGCGCATCGTCAATTCGCTGTTCACCCTGGGACTGATGATCGGGATTTCGGTGGGCGAGACGACCTTGGGCACGACGGTCGCCAATCTGGGCATGGACGAGG
>DASYBT010000199.1:0-9830 GCA_036500585.1 Rhizomicrobium sp.
AGTGGCTGCGGCTGTTGCGGGCGGGGAGCTCGAGCCCATCGTCGGGCTGCACCTCTACATGTTCGGCGGCACGCGGAAGTCTGCGGAGTGGCTGAACGGCGCCCGGGCCCGCGCCGACGTCCCGGCAGCCGTCGCGCATCGAGGCGCTGCGTCGTGACTCGTGTTCGGCGCCCACACCGAATGTTCGCATAAGGTCTGGTCCGGCTTCCTTGAAGGACCAGCGCACGCAAAGCTGATACGCTGTATTCGCTCGGAATTTGGAAGGAACGATGCATGCCCGCCGAGAATCTCGAGACCGTTCTCAAAGCCGCCGGCAATCCGGTCGCGATGCTGCGCAACTCGCGGATCGGCGCCTATGTGTACCCCGTGGTGCCGAGCGAATTCTCCAACTGGCGCGACGAGCAGATGGCCTGGCGCAAGACGGCGGTACTGTTCGACCAGTCGCACCACATGGCGGAGATGCTGGTGGAGGGAAAGGACGCGGACAAATTCCTCTCCCATCTCACCATCAACACCTTCAAGAACTTCCCGGTGAACCGCGCCAAGCAAATGGTGCCGCTGGCGCACAATGGTCATGTCATCGGCGATGGCATTCTCTTCCACCTTGCCGAGAACCAGTACAATTTCGTCGGCCGCGCGCCGACCGTGAACTGGATCGAATTCCAGGCCAAGACTGGTAAATGGGACATTGAGACAAGGCGCGACGATCGTTCGCCGTCGGCGCCGATGGGCCGGCCGGTCACGCGCAACCACTACCGCTTCCAGATCCAGGGACCGAAAGCGAAAGACGTTATCGCCAAGCTGAATGGCGGACCGGTACCGGACATCAAGTTCTTCTTCATGGGCGAGATCAACATCGGCGGCCGCAAGGTACGCGCACTGCGCCACGGCATGGCGGGCGAGCCGGGCCTCGAAGTGTGGGGACCGTACGACCAGTATCTCGAGATCCGCGACATCATCATGGAGGCCGGCAAGGAGTTCGGGCTCACGGCCGTCGGCGCGCGCGCCTATGCCTCCAACACGCTGGAGTCCGGCTGGATTCCGTCGCCGCTGCCGGCGGTTTATTCCGGCGACGACATGAAATCGTATCGCGAATGGCTGCCGGCTGGCGGCTATGAAGCCACCGGCTCGATCGCCGGCAGCTTCGTGTCCGACAAGATCGAGGACTACTATTCCAACCCGTACGAACTCGGTTACGGCCCATTCGTGAAGTTCGATCACGACTTCATTGGCGCCGGTGCGCTGAAGGCCATGGAAGGCAAGAAGCATCGCCGCAAAGCGACATTCGCGTGGAACGGGGAGGACATCGCCAAGACATACGATGGCCTGTTCGAGCCCGGCCGCGACATCTACAAATTCTTCGATATCCCCATCGCCAATTACGGCTCGGCGAGCTTCGATGCCGTGATGAAGAACGGCAAGGTGGTGGGACTTTCCATGTTCTCCGGCTACTCCGCCAACGAGCGCCAGGCGCTGTCGCTCGGCGTCGTCGATG
Organism: Rhizomicrobium sp.; assembly: GCA_036500585.1. Classification (GTDB taxonomy): domain Bacteria; phylum Pseudomonadota; class Alphaproteobacteria; order Micropepsales; family Micropepsaceae; genus Rhizomicrobium. The sequence continues at coordinate 1,496 of DASYBT010000199.1, forward strand.
CGGATATCGAGGAAGGCGAAGTGCTGACCTTGATCTGGGGCGAGCCGGAAGCGGGCGGCGGCTCGAAGAAGGCCACGGTCGAGCGCCACAAGCAACTCGAGGTGCGCGTGAAGGTGTCGCCGGTGCCGTTCGCTCGCGACGCGCGCGAAACCTACGCCGAAGGCTGGCGCACGAAACAGACGACTTAGCAGCCTTTGCTTTCGGCGGCCGTTCGTGTTGCCGGAGCCGGGGCCGAAGTCGTATCATTCGACCAAACGGAATCCGGGAGTGCGCGATGACCTATGCCCAGGGCCGCCTCTACTACGATGCCGACAGCCACATCATGGAGCTGCCGGATTTCCTCACCGAATATGCCGATCCGGACATGCGCGAGCGGCTGCCGAAAATTTCCTATGCGCCCGGCGGGCGCCCCTATGGTGGCCTCGAAGATGCGATGAAGCGCAAGGCGCATCCGGACGCCAAGGTCGCGGAATTGATTGCGCTGGGCGATCAGATGATCTCCGGCCCCAAGGGCTACTTCGCGCTCGGTGCCTTCAATCCAAAAGAACGGTCCACCGCGCTCGACATGCTAGGCTTCTCGCGTCAGCTGGTGTTCGCCACGTTCTCGGAAGGCATCGCGTTCTACGAAAACCGGCCCCTCGACATCCGCTACGCCGCAGCGCGTGCGCACAACCGCGCCATGGCGGAATTCTGCGCGCAGGACTCGCGGCTGATGGGCGTGGCGCTATTGCCGCTGGACGACCCCGCGCTCTCCATTGCCGAGCTGGAACACGCGCTCGAGCTGGGGCTGAAGGCGATGTGGGTGCCGCATCGGCCCTGCGGCGGCCGTTCGCCGGGACACAACGATCTCGATCCCATCTGGGCGCGGTTGGCAGAAGCGCGCGTGCCGTTCCTGCTACATGTCGGCGGCCATCCCTTGCAGATCGACAAGGCATGGATGAACACCGGCCGAGCCGTCCCGACCGACTGGCTCGGCGGCGGCGAGAATGTGCGCGGCAAGGACATGACGTCGCTTCACCACAATGTAGAGACCTTCGTCGGCTGCATGGTGCTGGACGGCGTATTCGAGCGGCACCCGAGCTTGCGCGGCGGTGCCATCGAATTGGGCGCGGGCTATGTGCCGTCCATGATCAAGCGGCTGGATTGGGTGGCGGAGATATGGCGCAAGTCCGAGCCGGAGCTTGCGGCGCTGAAGCGCCGTCCCTCGGAGCAGGTCGTCGAGCACATGGCGTTCACGCCGTACCCTTACGAAGATGTGGGCGAGCTGATCCGGCAATCGGACAACCGATTGTATCTCTTCTCCAGCGACTACCCGCATGTGGAAGGCGGCCGCAATCCGCTCGGCCGCTTCAACGCCACGCTTGGCGAAATCGACGAATCGGCGCGCGAGCGCTTCTATTCTGGCAATTTCGCCAAGGTTTTTTCGCTGGCGGCCTGATCCACCAAGCCAGCCGCGGTCGCGAAAAAAAAAGGGCGCGGGATCATCGCGCCCCTCTAACTCGTTCAGTGCGGGATCACCGCGTTCTTCGCGGCTACGTCAAATGTGCCCATCCCGGTGGTGAAGTCGTAATAGGGCAGTGCCGTGTAGAGGCCGTTTGAGCCGAGCAGCACGTCATTGAACCCGTCCACCAGTTCCGTCTCGCTTGCCGGCGCAGGAGGAAGTGTGCCGAACACGGGATAATCCGCGTATAGTCTCGGCGCGGCAAAGCCGAGCTTGTTGCCGTATGAAGTCTGGAGCCGCGCCCACGCGCCGGCCGCCAATGGCGACGACAGGCTGGTGCCGCCGATATAGTTTGGCTGGCCATCAATGTAGACGATGGCGCCGGTGTTTGGATCGGCGTCCATCGAGATATCGGGGATCGCGCGGAAAGTGGCTGGCACGCCCGGCTGGTTCGTCGGCACGACGAGAGATTGCCAGTAGGGCGAATACTCAAACTGGCTGAAGCCGCCGCCGCCCGCATACCATGCGACCTCGCCACTGTAGCTGCCGTCCGCATTGGTCAGCAAAGTCGTGCCGCCGACGCCGATCACATAGGGAGAGGTTGCCGGATAGCCGACGAACGGAGCACCCGCCGGCACGCCGTTCGGTGTGCCGACAGAGCAGAACGAGCCGGTGTCCCCGGTCGAGGAGAACATCGTCTGGCCTTGCGCCGCCGCCTCGAGGAATACCTGGTCGTCCGCCACCATCGTCCCATCGAGGTAGGGGAAGAATTCGCAGATGCCGAAGGAGGCGTTGCCGACCTGAGCCACATCGTCATTTGCCCAGCGGTTAAACTCGAGGGCCGTGTCCTGATCGGTGAGCGATGTGGTGGCGTAGATGTAGAGAGTCTTCACGTTCTTCGCCATGCCGGTCGTGTATTGCGTGTCGAGATCCCACTCGTCATTACCCGCGGTATCGGTGCTCGCCGTTCCGACCTGCACGACCATCACCTTCGCCTGCGGCAGACGCATCGTAGATTCGAAGGTGCGCAGATCGGGAATAACCGCGCTCACGTCGCCTTCCGCCATGATCGCGATGGACGTCTTGTGACCGGGGGTAACCGATTTTACGTCATACGCGCGCCAGTAGGTTCGGGGATCGTACGAGAAACGCAGGCAGGTAGGTTGCGCGATATCGCACTTGGTGATCGGCAGCGTCGCCTGCACATCGTTGAGGCCCAGCACCGACAGCACGATTCCGCTCAACGACTGCGGCACTTGTGCCGGCGTGGTGTTGACGAAAACCTGTTTGCCCTTTTGCCTGAAGCGAACGAGGCTTGTGTTGAAGGCCGACTCGATCTGCGCCGTGGTACCGGTGGCGCTGACGAAGAGCCGGTTTGGTTCCACCGAGATATTCTTGAACCCGGCGCCGGAGAGATACTTCTCAACCGCTTTGACGGATGCGGCACTCGGCGCATAAGCCGCCTTGAACTGGCGCGGTGTGATGTAGGTATCGTAATTCGGAGAACCCGGCGTCGCCTGCTGCTGCACCAGGTCTTGTAGCGCCTGCGCATTTTGCATCTGCATGGCGACGCTGATGTGCAACGTCTGCTTGGCATTCAGTGCGCCGAGCGGGGTTGCCTTGATCAGGGGAATGGCCTGCGTGTGGGTGTTCACCCAGCTCGTTGAAGCATCGGAAGCGTGCGTAGCGGCAAGGCAAAGCGATGCCGTCGCGGCACCTGTCAAAAGGCGCCACTTGGAAGCGGTCATGTCGGTGGAATCCCTCTCAGTTCGCGCAAACAACGATGTCAGTAACCGCTTGGTTCCGCGGAGTTTGAATCTTCTGCTTAAAGCACTGCGAGGGTTGCTTGCAGGGGACTGTGGCGGCGGGCCAAGTACAAGGGAAGAGCGCGGCTTGTCTGCTTGAGGGCGAATCCCGCGCCCTGGCGGCTAGCCTTCCCAGATCAGCAATTTGCGGCCTTCCTTGTCTGTAAAGGAACCGACCACGATCATGATGAAGTCTATCAGTACCCAAAGGCCCAAGCCGCCGACCGTTACGATCATCAGGATCCCCGTGCCGATCTTGCCGACGTAGAACCGGTGGACGCCAAGGACGCCCACGAAGAAGCAGAGCAGGAGTGCCACGAGCCGGCTCCTCGGACTCGCGCCCGGAATGATGACCGGATTGCCGGTTGGGGCACCGCAATGGGGACAGGCGACCGCGAAGATGGAAATGATCTGACCGCAGGCGCGGCAGTACTGCTCCTGCGCCCCAAGCGGTCTTCTTTCTGTGGTGGTCCCTCCACTCACGGCATCTGCCATGATATCCCCCTTGCGCTGCCATCGGCGATAGTGGAGCGACCGCCCCGAAAAGACAAATGGCACTGGGTGGCCGAGGGCTTCAACTGCGGCCAGTCGCATCGTCACACGATGTATTCGGCGATTGGTGCCTGAACTCGCCGGCAAGATGTCAGTCCAGCTGCACGGTCCATTTGAGGATTTTGTGCCCGGCAGGAAAGACATCCTCGCTTGATCTGAAGCTGAAGAACACCCCATCCTTGGCAGCGCGGCTCGCCTTCGAGAAGGTGAACCCCGCCTTGGACTGCGACGGGTAACTGTCCAGGTTGAAGAGGTGGACGAGCGATGCGGGACCGCGGTGGGCGACCTTCGGCAGGAGGTAGACGCCAGGCATGCGATCCTCCAGTGCCGGATTGGGTTGGTTCGAACGCTGCGAGAGCAGAAGCCAGAACTCGCCGATGTCGACCATGCTCCGGAAGTGCCAGCGGCCGATGCCGAGAAGCTCAGGCGTCAGCGATGGACCCGCAGGACTGCGGAAGACGCACGCGCCCTCATGCTGTGCAAGTGCCAGGCGATCGTCGGTCGCCCAGATGACATCGTCGCCGTCGAATGCAAGGTCGGTGAGACGGAAGATTTTGCGCGAGAACTTAATGCCGCCGATTGTGAACATGCGTCGGAAGCCGACGGTGAGATCATGCCAGCTGTCGCCGTCATCGGTGGCGCGCCAGATGCGCGATTCCTGCACGCCGTCGCCGGAGGTGAGCCACCACTCATCGGCATGGCCTGGTCGCGCCTGTAAAAAGTGGAAGTGGCGGATCTGTTCGCCGCCTTGCTCGAACACCGTGTGCCAGCTTCGGCCCCGGTCGCGGCTGCGCATGACACGGCAGGATGCGGGCCGCTTGCCCTGCTCGGCGATGTTGCTCGGATATTCGGCATACATCAGCGTATCGCCTGCGCGATCGACGGCGCGGCAGCTGTGCCAGCGGTGTCCGATACCCGGATGGTGCGCGAGCACATCGCCGCGCTCGTTGAGCACGAGGAGGTCGACCGGTGCGGTCTTGGATTCCTCGTTGCCGGGAGCTGTTGCCTGCGCGAGATACTCGCCGTTGCCGATGTCGCGCATCTGGATGAAGTGATGCCAGGCAAACCTGCGAACGCGAACGAACTGCCACGTGCGGCCAAGGTCGCGCGAGATGGCAAAGCCGCCGGTCGTCACGGCGAGAATCGTGTCGGTCATGCCGTGCTCGGCATCAACGGCGTGGTCGGTGAACGCGAACAGGCGATGCGGCGGCAAGGGCGGAACAGTCAGTCGAAGGGTAATACTCCGCGCGCCAAGACCCTCGGGCAATGTCGCGGAGTATTCGCGATGCTCGTATTGGGCGTCGAGGTTTCGGGCCCAACGCCGTGCTACTGCATCTGCCAAACCGCCGTTGCGCGCGAGCTGCGTGGCGCGCTTCGCGTAGTACTTTGCCCACTCCCATATAGGCGCGCGCCCGCTGAGACTGGTCACACCGCGAGCTCGCACCAGACAGGCACGTGATCCGATGGCTTGTCTCGGCCACGCATGTGCTTGTTGATGCCGCTGGTCTTCAGGCGATCGGCAGCCTGCGGCGAAAGCAGGATGTGGTCAATGCGGATGCCGCGGTTCTTCTGCCAGCAGCCGGCGGTGTAATCCCAGAAGGTATAGAGCTGCGGTTCCGGGTGGCAGGCTCGGATGGCGTCGGTATAGCCGAGATACTCGATGCGCCGCAGCGCCCCGCGCGATTCCGGCTGGTATAGCGCGTCCGTCAGCCAATTCTTCGGCTCGTACACGTCCTCCGGCTCCGGAATCACATTGTAGTCGCCCATCAATGCGACCGGCTCCTCGAAATCGCGCAAGGCTCGTGCCCGTGCGGCGAGCCGTTCCATCCACCGGAGCTTATAGCCGAACTTGTCGGTTCCGATCGGATTGCCGTTTGGCGCGTAGATGGAAGCGACACGCACCACACCGTTCTCTCCCGGCACAATGGCTTCCAAATAGCGCGCGTGGTCGTCATTGTCGCCGCCGGGGAGGCGAGGGGTGACGTCCTCCAGCGGCCGCTTCGACAGAATGGCGACACCATTGTAGCTCTTCTGTCCGTGTACGGCGCAGTTGTAGCCGAGCGCCTCGAATTCAAGCCGTGGAAATGCGTCGTCGACGCACTTGACTTCCTGCATGCAGACGACATCCGGTTCGGCTTCGGTCAGCCATTGTTTGGCGGCCTCAAGCCGCGCCTTGATCGAGTTGACGTTCCAGGTGGCGATTTTCATCGGTCAGTGCGTGTGGTTTGCAATCCAGCCGGCCACCTTATCGCGCCGACCCGAAGAAGACGACACGGAAGACACATAGACACGGCAGTCTCCCGCAAGACGTCGGTCAAACTGAAAAACTCGTGCCGCAGCCGCAGGAGGATTGCGCATTGGGATTGTTGATCTTGAACGCGGCGCCGATCATGTCGTCGACGAAATCGATCTCGGCCCCCTTCAGGAAATCAAGCGAGACGGCATCGATCAGTACTACCGCGCCGTCGCGTTCGATGATGAGGTCATCATCGGCGCGTGCATCGTCCAGGGCGAAATTGTACTGGAAGCCGGAGCAGCCGCCGCCGGTCACCGCCACCCGGAGCATGGCGGGTGAGGGCTCCGACTTCAGGATCTCCGCGATCCGCTTCGCAGCCCGGGCCGAGACGGTGACATCGAAAGTGGGGGCATCCATCATCTTGCGTTTCGTATGAGGCGACTCTGCTTTATGTAATGCCCGAGGCTTCCGGATCAAAGCCTTTGCAAGGCAAGAAAAATCCACCGGGCCACCTTCTTGGGCCGCTGTTCGCTCCTCCGGCCAAGGCACCATTCGCGACCCAGCCGGCCGAGAGCCGCGGACGCTTGTATCCCGAGCCGGAAAGCGCCACGCGCACCTGCTACTCCCGCGACCGCGACCGGATCATCCATTCTGCGGCTTTCCGCCGTCTAAAGCACAAGACGCAGGTGTTCTTGCAGGTGGAGGGCGACTATTACCGCACGCGCCTGACTCATTCCCTTGAAGTCGCACAGATCGCCCGCAGTCTGGCGCGCGTACTCGGGTTGGATGAGGATTTGGCGGAGGCCATTGCCCTGTCGCACGACCTCGGCCACACGCCATTCGGCCATGCCGGCGAGGAGGCGCTGTTCGAAGCGGCCCGCCAATTCGGCGGCTTCGACCACAACGCGCATGCGCTGAAACTGGTAACGGAGTTGGAGCATCGCTACGCCGCGTTCGATGGGCTGAACCTCACATGGGAGACTCTCGAGGGGCTGGTGAAGCACAACGGTCCGCTGACAAAGCGGCCATTGCCGGAGCCGATCGCGAAATTCGATGCGATTTGGTCGTTGCAACTATCAAGTTGGCCGGGACTGGAGGCGCAGTGCGCGGCGCTTGCCGACGACATAGCTTATGTGAATCACGATATCGACGATGGACTGAGGGCGGGGTTGTTCGCGCCGCGCGACCTGGTGGATGTGCCGCTGGCCGGCCCGCATACCCGCGCGGTGATCGCGGGATACGGCGAACTGGAGCTGGGCCGGTTCATTGGTGAGATGGTGCGCCGGCTGATGAGCGAACTGGTCGTCGATCTGATCGACGAAACCAAGCGCAGGATCGCGGCCGCGGCGCCCCAGTCTGCCGCTGAGGTTCGGGCACTCGATCACCCGCTGGCGTCCTTCAGCAGGGCTCTTGCACCTTTGTTCCCCGCGTTGAAGGCGTTCCTATTCGAGCGGATGTACCGTCATCCCAAGGTCATGGCCTCGGTCGGAATTGCCAAGGAGGTGGTGGTGGAACTGTTCGAAACGTTCTGCTCGGACCCCGCGCTTTTGCCGCCCGATTGGGCGCGTCTCTGCGCCGCGCTGGCTGATGCGGCCACTGCCGCCGTGGTGCGCGACTACATCGCGGGCATGACGGACCGCTTCGCCCTTGAAGAGCACGCCCGGATCACGCACAGGGAAATCGCCCTGTAAGGGGTTTTTCCCACCGTGATTCGGACAGAATCGGGTGCTAGATTTATGCTGGCTTTCAGATTCGCGAGAACGGCCCATGCCACAGGCTGAGCGTTACGAACCAACCGGTGAACTGCGCGCCTTCGATGGCGGCGAAGATGATGACGCGCCGGAAGAGGAGGGCTCGCGACTTGCGTTGCTTCTTGTGTTGGCGCTGTTCGTGCTCGGCGCCTTCGGCGGCGTGGTCTATCTCGCCTACAATCAGGGCGTGAAGCAGGGGCGAGACGAGGCGCCGCGGCAGGTCGTGCAGTCAACGCAGCTGCCGCAGAAAGTTGGAGCCGCTTCGGTTCCGCGGTCGGCTGCGCCGGAAACGAAGGCACCGAGCGACGACGGCCTCCCGAATGACACGGCACCGCCGCTGCCAACTGCGATTCCGCAAGTTCCCAAGGCCGCACCGCAGGCGCACGCGCTGGCGCAGAGCGTGGCGCCAAAGCTAAAGCCGGCCACCACAGCGCCGCATCCGAAGATTGCAGCTCCTCCGCCCGCCGCCAACAGACCAGCCGCGGCGCAAACCCTTGCCCGGATGACGGCGCTGTCCTCCAAGCCCCCGACTCACGACACATCCATCACG
>DASYBT010000200.1:0-2655 GCA_036500585.1 Rhizomicrobium sp.
AAAGCGGCGCTGGCAGGTTGGTCGGCGGCAGCGTCCCTGCGGGCTGCGCAGCCATCCCAGCAGCGCGCTCGAGCGAGCTTCCTGGCGGCACGCGGACCTCGCCCGTGAACTGATAGCCGCGTCCGGAGACCGTGCGGATCAAGTCCCGCTCGGCGCCGAAAGCAGCGCGCAACGCCGCGATCTGCGATTGCAGATTATTCTCATCAACCACCTGGTTGGGCCACACGCGCGCCATCAGCGCGCGCTTACCGACGACCTCGCCGCGCGCCTCGATCAGCGTCATCAGCACGTCGAAGGCGCGCCCGCCGAGCTTGATCGGCTGGCCGTCCGCGAGCAGTTCGCGGCGGTGCGGCGCAACCTGAAAACGCCCGAACGCGACGCCCGCCGTGGTTTCGGAGGCGGGTTCCATCGCTCGCACTATAACGGTCGATGGCGTCGTCATCGGTACACCTCGTGACGTTCCACCGGACGGATGAAGGGTTCGGCCCGCCTTTGCGCCGCACCCGCCGGAATTTCCCGGCATTTCTATTTAACTGTTTCCACCCATCACCTATTCGGTTAGGTTACTCAGACCTATATACTTAGTGCTATAGGTGTCGGACACTTAAGTGTCCGACCGGAACCGAAGGCCGCAAAGAGACATGACACGCGCGTCCGCCGACATCGACTACCGCCGTGCGTTTCAGGACGCGCCCGTCGGCCAGGCCATCGCCAGCAACCGCGCGATCACCGCGTGCAACAAGGCGTTCGCGGAGATCTTCGGCGGCAAGCCAAGCGAGTTCACCGGAACGACGTTCGAGCGGCTGTATCCAAGCCACACGCACTTTGAAAGCGCCGGCCTGCGCGTCGGCCCGCTGCTGGCGAAGGAAGAGGTGTTTTCGGACGATCGCGTGATGCGCCGCCTCGACGGCGAACTGTTCTGGGTCCACGTGCGCGGCTTCACGTATACGCCCAAAGATCCGCACCGAAACACGCTGTGGGTCTTCACGGAGCTGTCGAGCCGACAACCGAAGAATCTTACGATCCGCGGCTCGCTGACGCCGCGCGAGCGCGATATCGCCGCCTTGTTAATCGAGGGAAAGACCGGCAAGGAAGCAGCGCTCTCTCTCGGAATAAGCCCGAGGACGGTCGACATCTACAAGACCCGCCTGCTTCGCAAGTACAGCGTGACGAACACGCCGGACCTGGTGCAGAGGCTTCTCACAGGGTAACGGGCCGCGGTCTCCCCGCTCATCGCGCGCTCAGCCCGCCGATGTGGAAGGCTTTGATCTCCAGATATTCATCGATGCCGAACTTGGATCCTTCTCGACCGATACCGGATTGCTTGATGCCGCCGAACGGCGCCACTTCGAGCGAAACAGATCCTTTTGGCCAGCCGCCGCCTCCCCAGACTTTTTGACCGATTCGGAACGCACGTCGCCCTCGGGCTTCGTGAGGCCGAACGACCTTCAACACAGCGATAGCAAACGCTCGTTCGACCGTTGCCGATGTCCGCGCCCGGGCCACGGAGGCTCATCGCAAGCTTGCCGCCGTCGGATACTCGTCCGACGGCATCGACCTGCCGTGGCAGGTTCGGGACTACCACCCTAGGGGCTACACCCTGGGGCTACACCAGAAGCTCCTGGGGTGCAGAAAGGCCTTATTTTACGGGGCTTTCTCGAAGCCGTTTTATTATGGCGGAGAGGGAGGGATTCGAACCCCCGATAGGGTCCGACTTGGTCACATGCGATCCGTCCCAATTATACGCCACCGCTACCCAGCAGCCAGACCTGCGCTCTAGATCTCTTTCTCGCTGAAGAAGGCAACGATGTTGTTGCCCCAGACCGACGATGGTTCGGGCCGAGGCACCGGTGGCAAGGACTCGGATCGAGATATTTCAGTCGCCCGGAAGCGGGAAAATGGTACTTACCACGAAGCGTCCTCGCAAGAACTGTGGCATGCCGCCGCCTGCGACATTCGATATCGATACACTGCCGGGCAGCTCCAATTTGACGGCATTGGAGGTGGCCGCGGTCATCCGGCGCACGCCCGGAGCACTGGAGCAGTGGCGGCGCCAAGCGAATCACCCGCTGAAATGGCGCTACGTCGATGGGCGGCCGCTCTATCGCGCCGATGCAGTGCGCGACTATCTGGCTGGCTGCGATAACACTACTAACCTCCCTCAGCCGCATAGTGCTCGCGGAGACGACCAAGCAGCTCGGCCTTGATGGAGTCGAGCGGATTGGTCCGCTGTAGGCGCACAACCTTGCCGACCCGTTTCGCACCTACTAACTGCGCAATGTAGTCGTGAGCCGCTTCGAACGCCATCTTGCGGATGATCCACTGTTCGTCGTGATTGTAGACCTGATCGATTCCGCTTGGCTTCTGGCCGACACATAGCCGCTGAATTTCGTTGTCGTAGCCGCAGCGCGACATGACCGTGCGCAAGCTACGCCTTAAGTCATGCATGGTGAACTTGGCGACGCCAGCTTCTTTGATTAACCGACTAACCATCTTGGTGAAGCCCGACATTTGGCCGCCAGTCTTCGGTGACGGGAAGACATGGTCGGACGTCGCGCGCTGGAAATGTTTCGCGGCCGCGAGCACTTCGTCAACGAGGTGGGTGCGCGGCACGTCGTGGTGCAGGCCCATCTTGGTCCATGCCGCATCGAAGGT
>DASYBT010000201.1:0-15495 GCA_036500585.1 Rhizomicrobium sp.
CGGCTGTCCGACCGAGTACTTGTACGCGGCCGCGGCGATCGTCGGCATCTTGGCGATCAGGCGGTGCGAGCTGATCTTGCGGTGCGCGGGATCGGCGATGTCGGTCGAATCGTGGTAGAACGCCGAAAGCGCGCCGACCACGCCGCACATGATCGCCATCGGATGCGCATCGCGCCGGAAGCCGTGGAAGAACGACGCCAGCTGCTCGTGTACCATGGTGTGCTTGGTGATGGAGGCGTGGAAGCTGTCCATCTCCTGCCGGTTGGGCAGCTTGCCGTAGAGCAGCAAGTAACAGACCTCGAGGAAGTTCGAATGCTCCGCCAGCTCGTCGATGGAATAGCCGCGATAGAGCAGGATGCCTTTGTCGCCGTCGATGAAGGTAATGTCGCTTTCGCAGCTTGCTGTTGAGGTGAAGCCGGGGTCGTAGGTGAAGACGTCGGCCTCATTGTACAGCTTGCGGATGTCGATGACATTCGGCCCCTCGGTGCCTGCGTACACCGGCAGCTCGTAACTCTTGTTCTGATAGACCAGGGTGGCTGAATTGGCCGGAACCGCCTTGCTCTGCTTCATCTGGGCATCCTTGTCATCAAGCGTTGCTGCGCTGCAGCATAATAGGCCGGCGAGCTTAAAGCCGCCATTCTTTTCTTATCATCCAGTAACCTTCGTCAGCTCTCGTAAGCCCCTATCCGAACGAGGGTTTCCTGTTTTCCGAGGATTTCCATCACCTCGAAAATGGGTGGCGAAACTGTCGTCCCCGTCAGGGCCGCCCGGATGGGCTGCGCCACCGGGCCGAGTTTCAGCCCACGCGAGTCGGCGAAAGCCCGCACCCGCGCCTCGATCTCGTGGGCTCGCCATTCGCCCCGGGCCAGTTCCGGCGTGATTTCGGCGAGGACCTTTCGGCCTTCCGCACCCAAGGCTTTCTCGGCCTGGACATCGAGCACGCGAGGACCGTCGCTGAACAAAAACCCCGCGGATTGCGCCAACTCGACCAGCGTCTTGGCGCGCTCCTTCAGGAGCGGCATCGCCACCGCCAGGCGCGATTTTGCTGCCTCGCTGAGCCGCTCATTGGGCTCGCGGCGGGCAAGCAGGGCCGCGACTTCGTTCACCAGCGACCCATCATCCGAACTGCGGATGTAGTGGCCGTTGAGATTGTCGAGCTTCTTGAAATCGAAACGCGCCGGGCTCCGGCCGATGTTCTCCAGGTTGAACCATTCGATCGCTTGCCCTGTCGAGATGGTCTCGTCATTGCCGTGGCTCCAGCCGAGCCGCAGCAGGTAGTTGCGCATCGCCTCCGGCAGATATCCCATGTCGCGATAGGCATCGACAGCCAGCGCACCATGACGCTTCGACAATTTGGCGCCGTCTGGACCGTGAATCAGCGGCAGATGTCCATACACCGGCACCGGCCAGCCGAGCGCGTTGATGATTTGCAGCTGGCGCGGCGCGTTGTTGAGATGGTCGTCGCCGCGAATGATGTGGGTGATGCCCATATCGTAGTCGTCGACAACGACCGCCAGCATGTAGGTCGGCGTGCCGTCGGAACGCAGCAGCACCATGTCGTCGAGATTCTCGTTCGCAAATCGCACATCGCCTTGCACGACATCGTGGACGATGGTTTCTCCGGTCTGCATCGCCTTCAGGCGAACCACGAACGGCATGCCCGCGGGTGCATCGGCAGGATCGCGGTCGCGCCAGCGCCCGTCGTAGCGCATTGGCTTGCCGGCGGCCTTCTGCGCCGCGCGCATCTCCTCGAGTTCCTCAGCCGTCGCGTAGCAGCGATAGGCAAGCCCCTTCGCCAGCATCACTTCGGCAATTTCGCGATGCCGCGCGACTCTCGCGAACTGGTAGACTTCGTCGCCGTCCCAGTTCAGCCCCAGCCAGCGCATCCCTTCCAGAATTGCTGCGATGGCTTCCGGGGTGGAGCGCTGGCGATCCGTATCCTCGATCCGAAGCAGGAACGTTCCGCCCGCGTGCCGGGCATAGAGCCAGTTGAACAGCGCAGTGCGGGCGCCGCCGATGTGCAGGTATCCGGTGGGCGAGGGCGCAAAGCGCAAGACGGGCGCAGGATTTTGAGTCATGATACCGTTTTCGGGGCCGGCTCGGCGTCTTTCGAGCTCACGTGACGCGAGGCTTCTAGCAAACCGGTTCCCGTGGGGGTAGGTCCGCTTCTTTCCATTCGTCAGGCTGTCGGCGCGGGTGTCTCCTGGCCGGCGCTCGATCTTTCGCGCCTCAGCGTCGGATCGGCGTACGATTGGGTCGCGCGTTGCGCCGCGGCAGATCGCCACCGCGCAGGGCTATGGCTGCCGGTCGCGTTCGGGTCGGGTATCGCACTGTACTTCGCGTTGCCGGTTGAGCCCGCTTCCATTCTGGGAATTGCGTTGCCCCTGGCGGCTGTGCTGCTTGGCGTGGCGGCGATGGGGACGGAGAATCCCGGCGGGCGGATGGCGCTCGCCTGCGTTGCAGCGATGCTGCTCGGCTTCGGAATGGCCAAGCATCGCACGGATTCTGTGGCTGCCCCCGTGCTGAGGCATCGCCTTGGAGCGGTTTCCCTCGAGGGACGCATCGATACGGTCGAATTCAGGCCGGGCAGCGTGCGCATCGTGCTCACGACTGCGCACGCCGGTCACCTGCAGCCCGCGAACATGCCGCGGCGCGTGCGCCTATCGATCCGCAGCGGCGGCGAAACACTGAAGCCCGGCGACTGGATCAGCGCCCGTGCGAATTTGTTGCCGCCGCCGGATCCTGCAGAGCCTGGCGATTACGATTTCGGTCGCGCGGCATTCTTTCGCCAGATCGGCGCGGTTGGCTTCACACTGGGGAGGCCTGCGATTATTCCCGCCTCGGCCCCAGCGTCGCTCATCGACCGGGTGAGACTTGCGATAGAGCTTCTGCGCTGGCGCATGACGGCGCGCATTCATGCGGTGTTGCCGGGCAGCACAGGCGCCATCGCCGCAGCCCTGATCACCGGCGACCGCGGCGGCATTTCCGAAGACGATGAATCCGCCCTGCGCGACGCGGGCCTTGCGCACGTGCTGGCCATTGCCGGACTGCATATGGCGCTGGTCGGCTTGGGACTGTTCTGGCTGGTGCGTGCTGTGCTGGCGCTGATCCCCGCGATTGCGCTGACACAACCGATCAAGAAATGGGCAGCACTGGCCGCGCTTTTGGGCGCAGCCCTTTATCTCATCATCAGCGGTGCGGCGACGCCGGCGACCCGCGCCTTCATCATGCTCGCCGTCATGCTGATTGCCATTCTCTTCGACCGGCCGGCGATTTCCATGCGATCCGTTGGTCTGGCGTCCGTCATTATCCTTGCGCTCCGACCGGAAACGCTTGTCGAGCCTGGATTCCAGATGTCGTTTGCGGCAGTTGTCGGGCTGGTTGCCGTCGCGGAGTGGGAGCGCAGCCGGCACAACGGTGAGCCGGACATGCTGCCATTGCCTTCCGTGCGCCGGTATGTTCGCGGCATCGCGATCACCAGTTTCGTCGGCAGCGTAGGGACAGCCCCGTTTGCGGCCTTCCATTTCGACCGTGCAACACACTACGCGGTGCTCGGCAATCTCGCCGCCATGCCAGTCATGGGATTTGTCACCATGCCGGCGGCGGCGCTTGCGGTGATGCTGATGCCGTTCGGCCTCGATGCTTGGCCGCTGCACGTCATGGGCTGGGGCATCGAAGCCATGCTCACGATCGGCCGCTGGGTCTCGGAGATGCCGGGCTCTGTTTCATACCTGCGGTCGTGGCCGATGACGGCGCTGGTGTTGCTCACCTTCGGCGGATTGTGGACGGCGCTGTGGCGGCAGAGCTGGCGTTGGGTGGGTCTCGTCCTTGTCGGCATTGCTGTGATGCTCATCGCAACCGCCCGGCCGCCCGACATCCTGGTGGCGCGCGATGGCCTGACGGTGGCGCTGCGGGGCAGGGACGGACTGCTGCGCTTCATTCGCGCTCCGGCCGACAAGTATTCGGCGCAGGAATGGTTGAAGCGCGATGGCGACAGCCGCGATCTCGCGGCCGTGGTGCGGACGCCGGGCAGGGCGATGTGCGACGCCTACGGATGCATCGCCTACGTCCGCGACGGGATACCGATCGCAACGGTTCGCAAGACCGATGCCTTAAGTGAAGACTGCGCCAGGAACACGATCGTGCTCAGCGCCGTCCCGACGCGGTATCGCTGCACGGCGCCAAAACTTGTCATCGACCGCTTCGATGTCGCACGAAACGGCGCCTACGCCATATGGGTCGGGGACCAGATCACCGCCGAAAGCGCCTACGATGCGCGAGGCGACAGGCCGTGGAGCAGGCGGCCTCAGTACCGTCGCATCAGGCCCACCAGCTTGCCCTGGACGCGGACGCGATCCGAACCGTAGAGCCGTGTCTCATATGCCGGGTTGGCTGCTTCGAGCGCGATGGAATCGCCACGCCGGCGCAGACGCTTCAACGTCGCTTCCGCTTCATCGACAAGGGCAACCACAATATCTCCCGTGCTGGCCGTGTCGGTCTGCTGGATGATGACGGTGTCGCCGTCGAGAATTCCCGCATTGATCATCGAGTCGCCGGCCACCTCGAGCGCATAATGGTCGCCGCGGCCGAGCATGCTGGCGGGCACGGGCATTTCGCCGACCTTGTTCTGCAACGCTTCGATAGGCGTACCGGCAGCGATCCGCCCGAGGATGGCAACACCGGTTGCGCCGCCGTCGCCGTCGCTGCGGCGCGGGCTACCAGCGGCGCGCGCATCGATGAGCGGCGTGCGCAATTCGCCGCGTGCGTTGCGAACCACAGGTGTGTGCATCTGCCGCTGAACCTGACTGCGGCTCGTCGCGGGGCGGACGGTATCGGCCATGTTCTCCGGTAAGCGCACGATCTCCAAAGCCCGAGCCCGCTTCTGCAGCCGCTTGATGAAGCCGCGCTCTTCCAGCGCCGTAATCAGGCGATGGATGCCGGACTTGGATTTCAGATCCAGCGCATCCTTCATCTCGTCGAAGGACGGGGGGATGCCGGTCTCCCGCACCCGCTCGTGGATAAACATCAAAAGCTCGTATTGCTTGCGTGTCAGCATGGCGTATCTCCCGGGCAGCTCCGAACAAAGCCGCAACAATCTGCAATTGTTCTATGTAGGTTCACACGATCCGTCAACAGGAAAATTGCAGTGCGATTTCAGCGGCTTGCGTCGTGGCTGGTGGACCGAGCCGCCTATTCGAGGAGAATCACCGGAACAGATTGGCCGATTTCTGCGGCAGGCGCACCCGGGGATCTCACGATAAGCGCATCGGCCTCAGCCAAGGCCTTCTGCATTGACGAATCCTGCAGCGGGAGCGGCGCGGCCCACACCTCGCCATCGCGCGTTGCCAAGGTGGCACGGAGGTAGTCCTGTCGCGAATCGTTCGCCGGCAGTGCGTTTGCCAATAGGGCGAAAATCGGTTCCGTCTGCACCGTCTCGCCTAGCATGGCGGCCATCGCCGGCTTGGCGAAAAGGAGCGCGCAGACGAATGCACTGACAGGATTTCCGGGCAGGCCGAGCAAGGGCGTGCCCTGCAGCCGTCCGAAGATGAGCGGTTTTCCCGGCCGCATCGCGATCTTCCAGAAATCGAGTTCGAAGCCCTTCGGCCCGAGCGCACGCTGCACAAGATCGTGGTCTCCCACGGATGCGCCGCCGAGGGTGATGATCAGATCCGCATCGCGAGCGTGATCCGCAATGGCGGAGATCGACTCCTCGCGATCGGGCAAGATGCCAATGTCTTTCGGCGCGCCGCCCCATTTGTCGATGAGCGCGGAAATCCCATACACGGAAGACGCAACGATGCCGCCGACCCTGCGCGGTTCGCCGGGACGCGAGAGTTCGTCGCCCGTCGCCGCGATCAGCACGCTGGCCCTGCGCCGCACTTTGATTTTGGCCAGATCGCCTGCCGCAATCAGCGCAAGGTCGCGCGACGACAGCCGCTTGCCGGCGCGCAACAGCACATCGCCTGCGGAAAAGTCGAAACCCATGACGCGGATATGCCGTCCGGCCCTGGACGGCACCGCGATGCGCACATGATCGCTGAATTGCTCCGTGTCTTCCTGAATGACGATTGCGTCGGTGCCATCAGGAACGACGCCGCCGGTGAAGATCCGAACCGCCTCACCACGGCCGACGGGCCCGGCAAACGGATGGCCGGCCGGCGCTGTTCCAATCACTTTCAGATCAACCGGCGCGGTCACGACATCCTCGGCACGCACCGCATAGCCGTCCATGGCCGAGATGGAAGCAGGCGGTTGGGTGACGCGGGCGACGGCATCTTGTGCCAGCACACGGCTCGCAGCCTGTGCAACGGTCACCGACTCGCCGTCGAGCGGCCTGAACGCCGCGACCACGCGCGCGACGGCTTCTTCGACCGAGATCATTCTGTGTCTCGCGGCGCCGCGTAGCTGCCGCTCTTGCCGCCGGACTTCGTCAGCAGCCGCACCGTTTCAATCACGGCGGCGCGGTCGACGGCCTTGATCATATCGTAGATCGTCAGGGCCGCCACCGAGGCGGCGGTCAGGGCTTCCATCTCCGCGCCGGTTGGACCTGTGGTCTCCGCCGTCGCCACGATGCGGAGCGCGTGCCTTGCGGCCAAGGGTTCGATGTCGACGCTGGCCTTCGACAGCGCGATGGGGTGGCAAAGCGGGATCAGTTCGGAGGTTTTCTTTGCTGCCATGATGCCTGCGATGCGCGCGGCGCCAAGCACGTCACCTTTCTTCGCGTTACCGGAAATTGCCGTATCGAAAGCCTCCGCCGACAAGCGGATGATGGCTTCCGCCGTCGCCTCACGCTCGGTCGGCGCTTTTTCCGAAACGTCCACCATGCGCGCGGCGCCATGCTCGTCGAGGTGCGTGAGTTTGCTCATGCACCGATCCTATCGCCAAGCAGCGCTCGCGTCGCGGCCGCGACATCGCCCTGCCGCATCAGGCTTTCGCCGATGAGGAAGGTGGTGACACCGGCATCGGCCAGCCGCTCGAGATCGTCGCTGGTTGAGAGGCCGCTCTCCGCCACGACAAGGACGTCCGCCGGGATCTTCGGCGCGAGTCGCAGGGTGACATTCAGATCGGTCACGAACGTGTTGAGATCGCGGTTGTTGATGCCGATCATATCCGCGTTCATCGCCAGCGCGCGTTCGAGTTCTTCCTCGTTGTGGACTTCGACCAGAACGTCCATCTTCTGCCGGTGCGCATGTGTCTTGAGTGCTCGGGCCGTTGCATCGTCGACCATCGCGAGAATGATGAGGATGCCATCGGCCCCGTTCATGCGCGCCTCTAGAACCTGAACCGGATCGAGCATGAAGTCCTTCCGCAGCACCGGAAGCGTTGTCGCGGCGCGGGCGGCCTTCAACGCCGCCAGCGATCCCTGGAACGAGGGGCCATCGGTCAGCACGGAGAGGCAGGTTGCGCCGCCTTCTTCATACGCCTTCGCCAATGACTGCGGGTGGAAGTCGGCGCGGATCAAACCCTTGGAGGGCGACGCCTTTTTCACTTCGGCAATGAGCCCGTAGCGGCCCAGCTCGCGTGCGTGCAGCAGGGATTCCCGAAAACCGCGCACAGGGCCGGCGTCGGCTGCGGCTGCCATCAAGGCCTCACGATCGATGCGCTTCAGTGCGGCGACTTCATCGCGCTTATAGGCCGCAATTCGGTCAAGGATACTCATGCGGCGTCTCGCGAGGCGGCAATGAAATGCTCCAGCGACTGCTTTGCGCGGCGGCTATCGATCGCTTGCGCCGCTAACTGCGCGCCCTGTTTCGATGTCGCCGCTTTGCCGGCCACGATCAGCGCGGCCGCTGAGTTCAGCAACACGATGTCGCGATAGGCGCCGCTTTCGCCGCCTAGCAGCCGTAGCATGGCGGCGGCATTGTCCCGGGCGCTGCCGCCCTTCAGCTCTTCGGGTCGCGCACGGGGAACGCCTGCGTCCTCTGGCTCCATCTGGCGCCACGCGGTGGTGCCGGCTGCATCCAGCGCTCCAACCAGGGTGGTGGCGGTGGTTGTCATCTCGTCCATGCCGTCGGTGCCATGGACGACCCAGGCTCTTTCCGTGGCAAGTCTTGCCAGCGCATCGCGCATCCGCACGACAAGATTGCCGGCATAAACGCCGATCAGCTGACGCTTCACCCGCGCCGGATTGCACAGCGGTCCAAGCAGATTGAAGATCGTGCGGAAACCCAGCGCGCGCCGCACCGGAGCCGCATACTTCACGGCGGGGTGGTACAGCTGCGCAAACAGGAAGCAGACGCCTGTCTCGCGCAGGATCTTCGCCGCAGCGGCGGGCTGCATCTCCACCCTGGCGCCCAACACTTCCAGGACATCCGCTGCGCCGCTTTTCGATGACATGTTGCGGTTGCCGTGCTTGGCCACCGGAACGCCGCAGGCAGCGACGACGAACGCCACCGCCGTCGAGATATTCAGCGTACCTTTGCCGTCGCCGCCGGTTCCGCACACATCGATGGCCCCGTCGGGCGCCTCGATGGTCAGCATCTTGGCGCGCAGCGCGCGCGCGCCGCCGACGATTTCGTCCACCGAAGGTCCGCGCATGGCCAGAGCGGTCAGAAACCCGGCGATCTGGGCTTCGCTGACTTCGCCGGACGTGATCAGGTCGAAGGCACGCTCGGCCGTGTCCGCGTCGAGTGGTTCGTTGTCGACCACGCGCTTGAGGATCGGCGAGAACGCTGCCTCGCTCATGCGGGCGAGCGGGCAAACGCCCGCGCGAGGTTCAAGAAGTTCTGCAACAGCGCGTGGCCGTTTTCCGAGGCGATGCTCTCCGGATGGAACTGCACGCCATGGACAGGATGGCTCTTGTGCATGATGCCCTGGATCACGCCATCGTCGCTGGTGGCTGTGATCTCGAGCGCATCCGGCATGGTTTCCGATGCAATGGTGAGAGAGTGATAGCGCGTCGCCTCGAAATCATTGTTGAGGCCGCGGAACACGCCTTTGCCGGAGTGATGGATTCGGCTGAGCTTTCCATGCATCGGCTCCGGTGCGCGCGCGATGCGTCCACCGTAGACCTGGCCGATCGCCTGATGCCCGAGGCAGACGCCGAGAATCGGTTGCGTCCCATTGGCCTCGCGGATCAGATCGAGGCAGATGCCGGCTTCGTTCGGCGTGCACGGTCCAGGCGAGAGAACAATGCCTTCGGCGCCGAACGCTAGTGCGTCGGCGACGGAAATTTCGTCGTTGCGCTTGACGGTGACCTCCGCACCCAGCTCTGCCAGATAATGGAAGAGGTTATAGGTGAAGCTGTCGTAGTTATCGATCAGCAGCAGCTGCATGACACGAGCATAATCCATTTCAGCGGTTGGCGCCCGAAGCAAAGCGCACCGCTTCGTCGGCCGCAGCCATCAGTGCCTTGGCCTTGTTGACCGACTCCTGATATTCCGCTTCCGGTACGCTGTCGGCCACCACGCCGCCGCCAGCCTGAACATACATCGTCCCGTCCTTCACCAGTCCCGTGCGCAGCACAATGCAAGTATCCATCGTGCCGTTGGCAGCAAAATAGCCCACCGCGCCGGCATACACGACGCCGCGTTTCTCGTTTTCCAGCTCATCGATGATTTGCATGGCGCGGATCTTCGGCGCACCGGACAGCGTGCCCGCGGGAAGCCCCGCCATCAGCGCATCCACCGCATCGAGTCCGGGGCGAATGTCGCCTTCGACATCCGAGACAAGATGCATCACGTGACTGTACCGCTCAATGAAGAAGCTGTCGGTGACGTGCACCGATCCGACTTTCGACACGCGGCCGACATCGTTGCGGCCAAGATCGACCAGCATGAGATGCTCGGCGCGCTCCTTGGGGTCGTTCTTCAGCTCCTCTGCCAGCGCTGCATCGGCTTCGGGCGTTTCACCGCGGCGCCGCGTGCCAGCAATGGGACGGATGGTCACCTTTCCGTCGCGCAGCCGCACCAGGATCTCCGGGCTCGATCCGACAATCGAAAATCCGGGAAAGGCGAGGTGGTAAAGGAACGGCGACGGGTTGAGCCGCCGGAGCGCCCGATAGAGCGAAAACGGCGGCAACGAGAATGGCCGCCGAAAGCGCTGGCTCGGCACGACCTGAAAGACATCGCCGGCGCGGATATAGTCCTTCGCCTTCGCCACAATCTTCAAGTAATCGGCATGGCTGATGTTCGAGCCAACGGGGCCGGTCTCCGCCGCCGGAGTGGCAGTGCTCACCGCCGGCGCCGGCCGGCCGAGGTCGTCCACCACGTCGTTCAGCCGTTCGCTCGCGCGAGCATAGGCCGCGCGTGCGTCGAGGCCTGATTGCGGCCACACTGGTGTCACGACCAGAATCTCATCGCGGATGTTGTCGAAGATCGCCGTGATCGTCGGCCGCATCAGGATCGCATCCGGCAGGTCCAGCGGATCGGGAGGAGCGGCTCCCAGGTTCTCGATCAGCCGCACCATGTCGTAACCGAGATAACCAAACAGTCCGACCGCCATCGGCGGCAGCGACGGTGGCAATGGCATGCGCGTCGCCGTCACCAACGCACGCAACGATTCAAGCGGCCTGTCGGCAAGATCGGCCGGCGAGAACTCTTCGCCGGCGCGCGCATTGCGGTTGATCTCCGCCCGGCCGTCGCGGCAGCGCCAGATGAGGTCAGGCTTGATGCCGATGACGGAATAACGGCCGCGCGTCTCTCCGCCTTGGACGCTCTCGAGCAGGAACGCGTTGTCGCGGCCTTCGCCCAGTTTCAGGAAAACCGAAACCGGCGTTTCCAGATCGGCAACCAGCCGCGAGTACACCGCCTGAGGCTGGCCGGATTCATAGACGCGGGCGAAAGCCGCGAAGTCCGGCTCGATGCTCATCCGCCCTCGGTATCGCCGCCCACAACGCGATTCACGTTCTGCTGATTGATCGTGACGCCTTCTTCCGCACGTGCTGCCGCCGCGACGTTCTCGCCGAGATCGCTGCCGGCCTGTTGCCCGAGCTGCCGCGCAAAGCCGCGCAGGCGCAGATCGCTGGCGACCGCTGCCGGCGGATGCTGCACGCCTGTCACACGCGCGATGATGTAACTGCTGCCGTCTGCCGTCGGGCCGTACACCGCCTGTCCCATTGGCATGGTGAAGACTTTCGCGAGCAACCGTGTCGGCAGTGGGCTGGTGTTCTGCTGATTGGCGAGCGGCCGGCGCAGTGGCGGCGATTGCTCGACCTTCGCGCCAACCGAAGCCGCAATCGCCTCAAGGCTGCCGGTCGAAGAGGCGCGTGCCGCAAGCTCCTTCGCCTTGGCTTCAAGGCGCTTTGCGATTTCCTGCTTCTGCCATTCCGCGGTCGCCTGCGCGCGCACGGAATCGAGCGGCTTCAGCTTGGGCGGCTGAACGCCTTCGACCTTCAGCACATAGGTCGCACCGGATTTGGTGACGAACGGATCGCCCTCTTCACCAACATCCGCCTTGAAAATTTGCTGCAGGAGCTCCGGATCGGCCGGCAAATCCGCCTTCTTGCCGTCCGGCGTATTCCCGGCCGCATCCATGGCGGCGACGCGGGTCACCTTCATGCCGACTTTTCTTGCCGCGACCGCCAGCGGCTCACCGCGGCTGCTCTCATCGATGTACTGGTTGTTGAGATCGGCCAGCTTGGCTGTGGCGAGCTGCATGGAAAGCTCTTTGCGCAAATCCTCCTTCACATCGTCGAAGCTCTTCGTGGTGCCGGGCGTGATGCTCACGACATGAATCAGCGAGTAGCCGACTGGCGCCTTCAGCGGCTGGCTCACACCGCCCTGAGGCAGGGCAAAGACAGCTTTGCCGCGCTCGGCGAGGTCGTCTTCGGACACGCTGCCGAGGCTGATGTCCTGCTCGGATTTCCCCTGCTGCTTGGCGAGATCGGCGAAGGTGGTGCCGCTGTCGAGCTTCGCGCGCGCTGCTTTCGCGGCAGCTTCCGTGGGGAGGACGAGCTGTTCGACGGTGCGCTTCTCAGGCGTTTGATACTGCGATTTCTCGGCTTCGTATTGCTGCTTCAACTGCGCATCGGTGGCCTTCATCTGGCCGACAATGTCCTGTGGCGAAAGCCATGCCACCGTGACCGAGCGATATTCGGGTGTCGAAAACTTTGCTGCGTGCGCCGCCACAAACGACTGCAATTGTGCGTCCGTCGGCGTTGGAACGGTTCCGGCGGCGTTTGCCGGCAAAGTGATGTAATCGGCTGCTCTAACTTCATTGAGATAATTGAACAGCATCCGCGCATAGCCGGAGGGCAGTTCCAGCCCGTCGCCGACCGCGGTCAGGAACTGGCTGCGCATCAATTCGCCGCGAACCAGATCGACGAACTGTTGCTCGCTGTCGAAGCCGGCATTCTGGATGGCGCGAAGGAACTGCTCGTGGTCGAAGGTTCCGAGCGGTCCGGCGAACGCCGGGATGGCGCGGATTCGTGCGGTCACCTCCTGGTCGCTGACCACGAGGCCGTAGCGCTTGAGGTAGGAGTCCGTCGCGACCTGATCGATCAACTGGTCCAGCGCCTGTTTGCCGTATGCCTTTTCCTGCGCCGGCTTCAGCGGAGCGACCCGCGATGCCTGCCGCGTGATGGCGCGATAGTCGCGTTCGAACAGCTCCTGCGGCACCTTTTCGCCGCCAACCGTCGCGATGCTGGTGTCGGTGTTGCCGCGGAAGATGTCGGCGATGCCCCAGACGCCGAAGCTCAAGGCCAATGCGCCCATGAAGACCGTCGCGATGACGCCACGGGAGTATTTGCGCATTGCCTGAAGCATGATCGAACCTTTGCCGCGAAAAGCGGCGGATCATAGGGGCTTGGAACCGCAAGGCAAACGCGGCCCGGCGCGATTTTTCGCATTTTTCGGGCGGCGACGATGCGGCGTTCCGCCCCTGATTGTCGCTGGCCGCCTGCTATTGCCGCTGGCCGCCTGCTTCAGAAGTTATTCCTTTCGTGGCCGCCGCGCCGGGCTTATCGTTTGTGCACTGTGATGCCGGGCGCAAATGATCGCGACCGTAATCGCTGCGGGGATCCTGCCCATCGAAATCCTGCGCTGAGGATTGCATGCGCCAACTGATTGCCGGCAATTGGAAGATGAACGGGACGAGCGCCTCACTCGCCGAGATCGAAGCCATTTGCGAGCGACTGGTTGCCAACCCGCCGCCATGCGATGTGCTCGTCTGCCCGCCCGCGACCTTGATTGCGCAGGCGGCCTGGAAGGCCAACGGCCGCGTCGCCATCGGCGGGCAGGACTGCCATGCCGAAGCCTCGGGCGCCTTCACCGGAGATATCAGTGCCGAGATGCTGAAGGATGCCGGGGCATCGGCCGTCATTGTCGGCCATTCCGAGCGCCGGCAGTATCACGATGAGACCAGCGAGATGGTGGCGGCAAAGGCGAGGGCGGCGTGGCGCGCCGGTCTCACGGCCATCATCTGTGTCGGCGAGACCGAGGACGAGCGAACCGCCGGCCATCATATGGGCGTCTGCAAGGACCAACTGGCGGTCAGCGTCCCTGAAGGTGCAACGGCGGGGAATACCGCCATCGCGTACGAGCCGGTGTGGGCCATCGGCACCGGCCGCACCCCCAGCAACGCCGATATCGCCGAGATGCACGGACATTTGCGGCGGTGCCTCACATCGCGATTTCATGCCGACGGCAGCGCAATTCGCATTCTGTACGGCGGTTCGGTGAAGCCTTCGAATGCCGGCGAAATACTCTCTGTCGCCGAGGTCGGCGGTGCGCTCGTCGGCGGCGCAAGCCTGAAGGCTGCTGATTTCATTGCCATCCTTTCCGCCGCAACCGCGAATGCCTAGGTCAAGGCCTACGCTTCGTTAACCCGGTGCAGGTCACAATCGGTCGGCAAATTTGCGTGTTCGCCCGGCCGATGACGTCACGGCTCAGTTACGAAACCGCAGACACGCTGATCTACGATCCGGTTGCGGGGAATCGGGCCACGACGCGGTCTGCGCTGTTCAGGCTCGGCTTCCGCCGCATCGAGGCGGTCGGAGACCTTTCGACCTTGGCGGACTGCATCCAGCGGCAGCCTCCAGACCTTGCGATTTGCGAAGTGCAGGGCGCGCAGGACGAACTCTGCAAACTCATCCAGAATCTTCGACGCGGCGCCGGCGGGTTCAATCCGTTCGTCGTGATCATCGTGACGGCATGGGAGAAATCCAGCGCCACGATCAAGGGCGTGATCAGTTCCGGTGCGGATGATTTGCTGCTGCGGCCCTTTTCGGCGGCGGCGCTCGGCGAGCGCATCCGCACGCATGTGGAGCGGCGCAAGGGTTTCGTCATCACGTCGGATTATGTCGGGCCAGACCGGCGCAGCGATTCCTCCCGCCCGTCGAACGTCGAGCTGTTCCAGCCTCCCAATTCCCTCAAGATGAAGGCGAAGGACAAGCTCACCGAAGAGCAGGTCACCCATAAGCTGCAGGCCGAACTGCAAATTGCCCGCGAGGTCCTCACCACGGAGAAGCTGAAGCGCGATGCCTTCCAGATGTGCGTGCTGTGGCGGCTGATGCAAAGCGAAATCCCGGGGACCGCGCGCTACGAGTTCGACTACAACAAGCTCAAGGACGTCGTACACGGCATTGCCGTGCGCTCCGCCGGAACCGAATACGAATCCGCCATCGAGTGGTGCGATGCGGCGCTCGCGGCCATCGAGGGCCTGGAACTCGGCGTCGAGCGCAATCCGGCCATGCACATGCTGGGGCATGCCGCACTGAACCTGAACCAGGTGTTCACGCCCGGGAAAACCTTCTCGGAGCATTTGGGCGAAATCGACGCCACAGTCGCCCTCATCAACGCGCGCAACCAGGCTGCGCCTGCGGCGTGACCATGGCCGGGTTGCGAAAGGCGCCCATCCTGACTATGTGAAGGCCCGCCAGAGTGGAGCCGCCATGCAAGCCGTCCTGATCGTCATTCAATTGATCGTTTCCATCGCGCTGATCGGCGCGGTGTTGCTCCAGAAATCGGAAGGCGGCGCGCTTGGAATGGGAGGCGGCGGATCGGGGCTTGGCGGCCTCTTCAGCCCCCGCGGCGCGGCGGATACATTGACGCGGACGACCGCCATTCTGGCGACGGTGTTCTTCCTCTCGAGCCTCGGTCTGACCTTGCTGGCCCTGCATGGCCGGCCGCAGTCGCAATCGATCCTCGATCAGCAGACCGCACCCGGTGCGGCACAGCCGCTCATTCCGAACCGTCAGGCACCGCAGCCCGCCAAACCGGCAGCAGCACCGAAAGCACCGGCGGTTCCCACCCCGCATTAGTCGGTACTTGTCTTCAATCGCGTGAGTCGTTCTGTGCGCAAGGCGCGGAAAAAAAGATTTTCCGCTTGAGTCGCAGCACGCGCACAGTCTATTTTGGACTTCCATGGCGCGGTTGATCTTCATCACCGGCGGCGTGGTCTCCTCCCTCGGGAAAGGTCTTGCCTCCGCGGCTCTCGGAGCCCTTTTGCAGGCGCGTGGCTACAAGGTGCGGCTGCGCAAGCTCGATCCCTATCTGAACGTCGATCCCGGCACGATGTCGCCGTTCCAGCACGGCGAAGTCTACGTGACCGATGACG
>DASYBT010000202.1:0-8525 GCA_036500585.1 Rhizomicrobium sp.
ATCACCTCGGGACTGTTGCGCGCGCTGCAGGACAAGGGGCTGCAGGATATCGTCGAGTGGCAAGACACCGGCCGCGTGGTTTCCGTGCACGACTTCATCAACGGCTTCGGCGCCGGCGCAGGGCAAAGTCTCAACGACCCCGCGCAGGACAATCCACCGATCCTGTTCCCGGAGGTTCACTTCTATACGAACGATTCATGGCCCGTTATCCGCGGTGCCGCGAGCGCCAAGGGTTTTCCCATCGTCCTGATGAACCGCTACTCGAACGGCGCGATCTACCTGCTCAACATCCCGGAGAACATCGGCGATCTCTACAACCTGCCGCAGGGCGTGATCGCGCAGATGAAGCGGTACATCCAGCAGGACTTTCCGGTCCGCGTGGAATCGGCGCCGCATGTGGCGCTCTTTGCATACGACAACAATGCCTTCGTGGTGGAGTCCTTCCGGCCCGACGAGACAAGCGCGATGATTTTCGTCGCGACCGACGGCACGCAGCTTCGCAATCTGATGACCGGCAACGTCGTGACCGCGGCGACGGAGCCGCCGCCGACCCCGGGGGAGCGCGCTACGGCGGACCGCGGACTCGCCTCGCCGCCGCATACAAACTTTTCGGTCACCATCGAGCCGCACTCGTTCCTGGTCTTCGGCGTCGAGCCGGCAGCGGCAAGTCCGGCGTCATCGAAGCTGGTAGCGCCAATCCGCGAGCGTGAGCAATGATCCGCGCGCTTGCCGTTGCCCTTCTGATCTGGTCGAGCGTGGCCTCTGCTGCGCTGGCCGATGACGGGAGCAACGGGCTCGCGCTCACGCCGCCGATGGGCTGGAACAGCTGGAACAGGTTCGGCTGCAATGTGAATGAGCAGGTGGTGCGCGGCGCCGCGGACGCAATGGTTTCGTCCGGCATGAAGGATGCGGGCTATCGCTACATCATTATCGATGATTGCTGGCAGATTGCGCGCGATGCCGCCGGCAACATTGTGGCGGACAAAACGCGTTTCCCATCCGGCATCAAGGCGCTTGCCGCCTATATCCACGCCAAGGGCCTCAAGTTCGGCATCTACTCGGATGCCGGCACCAAGACCTGCGGCGGTCGCCCCGGCAGTCACGGTCACGAGACGCAGGATGCGAAGCAGTATGCCGCCTGGGGTGTCGATTATCTCAAATACGACTGGTGCAACACGAAAGGACAGGATGCCGTCACCTCCTACCGCACGATGAGCGAAGCCTTGCGCGCGAGCGGAACGCCGATCGTGTTCAGCCTTTGCGAATGGGGCAGCAACAAGCCGTGGCTGTGGGGCAGGGGCATCGGCAATCTGTGGCGCACCACCGGCGACATCTATGATCAGTTCGATGGCAAGCCGGCGAACGGCTACAGCCTGAGCGTTCTCGAAATTCTCGATAAGCAGATGGGGCTCGCGCCCTATGCCGGGCCCGGTCACTGGAACGATCCCGACATGCTCGAGGTCGGCAATGGCGGCATGAGCGACGACAAATACCGTGCCCATTTTAGCCTGTGGGCGATTCTCGCCGCGCCTTTGATTGCGGGCAACGATCTGCCCCACATGGACGAGGCCACCCGAGCCATTCTCACAAACAGGCAGGTCATCGCCGTCGATCAGGATGCGCTCGGGCAAGAAGGCACGCGCGTGGCGAAAGACGGCGACGCCGAAGTCTGGGCGCGGCCGCTGGCAAACGGCGGGCGTGCAGCCGTGTTGCTCAACCGCGGCACGGCGCCGCGCGCGATCACCGTCACGTGGCCGCAACTCAACCTTGCCGCGGGCCAAACCATGCGCGTTCGCGACCTCTGGCGCGGCGAGGACGTCCGGACGGTGGCCGACAGCTATTCGGCTACTGTAGAGCCGCGCGCGATCGTGATGGTTCGCCTCGATCCCTGACGATGGGTCAGTGCTGCGGTCGTGGCGAGCTGATCAGGGTGAAATCGCCGAGCGCGCAGAAATTGCCGGTCTGCTGCACGCGAATGATCTGCTGATTGGCGCAGATCTGCCCACCGCGAATCGTTTCGGAGAAGGCATGCTCGAATTTGAGGTTTGGGCACGGCGTTTTCAGCGTGTTGCGCCAGACCTTGCCGTCCCGCATGTGGAACACGACGGTCTGATCGTTCGGCGTCTGCGTGTATTCGATGTCCGTGCCGTTCAGGCAGACACCAGATCTCTGCGGCGGAGCAAGGGACTGAGCCATGACGCCGCTGGAGGCGATGACAAAGACGGAAGCAAGCAAGAACCGTGTCATCGTTCGCTCAGTCCGGCTCTGGCAGCCCAGTAAGGCGGACATTCTAGGACGCGTGATACTTTGCCCCTGACCGATGCTGTGCCCCGCGGGCCAGCTCCATTCGCCGCTTCACGAGGCTGATGACTTTGCCCTTTGGCCGTGCGGATTGATCGACAGCCCGCCGCTCGGGAATCGCCGGCTCGGCGCAGCGCGCAACAATGGTCAGGAGTTCTTCGCCCTTCACGACTCCAGAGGTCTCCGCCAGGATCAGGGCAACCTCCTCGAACTCGGCATCGAGGCAATCCACGTCATCGAGCGTCACGGTGTAGGTTGCGAGCCGCTCGCCCGCCATGCCGAACACATCCACGACTTTGCTGGACATCACACGCGTCCTCCGAACGAATCAGACCGCTATTGTATCAGCTGCAGCCGCTCGTTGAGCCGCAGGTATTGCACTTGAGGCAGGTGCCGTTGCGCACCAGGGTGAAGTTGCCGCAACCGCCGCAGGCATCCCCCTCGAATCCTTTCATGCGCGCTTCGGCGGCGCGTTTGGCGGCCAGTTCGCGCGCGTGGCCTGCCTTGCCGGACGCGGCCTCGGCACGCTTCGACAGGCTTGCGCCGATCGCGGTGACCAGTTCGCCGACCGGATTGGCTGCCGCTTCCATTACCTCGCCGCGAATCTCGCGCATCTGCGCCTCGAACCCGGCTTCCGCGTCATCGACCGCTTCGTCGCTTTCGAAATCGTCGGCATGGAGATGCATCTGCTCGACCTCCGTGCTGTGATCGTGCGCGAGTGCCGTGGCGGCGCCGTTGCGCGCAACGACACCCAGCCGGTGAGGAAATTTGCCGCGCACGAATCCGTTCGAGGTGACGCGGCTGACCGCGCGAACGACTTCACGATCCTGATCGTCCGGCTGGCCTTCGTTGACGCCGCCGCCCAAATCCCCGTCCTCATGCGGCTGCACATGTGCCAAATCGTTGCGGCCGAGATAGCTCACCGCCAGCTCGCGGAAGATGTAGTCGAGCACGCTGGTGGCGTTCTTGATCGAGTCGTTGCCGATCACGAGGCCTGCCGGCTCGAAACGCGTGAAGGTGAAGGCGTCGACGAACTCCTCCAGCGGCACCCCGTATTGCAGCCCGATGGAGATCGCGATGGCGAAATTGTTCATCAGGCTGCGGAAGGCTGCGCCCTCCTTGTGCATGTCGATGAACACTTCGCCCAGCCGGCCGTCCTCGTACTCGCCGGTGTGGAGATAAACCTTATGGCCGCCAACAATGGCCTTCTGGATGTAGCTTTTGCGCCGATGCGGCAGCTTTTCGCGTTCCGCTTTCCGGACGAGTTTCTCTATCACCTTCTCGACGATACGCTCAGTGATGACCGTCGTGCGCTGGACAGCAGGTGCTGCGAGGAAATCCTCCGTCTCGTCTTCCTCATCATCCAACGCCAGCACCTGGCTTGCCAGCGGCTGGCTGAGCTTGGAGCCGTCGCGATAAAGCGCGTTGGCCTTCAGCGCGAGCTTCCAGGACAGCATGTAGCTCTCGCCACATTGCTTGACGGTCGCATGGTTCGGCATGTTGATGGTCTTCGAGATGGCGCCGGAAATGAACGGCTGTACCGCAGCCATCATTCGGATATGGCTTTCGACTGATAGGGAGCGCTTGCCAAGGCGACCACACGCATTGGCGCAATCAAAAACTGGAAGATGCTCATCCTTGAGGTGTGGCGCACCTTCGAGGGTCATCGCACCGCAAACGTAGAGGTTCGCGGCCTCAATCTCCTGCCTGGTGAAGCCCAGTTCCTTCAGCATGTCGAAGTCCGGCGCGTCGAGATGGGCTGCTGCAATCTTCAGCGTGTCCGTGCAGAAGCTTTCGCCCAACGTCCACTTGTTGAAGACGAAGCGGATGTCGAAAGCCGATTCGAGCGCGGCTTCGATCATTGCGATCTCCGCTTCCCCGAAGCCTTTCTTTCGTAAAGCTCCGTGGCTGATCCCACTGGAGCCTTCGAGGGTTCCGTGCCCCACAGCATAGGCCACGATGTCGTCGACCTGCGCCTGGTCGTAGCCCAGCGCGCGCAAGGCTTCCGGCACGCAGCGATTGATGATCTTGAAATAGCCGCCGCCAGCGAGCTTCTTGAACTTCACCAGCGCGAAGTCGGGCTCGACACCTGTCGTGTCGCAATCCATCACGAGGCCGATCGTTCCGGTGGGTGCAATGACGGTCGCCTGTGCGTTGCGGAATCCAAAATCCTCACCCATCGACAGCGCATCGTCCCAGGCCGCACGTGCGGCGATGGAAAGCTCCGCCTGTTTGATCGCACCGTGATCCAGCGGAACGGGCAGAGTGGAAAGTTTCTCGTATCCGTCCGTTTCGCCGTGGGCGGCGCGGCGGTGATTGCGGATGACCCGCAGCATGTGATCGCGATTCGCCGGGTATTCCGGGAACGGCCCGAGTTCGCCGGCCATTTCGGCCGAGGCCGCATAGGACCGGCCGGTCATGATGGCGGCCAGCGCGCCGGCAATGGCGCGGGCTTCGCGGGAATCGTACGGGATGCCGGCTGACATCAAAAGCCCGCCGATGTTGGCGTAGCCAAGACCCAGGGTGCGGTAGTCGTAGGACAGTTGGGCGATTTCGCGGCTCGGGAACTGCGCCATCATCACGGAGATTTCGAGCACAATGGTCCACAGCCGGATCGCGTGCTCGTATGCCGCGACATCGAAGACCTGCTTGCCGTCGACCGCTTCTTTTTGGCCTACCGCTTCGCTACTTGAGGCCGGTTTGCGGAACGCCATCAGGTTCAGCGAGGCAAGATTGCAGGCCGTGTCGTCGAGAAACATGTACTCCGAGCACGGGTTCGAGGCGCGGATGTCACCGCCTGCAGGGCAGGTGTGCCAGTCGTTCACCGTCGTGTGGAACTGGATGCCAGGATCGGCGCAGGCCCAGGCGGCGTAGGAGACCTTCTCCCATAGCTCGCGCGCCTTGACGCTCTTCGCGACGAGATTGCTCTTGCGATAGGTAAGGTTCCAGTCCTCATCGTTCTCGACCGCGCAGAGGAATTCGTCCGTCACGCGCACCGAGTTGTTCGAATTCTGACCGGAGACAGTGAGGTATGCTTCGCTGTCCCAATCGGTGTCGTACACCTTGAATTCGATGTCGGTGAACCCCTGCCTGGCAAAGCTGATGACGCGCTCGATATAGTTATCCGGAATCATGCTCTTACGCGCCGCCTTGATCTCGCGGCGCAGCGCGGGATTTTTGCGGGGATCGAAGCAGTCGTCATTCGAGCCTTCGCAGTTGATGCAGGCCTTCATGATCGCCTTGAGATGCTTCTCGGCGAGCTTCGAGCCGGCGACCATGGAAGCGACCTTCTGTTCCTCGATCACTTTCCACTCGATGAACTGCTCGATGTCCGGATGATCGATGTCGACGATCACCATCTTAGCGGCGCGCCGGGTCGTCCCGCCCGACTTGATCGCGCCGGCAGCGCGGTCGCCGATCTTGAGGAAGCTCATCAGGCCGGATGACTTCCCGCCGCCGGACAGCCTCTCATCCTCGCCGCGCAGCGCGGAGAAATTCGTTCCGGTGCCGGAGCCGTATTTGAAGAGGCGTGCCTCGCGCACCCACAGGTCCATGATCCCGCCATCGTTGACGAGGTCGTCCTTGATCGACTGGATGAAGCAGGCGTGGGGCTGCGGATGCTCGTATGCCGATTGGGACTTCACCATGCGGCCGGTGAGGTGATCGACGTAATAGTGGCCCTGGCTCGGGCCATCGATTCCGTAGGCCCAATGCAGGCCCGTGTTGAACCATTGCGGCGAGTTTGGCGCCGCCTTTTGTGTGGCGAGCATGTGGCAATGCTCGTCGTGGAAGGCACGGGCGTCGGCTTCTGTATCGAAGTAGCCACCCTTCCAACCCCAGTAGGTCCAGGTGCCCGCGAGACGATTGAAGACTTCTTTTGCCGAATTCTCGCCGCGCGTCTCAGCGCCATCGGCCGTCTTTCGCCACAGCCAGCCCGGCACACCTTCTTCAGGAACCGGCGTCAGCGTCGAGGGAACGCCCGCTTTGCGGAAATATTTCTGCGCCAGCACGTCGCACGCGACCTGGCTCCACTCTTCCGGAACTTCGATGTCGGTCTGCTTGAAGACAATCGAGCCGTCCGGATTGCGGATTTCGCTCGACGCGTTGCGGAACGCGATGCCCTCATACGGCGAGGTGCCTTCGACTGTGAACTGACGCCGGATACGCATGTGCTCCCCCAATAATCCTGCTCGTTTCTCCCCTGCCGGCCATCGCTTTGGGGACGGTTTGCCGCTCGCCGAGGTTGAGCCCGAGCGGCCCAGCCTCGGACGTTACGATCTGTTCGCGTCCGCCAGATGTTGTGTCGCGATGGGCGACAGACCCTAACTATGGGACGGTCGGCGGCTGTCACGCAAGCGTAAAATGGTAAACGGTGCGCAACTAGTTGGGGGCGGCGAGGGTGGAATTTGTTGGTAAATCGCGCGTGTCAAGCAGGGACAGCCGGAACGATCCAAAAATATTTTCGGTCCCCGCGGAGGGTTCACCGCGGCGTTCGCGGCCTGTTGCAAGATGGGATGCGTCCCTATAGTCCGTCGCGCGTGATCTGGGCGACATCAAACGCATGAATTGGCTGAAACGCATGTTTGTTTGGTGGAGCGGCGCCACCTGGGGAACGTTGCTGACAACGTGGCTTTCCGGCGAGTACGTCGGCTCCGACACCTTCGGCAACCGCTATTATCAAAAGAAGGGCGGCACCCGCCGTTGGGTGGTGTACAACGGCACCGTGGAGGCGTCCCGCGTTCCTCCCGACTGGCACGGCTGGCTGCATCACACATTCCGGGAGCCGCCTTCTGCCGCCCCACTGCCGACAAAATTGTGGGAAAAACAGCATCAGCCGAATCTGTCGGGCACGTCTTTGGCATATCGGCCCCAAGGCAGCCTGGCGCGCGAGGGACAGCACGCGCCGTCGACTGCCGATTACGAAGCGTGGGTACCGGAGTAAGCAAGCAGCATGCAGAACAACCACATGGTCGAGACCCTGATTGGCGCGATCGTGGTCGTGATCGCGGCCGGATTCCTGGTCTTTGCCTACGCCACCACCAGCGCCGGCGACGTTTCCGGCTACCCGCTGGAGGCGCGCTTCGCGAGCGCCGACGGGATCGTTTCCGGAACCGAAGTGCGTCTGCACGGTGTGAAGGTCGGCACAGTTGAAAGCGTGACCCTCGACCCCAAGACGTACCTTGCGATCGTGAAGCTCTCGATGCGCAAAGACGTCCCCATCCCTGACGATTCGGCCATCAAGGTCACGTCGTCCGGTTTGCTGGGGAATCCCTACCTTTCGATCCAACCCGGCGGAAGTCCCACCAATCTCGCGGCCAACGGGCAGATTCCAAACACGCAGGGTTCGGTGGACATTATGGGGCTCATCGGGCGGGCGATTTACGGGAATACCAGCAGCGCCCCCGCAGCAGGCAGTTCAGGGGGACAACACAGCGGCGATGCCGCACAGCAGTCGGGTACGGGACACCCATGAAAGCCCTTTCTCTCTTCGCTTTCAGCGTGCTTGTCGCTGCAACCCAGCCGGGATTTGCTGCCGATCACGTGACTCTTGATATCGGCGGCAAGACGACGGTCGCCAAACCTGCCTATGTCGAGCCACCGAGACATCTCACGGTCGACGATGCCATTCCTGGCAAGGACGGCACCAAGCGGATGGTGATCCTGCGCGGTCTCGACAAGATGACCGCCCGCGCGACGAACATCTATGCTCCGGTCGGGGTGCCCGTGAAGTTCGCCACTCTCGTCATCACTGCGCGCTATTGCTACTCCACGCCGATTACGGAAACGCCCGAAACGACCGCGTTCCTGCAGGTCGTCGACCATCGGCCCGACCAGCCGGAGCGGAAGGTCTTCTCGGGCTGGATGCTCGCCTCAAGCCCGTCCCTGAATGGAGTGGAGCATCCGCTCTACGACGTATGGGTGATGAGCTGCAGGACCAACCTGCCCGGCCAGCAGGCGCCGACCGTCGCATCGACCACACCCGTCAAGCCCACCTCTCCGGACGCCAGTGCCAACGAGAAACTGCCGGAGCTGCCGGAAGGCGCTGAGCAGTAGAAGTCGGCCAACGTGCCGATGGCCGTTTGCAGCTTCTGAAGATAGGCCTCGGCGGGAATGGCGATCGCACCGAATTGCGCAAGGTGCTCTGTGAGGAACTGTG
Organism: Rhizomicrobium sp.; assembly: GCA_036500585.1. Classification (GTDB taxonomy): domain Bacteria; phylum Pseudomonadota; class Alphaproteobacteria; order Micropepsales; family Micropepsaceae; genus Rhizomicrobium. Next base: position 8,459 of record DASYBT010000202.1, read on the forward strand.
CATCGAGCAGTTCGAAGCCGCCGCAGATCAGCCGCGCGACCAAATGGACGAGCGCCACTTTGCTGGC
>DASYBT010000203.1:0-5442 GCA_036500585.1 Rhizomicrobium sp.
ACCTTCCCGGCGCCGACGATCGCCCGTTTTTGTCCCGGCAACCAGCTTGCCGACACCGTCATGAAGGCGCTGGCACAGGCCGTGCCACGGCAGGTTTCAGCCGGCATCGGCAATCTGAAGGTGATCGCCTTCTCCGGCCTGCGTGAGCAAAGCCACTGGGTCCATATGGAGATTTTCGAGGGTAGCTACGGCGGCCGTGACGGCATAGACGGAATGGATGCCGTCGACACGCTGTACGCGAACACGCGCAACAATCCGATCGAGGACGTCGAATCTCACCTCCCCCTCCGGGTGCTGCGCTACGAGCTGCGCGAAGACAGCGCCGGGGCCGGCAAGTGGCGCGGCGGGTTGGGCGCGGTGCGGGAAATTTGCTTTCTCGACAATGGCGGCAGCTCCGTCGAGGGGGACGGGCATCAGTTCCGGCCCTGGGGTTTCCTGGGGGGACGCGACGGCGCCACGGCTGAACTGGTGCTTCGCCGGGCAACCGGCGAGGCGATTGCGCTGCCTTCGAAAGTGCCGCACATGTCGGTCCGCGCCGGCGACATCTTCGCCTGCGTGGGCCCCTCGGGTGGTGGCTATGGCGATCCGATCGAACGCGACCCGGAGGCGGTGCAACAGGACGTGATGGACGGTATCGTCTCCCCCGAAGCGGCAGAGCGGGATTACGGCATCGTCATTTCCGCCGCGGGGGCGGTCGACTGGCCGGCGACAACGGCGCTTCGCGGCACGGTATCCCGGCAGCCGGCGGGGTAGAGCGGCGTACGGCTAGCAGGCCGTCTGGAACGCTAACGCCGCGACCCACGATCCGGGCGATCTTTACTTTTCCTTTACAGGTTTGCTGTGCGAAGCAACCGGCCGGTCAAGTTTGCCTGGAGCGGCGCCCGCAGCCAGGGACGGTCCACTGATTGTTACGCTGATTCGGAAATGCGCGAGACGCGACCTCGTCCGGGTCGAGAACCGCGGTCCTTCACCTGCCGTTGACCAGTCGGTACGACGCCTGTACACAAACAGCTAATTGTGCCGGAAAACCGACCGGGGCCACGCAATGCAACTTGCCCGGCGACGCCGCAATTCGGGGAGGAAAGCATGAAGTTCGGCATTTTCGAGCATATGGACTATGCTGGCGTGCCGCTCAAGCAGCAGATCGAGCAGCGGCTTCAACTGGTCGAGGCGTATGATCGACTTGGGTTTTACGGATACCACCTGGCGGAGCATCACGGCACGCCGCTGGGCCTCGCGCCATCGCCGGGCATCTTCATGGCCGCCGTGGCGCAGCGCACCAAACGGCTGCGCTTCGGTCCGCTGGTCTATCTCCTGCCGCTATATCATCCGCTCCGGTTGATCGAAGAGATCTGTATGCTCGACCACATGAGTGGCGGGCGCTACGAGCTTGGCGTGGGCAAGGGCGTTTCGCCAATCGAGGTCGGCTTTTTCGGCGTCGATCCCCTTCATGGCCAGCGACAGTATGTCGAGGCGCTTCAGGTCATCCGGCAGGGAATGACCTCCGAAGATCTGACGTTTGCCGGCGAGTTCTATCGTTTCGATGAAGTTCCGATGGTGATGAAGCCACTGCAGCAGCCACATCCGCCGTTGTGGTATGGCGTGCTCAATCCGGAAACCACGGTCTGGGCGGCGGCCAACGACGTTAACCTGGTGACACTTCTGCCGGCCGCAACGACGCGGGGGATTACCGACCGTTACCGTGCCGAATGGGCAGCGCTGGGCAAACCGCCGGAGAAGCTGCCGCTGCTCGGAATGATCCGTCACATAGTGCTGGCCGAAGACGAGGCGGCCGCGCGGCGTGCAGCCGAACGAGGTTACCGGTTGTGGCGGCGGAACATGGAGATTCTTTGGGTTCAGCATGGCATGGTGCTGCCGTTGCCGCTTCCGCCCGAGTTCGAGCCGCTGCGCACCGTTGGCGGTGCTTTCGCCGGCACGCCGGCACAAGCGAGGGACTATATCGCCGAGCAGGTCGAAACGGCAGGGGTGAGCTACTTCGTGGCTGATGTGGCGTTCGGCGATCTGACCTTCGACGACGCACTGCGCACCGCCGAATTGCTCGCCCAGGACGTGATGCCAGCGTTCGCAAGCCGCGCATAGGCCCCCGCATAGGGCACTGGGCCGGAACCTGAACCACATCCCCGGATGCGCGCCCAGGGCCTACCGGAACGTTACGGTACCGATACTTGACACGCCCCGGGGTACTGCCCCAGCGCCACCCAACCACCGCCAGCCCGTCAATGGCATACACCTGGTTGGCAAGCCGTGCCGCTGGGCTGGCCTCCCGTTCCCGAAGTGCCGCCGACAGGGCCACCGCCGCCGGCGTGGCTTGCCTGGCCCACGTGGCCGCCATGACCGGCATGCCCACCTCCGCTAGCCCCCTTGGCCTCCGCTGGCATGGCTGTGCCTAGCAGGATGGCAAGGACCCCTATCGCGGCGAAAATCTTGGCCATTGGCTCAATCCCAGGGTGCACAGCCCGTTGGGCGTTACGTCCCGTTTGTCGCGCTACCAATGTGACAATATTCCCCGCGGCACACGATTTTCAAAGAAGGCGTCAACCCTCCCTGGGAATCCGCTTGCCCGACGCGCGCTAAGGGCTGGAGCCGACCGGAAAGCGGACCGACGACCGTAACTCCGCACGGCGGCTACCTTCCCTGTTCGCGGATCAGCTCGATGAAGGCCCTCAGCTTCGCGGGCACATTGCGGGAGCTGGGATAGTAGAGGCGCAGCCCGGGGAAGGCTGGCGACCAATCCTCCAGGACCCGCTCCAGCCGGCCGCTGGCGACGTGGCCGGCAGTGGCGAAGTCAGAGAGATAGGCCAACCCTTCTCCGGCCAGCGCCGCCTGCAGCATCAGGTCAGTCTCATCCAGAGTAAGGACGCCCGGCACGTCCATGGCGATGCTCTCGCCATGCTTCTCGAACTCCCATCGGAAGATTAGGCCGCTCGCCATCCGGGCGCGAATGCAGCGGTGCCTGTTCAGGTCCGCCGGCGTCTTCGGCCGCCCGTGCGCGTTGAAGTAGACCGGCGAACCAACCACGACGGTACGCATCGTGCGGTTGATCGCCACCGCGATCATGTCCGGAGGCACGGAGTCGGCCAGCCGGATACCGGCATCGAAGCCCTGTCCCACGACATCCACCAAGGCACCCTCGGTGACCAGGTCGACGCCGACCCTCGGATGGCGGCGAAGGTATTCGAACACCAAGGGCGCCAGGATCATGCGAGCGACTCCCGGCGCCATATTGAGGCGCAGCACGCCGGAGGGCTCCGCCCGATGCTCGTCGACATGCTCTACGGCGGTGCGGATCGCGGCCAAAGCGGGCGCGACCTCGGCGACGAATTGCTCGCCCGCGGCCGAGAGGGCGACGCTGCGTGTGGTGCGATTGAACAGGCGCACGCCGAGGCGGGCCTCCAGCGCCGCTACCGCATGGCTGAGGGCCAAGGAGGACATGTGAAGCTCACGCGCCGCGGCGCGGAAGCCGCCGTTGCGCGCCACCGCCACCACCGCCATGAGTTCGATCTGGCTCGGGGTCATCGCGCGATTTTCTGCATCACCCTGTGTCACGCTGAGCAACTTATCAGATCAGCGGGCGCGCATTAGTTTTACCGCCATCAACCATGAGGAGGCGCGGCATGCGCAGCATCGACCAGATCTACATCGACGGACAGTTCGTGACTGCGCACGGGCAAGAGCTCTTCGCCCCCTACAGCCGTGCCACGGAAGAGAGGATCGGCTAGGTCCGTCTGGGCGACGAACTCGACGCAAGGGCAGCGGTTGCTGCGGCGAAGCGGGCTTTCCCGGCCTTCTCCCGCACCGGCAAGGCCGAGCGTGTCGCCTTGCTGCGGCGCTTCGGCCACGACATCGATGAAGTGCAGAACTGAACTATCGCAGAAATGCACCAAAGTGAGGACTAGCACATGGCGCTTGAACATTACATCACCCTTGGCCGTTCCGGTCTCCGCGTCAGCCCATTTTGCCTGGGCGCCATGACCTTCGGCGACGATATCGGATGGGGATCCTCCGTCGAGGAATCCCAACAGATTATCGACCGTTATGTCGACCTCGGCGGCAATTTCATCGACACCGCGAACTTCTACACCAAGAGCCATTCAGAAAAGATCATCGGCGATCACATCGGACGTGACACAGCGCGCCGCGATCGACTGGTGATCGCGACAAAGTTCAGCGGCAATCTTTATCCCGGCGACCCCAATGGCGGCGGCTCCGGCCGCAAAGCCATCGTCAACGCGGCCGAGAATTCGCTGCGACGCTTGCAGACGGACTACATCGATCTCTATTGGCTGCACATCTGGGACCAAAACACGCCGATCGACGAAACCATGGCCGCGCTCGACGATCTCGTCCGCGTCGGCAAGGTGCGCTACATCGGCGTCTCCGACACGCCAGCCTGGAAAATCGCCCAGGCCAACACCATGGCGCAGTTTCGTGCCTGGTCGGCTTTCATAGCGCTGCAGATCGAATATTCGCTCCTCGAACGCAGCGTCGAGCAGGAACTCGTCCCGTTGGCGCTGGAATTTGGCCTCGGCATCATGCCGTGGGGGCCTCTCAAGAGTGGCGCTCTCAGCGGCAAATACACCCGCGCCAACGCGGGAACAGTGAAGGGCGATCGTGGCGCGTTCCTTGAGGGCTCTCTCAATGAAAAAACGTATGCGGTGATCGACCAGCTCGAGATTATAGCCAGGACGCACGACACGTCGGTCGCCGCCGTCTCGCTCGCCTGGCTCTCGGCAAGACCTGGAGTCACATCGCCGATCATCGGCGCGCGGCGCCTCACTCAGCTAGAGGACAATATCAGAGCGCTCGAGGTCAAACTGTCAGCTGACGAAATAGCAACGCTCGATAAGCTGACCCAGCCCGTATTCGGCTTTCCGCAAAGCATGCTGCCGATGGCGCCGGCGATTCTTAATGGCGGCACAAGCATAAACGGCGTTTCCGCGCAGGCATCCGGCTCCGTAATGCTGAAGGGCGATAAGCCATACTGACGACGGCGCGAATGGCGCGCGGAACATCGTGAACGATAGAAAGAGATGGCTATGCTGGATAACAACGAATTTACCCTGACCGAAACAGTTCTGGCACAGATGGAAGGAACGCAAAACCCACGTCTCAAGGAGGTCATGGCATGCGCTGTCAGGCATCTGCATGCCTTCGCTCGGGATATCAAGCTTACGCCCGAGGAATGGCTTGCTGGCATCAAATTCATTACCGCGGTTGGCCAGGCGAGCACTGCCCTGCGGCAAGAAACGATCCTGCTTTCCGATGTTCTTGGCCTCAGCGCAATGGTCAATGCACTTCACCACGACGGACGGATGGATGCCAGCAGCGACAGCAGTCTACTGGGACCGTTCTTTCGTGAAGGCGCGCCTCTGCTTCCCGCCGGCGCTCAGATCGTTCGGCATCGCACGGGCGTCGAGATCG
>DASYBT010000204.1:0-4320 GCA_036500585.1 Rhizomicrobium sp.
TCCGGCGATCCGCGCCGCACAAACCCCGATCGAGGAGTTGCTGCAGTCATGACCCGCTCGAAACTCGCGACAGCCCTGGGCCTGTTGTTGCTGGCTGCCGGCTTATGCCGGGAGGCGGCCGCCGCCACGCCCCCCATCGGACAGCCGCCGGAAGAACGCAAGCTGCAGATGACCTTGCCGCGTTCGCAAAGCCCCGTCTGGTTCAAGCTGTGGAAGTGCAAGGTCGGCTACAACGACAAGAACGGTCTCTACCGCATCGCGATCACGCCCGAGGTCAAGTCGCTGGCTGGGCAGCCGGTCACGGTCAACGGCTTCGTGATGCCGCTGGATGCGTCCGATCACACGCAGCACTTCCTGCTCACGCGTAACACGCCAGTCTGCATGTTCTGTCCGCCGGGCCAGCCCAATGAGGTCGTGGAGGTTCTCTCACCCCACCGCATCGTATGGACGGACAAGATCGTGACCGTCACCGGCCCCCTCACTCTGGTGAACAACGGCGAAAAGGGAATCTTCTTCAAGATCATCGCGGATAGGGTGCAGTGATACGGCATGCCGCCAGCATCGCCTCGGCGCGCGGCACGGTCATCCCGCCGCGCCACGTCGCGCAGGCTTTGCCGGAGGGCGAAACAGACCGGGCAAACGGGAGGATTCCATCGCCATCGCCGGCAGACAGCAGCGCTTGGCGCGGCCGATGTACGGAGGACGGTGCTGCCAGCTTCTCCAGTCTGAGAGATACCTTTTGAATGTCACCGCGCGCCCGCTTCTCCTGGTCGACAAGGATGATGCGCAGCCGCATGTTGCGTTTTTCCACGATCTGCGCCAGCACGGGCAATTCCAGCCGGCATGGAGCGCATGTCGGCGAGTAAAAGACCTCGAGCACCGGCGGTGGAAGTGCAATCGGCATTGCTGAACTCTGTCACGCCACACCTTGCTTCACAACGCGTTCACGATGACCTGAAGTGACAACGAACCCCAAAACCCGGATTGGCTACAGCATGAAATCGTTTCGTCGGATTGCCGCGCTTTGTTTGCTGCTGTCGGGAATCGTGGGGGGCGCCGCGCTGGTGCGCAGTGCGCCGCAGCAGCCGGGTGCGGAGCATGGCGTGGTTCGCGCGACCCTTCCCAACGGCCTGCGGGTGATCATCGTCCGCAACACGCTGGCACCAGTGGTCGCCACATCGGTGAATTACCTCGTCGGCTCCGATGAAGCGCCGGCGGGATTTCCGGGAATGGCGCATGCCCAGGAGCACATGATGTTCCGCGGCAGTCCCGCTCTGTCTGCCGACCAGCTCGCCTACATCGGCAGCATGATGGGGGGAAATTTCAACGCCGACACGCGCGAGGCTCTGACGCAATATCTCTTCACGGTTCCGGCGGAAGACGCCGATGTCGCGCTGCACATCGAGGCCGCGCGTATGCAGAATGTGATCGACAGCAAACAGGATTGGGATGCCGAGCGCGGCGCCATCGAGCAGGAGGTCGCGCAGGACCTCTCGAGTCCCAATTATGTCGTCTACTCTAAGCTGCGCAACCTGTTGTTCGCCGGTACGCCCTACGCACACGACGCGCTCGGCACCCGGCCATCGTTCGACGCGACGACGTCCGTCATGCTCAAGCGCTTCCACGATGCCTGGTATGCACCCAACAACGCCATTCTGATTGTGGTCGGCGATGTCGAGCCGCAGGCAACCCTGGCGAAGATCAAGCAGCTCTTCGGTGGCATCAAGCCCAAGCACCTCCCGCCGCGGCCGCGCATGAATTTTCAGCCGGCGCGTCCGACTTCCTTCAGCATTCCGACCGACTACCCCTATGCCGTTCAGGTCATGGCCATGCGGATGCCGGGCCTCGACAGCCCCGATTTTCCCGCCCTCGAGGTGCTTTCCGACGTCCTGAGCAGCCACCGCTTCGAACTGTATGGACTGGTCGCGCAGGGCAACGCCATCGATGCCGACTTCTCGCTATACCCCATGCCGTTGGCCAGCATGGGCTATGCGAGCGTCAGCTTTGCGCAAGCCGGCGATGCAAAATCGGTCCAAAGCGCGATGCGCGCAATCCTCGCGGACGTTGCGAAGCATGGCGTTCCCGCCGATTTGGTGGAGGCCGCCAAGCACCAGGAACGGCGCCAGACGGAATTCCAGAAAAACTCGATCGCGGATCTCGCGTCGGTGTGGGCGGATGCGGTAGCGCTTTATGGATTGCGCTCTCCCGACCAGGATCTTGCGCGCATCAACAAGGTCACTGTCGCCGACGTCAATCGCGTCGCCAGGAAATATCTCGATCTCGATCATGCCATCACCGCGCTCACCGAACCGCAGGGCTCCGGCAAACCGGTGGCGTCGAGTGGCGGTTTCGGCGGCCAGGAGAATATCGCGCTGGGGGAGGCCGCGCCGACGGCGCTGCCAACCTGGGCCCAGGCCTCCTTGAGCCGCCTCGCCGTGCCGCACTCGACGCTTGATCCGGTTGTGAGCACTTTGCCGAACGGACTCACGTTGATCGTCCAGCCGGAAGATGTCAGCGACACGGTCGGCATCTACGGTCACATCCGCAATCGTGCGGAAACGGAAGCGCCGGCCGGCCAGGAAGGCGTCGACATCATCCTCGACCGCTTGCTGGCCTACGGGACCGAGCATCTCGATCGCATCGGCTTTCAGCGCGCGTTGGACGAACTTGGCGCCAGCGAGAACGCCGGCACGGACTTCTCCATCAAGGTGCTGGCCAACGACTTTGACCGCGGCGTTGGATTGCTCGCCGACAACGAGCTGCATCCGGCGTTGCCGCCGGCCGCCATGGAGTTGGAGAAACACCAGATCGGCCAATATATCGGCGCGCTCGACCGCAGTCCATTGCACCTTGCACAACAGGCGCTGCGTGCCGCGCTGTTTTCCAAGGACGATCCATCGCTGCGCGAGGCAACCCCGGAAACCATCGCTGCACTGACGCCGGAGAACGTTCGCAATTACTACCAGAAGGTTTTCAGGCCCGACCTGACCACGATTGTCGTTATCGGCCACGTCACACCGCAGGCGGCCGAATCGGCCATCGAAAAATACTTCGGCACCTGGACTGCGCAGCCGCCGGTTCCCGTTACGGATTTGCCGCGCGCCCTGCCGAAGCCGGCGGCCACCGTCGCCGTTCCGGACGCCAGCCGCGTGCAGGACAGCGTCTATCTGGCCCAGACTATCGACATGACGCGGTCCGACCCGGATTACTACGCGCTCAATCTCGGAAGCACCGTGCTTGGCGGCGGATTCTATTCGACACGGTTGAGCGTCGAATTGCGCAAGAAAGAAGGGCTTGTTTACACCGTCGGCTCCGACGTACAGGCGGGACGCAACCGCACCGTCTATTTCGTGGACTATGCCTGCGATCCCCAGAACGTGACGAAGGCGGCGCGGATCGTTGCCCGCGAGATCAAGGACATGCAGACAACTCTGGTCCCACAGACCGAACTGGATCGTTCCAAGGCGCTGTTGCTACGGCAAATTCCCCTGGAGGAATCCAGCATCGACGATATCGCGCGCGGATTTCTCGAGCGCCGCGATCTCGATCTTCCGGTCGACGAGCCGACAATCGCGGCGCGGCGCTATATCGATTTGACTCGCGTCCAAGTCCAAGCGGCATTCCAGAAATGGATGCGGCCGGACGGTCTGGTGCGTCTGAGCCAGGGCCCGGAGCCATACTGAAGTAGGGCCGCAGAACGAGGTCATTGCCTGTGCACTCGCGCGACACCTGCAATGGGGTGGCGATGGCCGCTCGCTTGCATCGGCGCAGGCGCTTAAGTATTTGATCCCTCTTGTGGGCCGGCTTAGCTCAGCTGGTAGAGCACCTGATTTGTAATCAGGGGGTCGCGGGTTCGAACCCTGCAGCCGGCACCAGCACAATCAATTACTTAGCATGATATTGTCGGTGTTCCGACTGGCCGAGTTGCAAAGGTCAGTGCAGGGTCAGTTCGTGAGCGATTACGGACCATCGCTGCTCTTGCGGCGCCCCATGGCGTCTGTCCGCCAAATTCGCTTTCTAGGGTGTTGCACCCTCCCGCCCGGAGCCTACAGGTTCGTTGATGGCACCAGGGGACACGGTCCTTATTGAGCGTAGACGTCCCCGAAACCTCAAAATCTGTTGCCTTCACGGGCGTGCTGGTTCGAGTCCGGCCAGGGGCACCATGAAGTGAACCGCTTAGCCAAATGCCAGCCCTAGAGCGTGATTCGCGTTCATTGAATCGTTTGGGGATTCCCAGAGGGTCGCGAGTCTGATTCAAACTGCTGGCTGGTAGGAGGTCAGCATGGATGGTCCGACCGTTATCTGAGGACTTGCGCAAGC
>DASYBT010000205.1:0-2910 GCA_036500585.1 Rhizomicrobium sp.
GGCTTGCCGAAGTTGGACCTCGGACGTTTTTCGACTTTCGCGGATGATTTTAGCTCCCGGCCAAACCGCCAGCCAGCCGGAAGATAGTAGCGTGCAGGTGAGAGCGGCGTTTGCGGCGCATCATATGCGGTTGATCCAGTCCCGCTTTCGCGTCATCTTCGGTGCGGCGCCGGCGTGACGGGCCCAAAACAAGCGGCCTCGCGTGCAATGATTTTGTCACATACGAGAAGCCGCGCGAACACAGGGAGATGCCGCAGTGAGTGACGGATTGAACGGCGGCGAGACCGCGCAGCCCAGGCTTTTTCAGCCGTTCACAATTCGCGGCCTGACGCTGAAAAACCGCCTGGTGGTCCCGCCAATGGTCCACTACCGCGCCGAACCCGGCAACACCTGCGGCACCTTTCACGTCGTGCATCTCGGCCGCTATGCGCTGGGCGGCTTCGGCCTCGTCTTTGTCGAGGCGACCGGCGTCGAGGAGATCGGCCTCATCAACGAGCACGACCTCGGCCTCTGGAACGAGACGCAGTCCGAAAGCTTCAAGCCGCTGATCGCCTTCATGAGGCGCCAGGGTACCGCGATCGGCGTTCAGCTCGCCCATGGCGGCCGCAAGGCCTCCTCGCAAACCGCAATGCAGGGCATGGGCCCGCTGACTGAAGAGAACATCAGGGAGGGCGCGAAGGTGTGGCAGCCGGTGGGACCGACCGCCGAGCCGGTCGGCAAGGGCTGGCTGACGCCGCGCGCGCTGACGACTGCCGAATGCAAGGCGATGGTCGGCACCTGGGCCAACGCGGCGCGCAACGCCGTGAAGGCCGGGTTCGACACCATCGAGATTCACACTGCGCACGGCTATCTGCTCGCCTCGTTCCTGTCGCCGGTGTCGAACACGCGCAACGATGAATATGGCGGCGACCGCGCCGGGCGCATGAAGCTGCCGCTCGATATCGCGGAAGCCGTGCGCGCCGAGATGCCTGATACGATGCCGCTGTTCGTGCGGGTCTCCTCCGTCGACGGCACCAAGGAAGGCTGGAACATGGATGACACCGTCGTCTTCGCCCGCGAACTGAAAGCGCGCGGCGTCGATGTGATCGATTGCTCCTCGGGCGGCATCGCGGGCGCGGCGACGGCTGCGCAAGTGCCACGCGCACTCGGCTTCCAGGTGCCGTTTGCCGAGCGGGTTCGCAAGGAAGCGGATATTCCCACGATGGCCGTCGGCATCATCCTCGAGGCGCAGCAGGCCGAAGCCATCCTGGAAAAAGGCCAGGCCGACCTCATCGCGATCGGCCGCCAGTCGCAATTCAATCCCAACATCGCGCAACATTGGGCGCACGATCTCGGCATCAACCGCCGCTTCGAAGACTGGTCGCCGGAATTCGGCTGGTGGCTGGAGAAGCGGATCAGGACCATGGAAGGTTTCGCCACGCCGACCGGCGTCGTCACGCAGCGCTGAGCAGGATGAGTTCTGATTGAATCGATTTGTCCGCTGCCGTTCCTTCTCCCCTTGTGGGAGAAGGTGGCGCGGAGCGCCGGATGAGGGTATCTGTCCACGATTGAATCTGCGGAGAGAAACCCCTCACCCGGATTGCATCTAACGAATGCATGTCCAGCGGATTGATTGGTAACAAAACGAACCGGATGGATGGGTAACAATCGTTCACGGTTCTTTCTCCTGCGCAACCGCACTGGCGCTGCCGCGCAGCTTGCGCGTTTGCTTATCGATGACGCCGATCGGCACGTCGAAGAATCTTACTTGCCAGTGTCCGTCTTCAGTTTCCTCGATGCCGATCGCCTCGCCAATCAGGCTCGCGCAAATGTAGATCGAGTCACCTCGCCATTTGATCTCACCGTTGGAGCGGACCTGGCGCACTGCGGCCTGGGCAGGATAGTCTGGTTCCGGAAGGCGGGTTGGCATCGAGCGCGGCGAGCGTTGGTAGGCGCTTGCTGGCGTTCGCTGGCCGAGCGCTTCGTGGGGGCGCTCTTCATTGTAGTCGCGCGCGAATGCTGCAAATCGCCGTGCTTGAGCGGTGCGGTTTGGCGATGGCGGCCGCATCGCTTCCAACAGCGTGAAGTGGAAGCGCTCGTGCCTGCCATTCTGCTGTGGATTGCCAGGATCGATCCGCTCATGGCGGATGCCGAGCTTGATCCACCACACCGACATCGTGGTCAGACCGGTAATCCCTGTCGAGGCAAATGGTGCCCCGTTATCGGAGCGAATCACTTCGGGCAGACCGTATTCCCGGAAGGCCCGCTCGAGCAGCGGCCGGCACTCGACTTGTCGGGTGCTGCTCGTTGCCGCAACGCCGATCAGGTAGCGGCTAAAACCGTCGGTCATGGTGAAAGGCTCAAGCCGCGAACCGTCGCCGAGCCTTGTCCAGCCCTTATGATCAATACCCCAGACATGATTGGCGTATTGCGGATCCGTAAGTTCGCCAAGCCGCGGCGGTGCTCGACGTCGCGTGCGACGACCGCTGACCAGCCCAGCTCGCTTGAGAAGCTCGCCAGCCGTCGACGCCGAAGGCCAGTTTACAGCAGGTTGGCGCTGCTCAAGCTTGGCCATAATCTTGCGCGGTCCCCAGCTCGGCCGCTCCCGCCGCAACCCGACAATCGCCTCCACGATGTTCGGTGCCGTCGCCCGGCCATGCACATGCGGAGCATGCGAACGATCCATCAGCCCCGCCGCGCCTTCAAGACGGTAGCGATCCAGCCATTTGTACCCAACTCTCCGGCTAATCCCGTATCGCTCGCAAAGCTCTGTCATCGTCCACTCGCCAGATTGCTGGTCCACGATGAAGCGCACTCGCTCGTCCATTGCACAGCTCTCTTGCCAAGGCATCGGCTGGTCCTCCCAGCCGACAGAGAAACTGTTACCAATCCATCAGGTCTACCCTGTTACCAATCTATCCGGGCTGAACA
>DASYBT010000206.1:0-18152 GCA_036500585.1 Rhizomicrobium sp.
GGAGCGAGGTGCACGAAGCCCTGCTGGAAGAAGTCCAATCCAGCACCGCCGCGCGCTCCGAAGCGGAGAGGCTCGAAGCCGCGGCAGGGTCCGGAGAGGCGCTGCCGTCCGCGGCCGCCCGGGAATTTCTGGCCCGGTTCCGCGGTTCTTGACGGCCGGACGCCCGCCCCTTATGAGAGCCGCTCTTTCGAGCACAGCCAGAGGATCAGGGCCATGTCGCGCCGCTGCGAATTGACCGGCAAGGGACCGCAAGTCGGCCACCATGTCAGCCACGCCAACAACAAGACGAAGCGGGTTTTCCGGCCCAATCTTCAGACGATTTCGCTCGCGAGTGAAGCGCTCGGGCATGACGTGCGCCTTAAGATCAGCATGAATGCCCTGCGATCGGTGGACCGCTCCGGCGGAATCGATCCCTTCCTGCTGAAGGCGAAAGACGATGTGCTTTCGGTGCGCGCCCTGCGCCTGAAGCGCCAGATCGCCAAGAAGCAGGCTGCCGCCGCTTAGGGCTCAAACCCCGGCTCGGGGATATTGGCATCAGCCCACCAATCATCGTTGTGGCCGCCCCACCATCGCGCGCCGGCGCGAATGCGTCCGGCGTAATCTGGCCGTTCCGACAGAATGAGCGGCAGCCTGAGCTGATCGGCGACAATGTCGGCGAGTAGGGCACTGTCCAATTCGTGATGATTGGCGCTTCTACGGCAGGCTGCACGCCAAATTTCCGTCTCCTGGCCCCAGAAATATATCTGCCGCGCGCCGATGTTCGCGTGCATCCGCCGGACGTCGTCGAGCTTTCGCGGCTCGATCAGCGGTTGCCAGATGTCGGCATGCACGACATCGACGGCTCCGTTGGGTTGCCATTGCAGCGCGTCGGCCTCCACGATGTCGATCTTGCTGCGGGCCTCGCGCGGCAGTTGCTCGAAAACCGCTTGGCTTGTGACGAAAGCGACCACGTCCGCATCGCGTTCGATGATGGTCACTTGAGTGACCTTGGGCCGCAGCGCAACATTGGCTGCGACCCAGCCCATTCCGAGGCCGAGCACGGCCGTGTGGCCATGCGCTGCCCGAATTCCAGTTTCCTGCGCTTCAATCTCGATCGGTGAGAGTGACATCCACGGTTCTGGCTCACCATCTTTGCTCGGCCCGAACAGCATTGGGCAGCCATGGACGTTGTACAGATCGCCCCAGTATCCGCGTGTTCGCGACATCGGCAGAACGCGTAGTGACCACGTGCCACTTTCCGCGATCCGATAACGCGGAAACCACAGATCGCTCTCGAACTCGCCCAACAGCGCGCGAGGATCGCAGAGATTCGCTGCGGTCATGCGGCGCGCGGCAGGCGACCGCGTCTTGCCGTTCGATGCTGGCCGGGATGGGCGAGGCGGGCATTCTCTTCGGCGAACAATGAGATCAGTTGTTCCGTCATCGCGCCGCCGAGTTGCTCCGCATCCACGATGGTCACGGCGCGGCGATAGTAGCGCGTCACGTCGTGGCCGATGCCAATGGCAACAAGCTCCACGCTGGACTTGTTCTCGATGTCGTCGATCACATGCCGCAGATGGCGCTCGAGGTAGTTGCCGGAATTGACCGACAAAGTTGAATCGTCCACCGGCGCGCCGTCCGAAATCACCATCAGAATCTGCCGCTGCTCTGGTCGCCCCATCAGCCGGTTGTGCGCCCACATCAGAGCTTCCCCGTCGATATTTTCCTTCAGCAATCCCTCGCGCATCATCAGGCCGAGGTTCTTGCGCGCGCGCCGCCACGGCTCGTCCGCCGCCTTGTAGACGATGTGGCGCAAATCATTGAGGCGACCAGGATGCGCAGGCTTGCCTTCCGCAATCCAGTGCTCGCGCGCCTGCCCACCCTTCCAGGCGCGCGTGGTGAAGCCGAGCACTTCCGTCTTCACGGCGCAGCGCTCGAGGGTGCGCGCGAGAATGTCGGCGCACATCGCCGCCACCATGATCGGGCGCCCGCGCATCGAGCCGGAATTGTCGAGCAGCAGCGTCACCACCGTGTCGCGGAAGTTCATGTCCTTTTCGACCTTGAACGACAGCGGATACATGGGATCGATGATGATGCGCGGCAGGCGCGATGTATCGAGCAGGCCCTCCTCGAGATCGAACTCCCAGGTGCGGTTCTGCTGCGCCATGAGCAGGCGTTGCAGCTTGTTGGCAAGCCGCGCGACCACGCCCTGCATCGCCTGCAGTTGCTGGTCGAGGAAATTGCGCAGCCGCGTCAGTTCCTCGCCGTCGCACAGATCGGTGGCGGCCACCACCTCGTCGAACTTCGTCGTGTGGACGCGATAGCCCCATTCGTCCTGATCGGAGAAGGGCAGGTCGGGGCGATAGGGCCGCATGCCTTCGTCGGCTTCCTGGGAGTCCTGCATCTCCGCCGGCTGCGTTTCCATCTCGACGGCGGATTCGTCGCCTTCGTCGCTTTGCGACTCGCTCATCTCGGTCTGACTGGTTTCGGATTCCGGCTGAGCCTCGGGCCCTTCGCTGCCTTCCTGCTGCTCGGCGTCGCCGCTCTGGTCGTCGCCTTCGGCGTCCGCTTCTTCCCCCGGTTCCTCGCCGAGTTCGAGGTCTTTCAGGATGGTGCGCGTGAGCCTGGCGAACGCTTTCTGGTCGCGCATGGCGTTTTCGAGCTTGCCGAGATCGCTGCCCGCCCGTTCCTCGATCCAGCTCCGCCAAAGATCGACGGTCGGCCTGGCGCTCTCCGGCGGTGCTTCGCCGGTCAACCGCTCGCGCACCATCATGGCCACGGCATCGGCCAGCGGCGCTTCATCGCGGCTGCGTACTTTGGCAAGGCCGCGCGCGCTGTAACGCGCCTCCAGGTTTGCCGCGAGGTTGTCCGACACGCCTTGCATGGCGAGCGAACCGATGGCTTCCACCCGTGCCTGTTCCGCCGCTTCGAAAACGGCCGCGCTGTCGGCAGATGCCGGTCTGAACTGCTGATGGATCTTGTCTTCGTGGTAGGCAAGCTTCAGCGCATAGGCGTCGCCGGCGCCGCGCACGATGGCGATCTCGTTCGGCGGCAGGTTGCGCGAGGGCAGGGGAAGCCGCGCCTTCTTGCCGCGCAGCGCCGGCGGCTCGGCGGAGAAATTCACCTCCAGTTCCGGCTCGCCGGCCAACGCACGGACGGCCGTGCCAACAGCGCGCTTGAAGGGTTCTGCCGGATTATCTGGCTTGGACATGACCACAATTTGGCGCTTGGCGTGACCAATTCCAACGCCTTTTTTGTCCCCGATTGGCTAAGGTCGCGCGCCATGTCGGAACGGGAATTTCGCGCCTTGCTCGACCGCGGCGATGCGGCCGCCGCGCATCAACATGCGCTGGCACAGATTGCGGCAGCTGAGGGCGATTTGCGCAAGCAGTGGTCGAAATCCGCGGCGCTTGCCTGCCTCAAGCGGAATGACAGTGCCGGTGCTTATGAGCATCTGGCAGCCAGCGGCGGCTACCGCTTTGGCGCAAACGATTTCTACAATTTCGGCCTCGCCTGCGACGGCACCGGCCGCTACGAGGAGGCCGTTGCAAATTATCGCCGCGCGCTCAGCCTCGCGCCGGATGATCCCAACACCCTGAACAATATGGGCCGCACCCTCGACCGGCTAGGCCAGTTCGACGAGGCGGAAGCCCTCCTGCGGCGCGCGCTGGAATTGACAGGCGGCAAGAATGACAATGCACACCTGAATCTCGCCTTCAGTCTGTTGACCCGCGGGCGATGGGCGGAAGGTTGGCCGCACTACGAGGCGCGGCTGAAGGTTTACGCGGTGATGCCGGAGATGCCGTATCCGCTGTGGGACGGCAAGGCGTTGTCCGACACCATTCTTCTCCTGCGCGCCGAGCAGGGATTGGGCGATGCGATCCAGTTCAGCCGCTTCGCCATGCTGATGGGAGCGGCGGCACCAGTCGTATTGCAGGTCCCGGCCTCGCTCGTGCCGCTGATGAAATCGCTGGCCAATGTGCACGGCGTCATCGGCGCTGACCAAGTGATCAAGAGTGAGAAGCGGATCGTGTGGCTGCCGCTCCTGAGCGTGCCCGGCAAGACCGGCATCACGCCGGAATGTTTGCCCGCGCCGCGCAGCTATCTCTCCGCCGAGCCTTCGCGGGTGGAACGGTGGCGCGAGTGGCTGCCGCGCGCGGGCTTCCGCATCGGTATCAACTGGCAGGGGAGCGCCGTCGGAGACATCGATCGCGGGCGCTCCGTGCCGCTGGCGCTGTTCGAGCCGTTGGCTGGGCTGCCTGATGTACGGCTTGTGTCATTGCAGAAAGGCTTCGGCACGGAGCAGATTGCCGAAGCGCCGTTTCGTGACCGGTTGCTCGTGCCGCCGGAAGATTTCGACACCGCCGGTGCATTCCTCGACACGGCGGCGCTGATGATGTCGCTCGATTTGATTATCACCACCGATACCGCTGTCGCTCACCTCGCCGGCGCGCTGGGCCGCCCGACATTCCTGCTGCTGAAGCACATCCCCGATTGGCGTTGGCTGCTGGATCGCGAAGATACGCCCTGGTATCCCACTATGCGCTTGTTCCGCCAGCGCAGGCGCGGCGATTGGCACCAAGTGTTCGAAAGGCTGACTGCGGCCGTCGCGGAACTGCGCGGTTAGAAGAGATTCGTTCAAGCAGCATCAAACTGCACCCTCCCCTTGAGGGAGGGTCGAAATTCGCGAACGCGAGCGAAGCGAATTTCGGGGAGGGGTCGCTCTCAGCAGCATCACCCCTCCCCGAAAAATCCTTCGCTTCGCTTCAAATTTTTCGACCCTCCCTCAAGGGGAGGGTAAACAGGAGCTGCTTCGATTTCAGGCGATCACCCGCTAAGCCACCAGCACCTTCGCCGCGCTTTCCGGCAAATCCTCGCCGAACGCACGCTGGTAGAACTCGGCCACGGAAGCGCGCTCGAGCTCGTCGCACTTGTTGAGAAAGGTGAGACGGAAGGCAAAGCCGATGTCGCCGAAAATCTCCGCGTTCTCCGCCCACGTCATCACAGTACGCGGGCTCATCACCGTGGAGAGATCGCCATTGATGAACGCGTTGCGTGTCATATCGGCCACGCGCACCATGGCGGAAATCTGCTTCTTCTTCTCGGGTGTCGCCGCATAGGACGGCACCTTGGCGAGAACGATATTCACTTCGTTGTCGTGCGGCAGATAATTCAGCGTGGTGACGATGTTCCAACGGTCCATCTGTCCCTGATTGATCTGCTGCGTCCCATGATAGAGGCCGGTGGTGTCGCCGAGACCGACCGTGTTGGTCGTCGAGAACAGGCGGAACGCGGGGTGCGCGCGGATCACACGGTTCTGATCGAGCAAGGTCAGCTTCCCCTGTGCTTCCAGAATGCGCTGGATCACGAACATCACATCCGGACGGCCGGCGTCGTATTCGTCGAACACCAGCGCCACCGGATGCTGCAGCGCCCACGGCAACAAGCCTTCGCGGAACTCCGTCACCTGCTGGCCCTCGCGCAGCACGATGGCGTCCTTGCCGATCAGGTCGATGCGGCTGATGTGGCTGTCGAGATTGATGCGGATGCAGGGCCAGTTGAGGCGGTTGGCCACCTGCTCGATATGGGTGGATTTGCCCGTGCCGTGATAACCTTGGATCATCACGCGGCGGTTGAAGGCGAAGCCGGCAAGAATGGCCAGGGTCGTGTCGCGATCGAAGCGATAGGCAGAGTCGCGATCGGGCACATACTCGTTGCCCCGCGAGAACGCCGGCACCTTCATCTTCACGTCGATGCCGAACGCCTCCTTCACATCGACTTTGATGTCGGGCGTGGCGGCGGGATCGAGCCCTTCGTTCTTCATGTCCATGAGCAATCGGCTTTCCACTTCGAGGCGCGGGAAACCGCCGCTTGAGGGAAGGGCGCTCGCGCCCTCTAGGTCATGCCCGACGCGCGGAGCACGCCGTAAGCTTTGATAACCTGTTTCAGACGCTCCTCAGCGCCCCGATCGCCGCCGTTTGCGTCGGGATGAAACCGCTTTACGAGTTCCTTATACCGCGCCTTTATCTCGTGCAAGGTGGCCGTCGCTTCCAGATTGAGCACGTCTAGCGCGCGGGATTGCACCTCGCTTAAGCGCCGCTCGGGCGGCCGCGGCCGCGGTTTTTCCGCCGCATCGCCGAACACGGCATAGGAATCGTGCGCCCACTGGCCGTCCCGCGGCCGCGCGCTGCGCTTGCCGAGAGGCCAGGTCGGCCGATGGCCGGTAATGGCCGCCTCCCGGAAGGCTTCGATGTCATCCTCGCTCATGCCGCGGAAGTAATCCCAGCTTTCGTTGTGAGCGCGGGCATGTTCAAGACAAAACCAGAGATGCTCGTTGAGGTTGTCGCGCGATTTCGGAACCTGGTGGGTACCTTGTTTGGCGCACTCCGGCCGCGCGCAATTGCGCACCACCGGAGGCGGCGGCGCGGCATCCGGCTTGATGCGGATGTCCGACTTGAAGCGCGATGTACGCTGTTTCTCCATCGCCTCGATTATGGGGGCGAAGTCTGAAAAAACAAGAAAATGAAAAGGTTGACATTCGCGCCGGAATTCCCCGCGCCGTGCGGAAACGATCGATCGCTACGCAGCCAACAGACAACAATGCGCACCAATGTCTTTCAGCAGGGCGCAGACGGCGACAGAAACGTTCCCAGCAAGGAATACCAGCCGTTCACACTCGTGGAGCCTTGGCGGTAGAACCATGGCGTGAAGGCGAGATCTTGGACGTGGTAGGTGTAGCGGTCTGCCGGCATGTAGATTTGCGTGAGCGTGCCGCTTAGCGGATCTCCGACCTCGAGATTCGCCTGACAGCCCACCACCTGGCCGATATTGCCCCAGCTCGGCGTCGGATTGTTGCCCGCAGGATCATCCATCCATTCCGCAATTTCATGGCTCATGGCCGAGGTGTCGCTCACTCCGGTAAATGAGCGGTTGGTGTCGAACTCGACGCTGGAATAGGTATGAAACGCGCCCCCATATGAAGGATCGTTGAACGCGCTGTGATATCCGAGGATGCAGCAGTTCGATTCCGAGCCGTCATATAGAACGACATTGTATAGCAGGAAAACCGGCAAGCTGTTCGGCGGGGCCAATGATTGGCTAGCCAGCGCCGGAAACACGATTGTTTGGAGATAGTTGTTCCAAGTCGTGAAATCCATCAGTCCGATATTGCCACACGATCCCGC
This sequence comes from Rhizomicrobium sp., assembly GCA_036500585.1. Classification (GTDB taxonomy): domain Bacteria; phylum Pseudomonadota; class Alphaproteobacteria; order Micropepsales; family Micropepsaceae; genus Rhizomicrobium. The sequence goes on from DASYBT010000206.1 coordinate 7,164, forward strand.
AAAGACATCGCCGCCGCTAACGTTCACCGTCAACTCGGATGCCGACGTGTAGGTGAGGTTGACGTGATAATTCGGGTTGAGGCCGCTTGGATTTGTTTGGGCGAAGTAATTGGCGCGCTGGAACAGGTCGACATACTCGCCGGTGCCGACGTAGGTGCCTCCAGGATAGCCCACAACTGGATTGAAAAGAGGCGATTGTTTCACCAGGCTGGTCGCCGCCCCGACCGAGCAGGTTGTGTCCTTTGCCGAGGGATCGAAGACGGCGTTTCCAAAGTCCGTGAAGATCAGTTTGACGGGGATGACATAGGCCTTGATGTTTGACGTCTGATTTGAGTGCGTCACGAACGGGTTTAAGCCGACCATCTCATAGACATAGTGCACGCCGCCGGCCGTCAGGCCTTTGGACCATAACGGCAAGGTTTGAACCGCGCGCGATTGTTCCTGGACGAGCGACCGGTTGAAATCCCGGGCCGGCAGCACCGCGAATCTTCCGACCATGGGCTCATTGAGGCCGTGGGTTTTGGCGTGCGGCAAGACCAGCGGCGGCAGCTTGATGTTAGCCGCATGGACCGAAGCCGCAGCAAGCAATGCCAGGCCAAGTGTGATCGTGAACGACCGAAAATTCATGGAGCCCCTCCCCCGACAATGTACCGGATGATCGCGCGTTGTTGGTACAAGTGTCAAAGCAGAGGAGAAGTTGTATGGGCGTCGCAGACATTGTCGCGCAGAAGTTGAGCGCAGCATTCTCGCCGACGGAATTATTGGTGGAGGATGAAAGCGCGCGTCACGCTGGACACTCGGGAAGCCGACCTGGCGGCGAAACGCATTTTCGGGTGCGGATCGTATCTAACGCATTTGCCGGCCTCAGCCGCGTCGCACGGCAGCGCCGGGTGAACGGCGTGCTGGAAGCTGAGCTGCGGGGCCAGGTTCACGCGCTCGCCATGACCGTACTCACGCCTGATGAGGTGACGTAGGTTCGGATGGCGCACTGCGCCGAAGTTCCGGCGGCGGCACGATGCGCAGCGCCGTGATCTGATTGCGCTGGCGGCGCAGGATCTCGAACTGAAACCCGTAGAATGAGAAGCGCTGCCGCGTTTCCGGAATCGTTCGTGCTTCGTGGATCACGAGGCCGGCGATGGTGGTGGCTTCCTCATCCGGCAAGTTCCAATCGAGTTCGCGGTTGAGATCGCGGATCGGCGTCGTGCCCTCGACGATGTAGGAGCCGTCGGATTGCGGACGGATGTTCTTGCGACCGGCAATTTCGTGCTCATCGGGAATGTCGCCGAAGATTTCATCGAAAATATCCTCGCGGCTGATCAGCCCCTGCAGCGCTCCGTACTCATCGACCACCAGGGCAAAATGGGACCGGCGCTTGCGGAATTCCTCTAGCTGTTCTTCCAGTGTGGTGGTGTCCGGCACGAACCATGGTGGCGTTGCGAGCGCCACGAGGTCGATGCCGTCCAGATTGCCTTTCCGCTGCACGAACTCCCGCATCACATCCTTGGTATGGAGAATTCCGATGATGTTGTCGGCAGAGTCGCGGAACAGCGGCACGCGGGAATGGTTGGCGGCCAACAGTTCCTCGAACATTTGCTGCCTGGGCAAGTCGGCGTCTATCACGATCATGCTCTTGCGATGGACCATGACGTCGCCGACCTTCAACTCGCGAAGATCGAGCACGCCGCTCAGCATGTCGCGATGCTCGCGCTCCACCGAGCCGGCCTGGTGGTGAACCTCGACTGTGCCGCGGATTTCCTCATGCGGCTCCACGACTGGTTCGGCTTCGGTCTGGCGCACGCCGACCAGCCTCAGCAGAAGCCAGACGATCCGCTGCACAAAGCCGACGATCGGCGCCAGCAGGCCGACCGTCAGGCGCAGGAGCCACGCGACGTTCAAGGCGAATCGATCGGTGCGCGCGATGGCGAGCGTCTTCGGGAGCACCTCCGCGAAAACCAGCAGCACGAGCGTCAGCGCGACCGCAGTGATAGCGACGGCACGCTGGCCATAGCGCGCCACCAGGACCTCCGTGGTGAGCGACGAGATCAGGATGTTGAGGAAGGTATTGCCGAACAGGATTGCACCGATCATCCGCTCCTTGTCGGCAACCAGGCGGTTCACCTCGCGCGCCCTGGTCGACCCCTCTTTCTCGAGTTGATGCATGCGAGCTCGCGACACGGCGGTCAGCGCCGTCTCCGATCCCGAGAAAAAGCCGGAGATGGCAATCAGGACGATAATGACGATCACAAACAGAATCAGCGACATGGTCTAACCCTTGGGCGGCCCGAACCGGGCGCGTGCAGTATAGGGGAAATTTGCCGGCGGCTATCGCGCCAGGACGGCCTCGACCGCGTCGAGCGGAACTTCGCCCGACACGAAAGCGCGTCCGATGCCTTTGACGAGAATGAACATCAGCTTTCCAGAGCGGGCCTTCTTGTCCTGCCTCATATGCTTCAACAGCTCCTCGGGGGAGGGCGTAAAGCCCGAGACATCGTGAATGCTGGTGGGCGAGCCGGCGGATTTCAGGTGTTGCGTGATTCGCCGGGTATCTTCCGGCGGACAATGGCCGAGCCGTTCGGAAAGCCGGAAAGCGAGCACCATCCCGATGGCGACAGCTTCGCCATGAAGCAGTTGCGCGGAGTACCCGCAGGCCGCCTCAAGCGCGTGGCCGAAGGTATGACCCAGATTGAGGAGCGCGCGCTCTCCCGATTCGCGTTCGTCGCGCGCCACGATGGCCGCTTTCATCCGGCAGCAATGCGCCACGATGTGCTGGAGCATTTGTTGATTGCCTGCAAGCGCTTCATGTCCGTTTGTCTCAAGCCAAGTGAAGAATTGCGCATCGCCCAGCGCAGCGTACTTCACGACCTCGGCATAACCAGCGAGCAGCTCGCGGCGGGGCAGCGTGGCGAGCATGGCGGTGTCGGCGATCACGACCCGCGGCTGATGAAACAAACCGATCAGATTCTTTCCCTCTGGAACATCGATGGCGGTCTTGCCACCGACCGATGAATCTACCTGTGCGAGCAAGGTGGTCGGAATCTGGGCGTAGGCGACGCCGCGCTTGAGGACGCCGGCGGTGAAGCCGGCCAGATCGCCAATGACCCCACCACCGAGTGCCACGATGAGGCCGTCGCGTTCGATGCCGGATTGAAGAATCTCGCGGCACAATTTTTCCAGCCAGGCGAAGGTCTTCGTCCCTTCACCCGGAGGAAGCGTGATCGTCTGCGCCTCGATGCCGTGCTGGCGCAGCGAACCGATGAGCGGCTGCAGGTAATATGCGGCGACATTTTCGTCCGCCACCACGTGCACGCGTCCGTGCCCAAGCGGCTTCAGCAGCGCACCCGCGTGCGAAATCAAGCCCGGCGCGATGTGGATGTCATACTGGGCGGCGCCAAGCTCGACGGGAATCATCTCGCTCATTCCAGCATCCCGCGCTCTCGCAGCGCCGCAACGATCTGATCCACGGAGGCGGTGTACGGACCATCCTCACTGTTGATTGTCAGGTCGGCCTCGGCGTAGGTCGCCTCCCGTTCCGCCAGAAGCCGGGTCATGATCTCGCGCGGATCGCCGTTGCGCAGCAGCGGGCGGGTTTCGCGGCGGCCCACCCGGCCAATCAGGACCTCGATGGGAACATTGAGCCAAACCGACAGCGCCGTCGATTTTATCCGGGCGCGCGTTTCTTCATCGACAAAGGCGCCGCCGCCGGTTGCCAGCACATGCGGCGCTTCGTTGAGAAGCCGGGCGATCACCTTGCGCTCGCAATCCCGGAACGCGGTCTCACCATATTTTTCGAAGATATCGCTGATGGTGCAGCCTGCCGCCGCCTCGATTTCCGTGTCCGCGTCGCGGAACGTCACGTCCAGGCGGCCGGCCAACCGGCGCCCCACGGCGCTCTTGCCGGCGCCCATCATGCCGACCAGCGCCACCGTCTGCTTCAATCCGGCCATGGGAACTTCGATTACAGGGCAAATTGACGCCTGCCAACCGCCCCGCACTTGATGCGGGTTCGCCGGTCGAGTGTGCCAACCAGTCCGCCGTAGCCATTTGGCGCAGGCGGACCGGCTTGCCTCACGCTGCCGATTTCCGCACAACATCGGCATGAGTTCGAAATATCTGCGGGCGCAGGAAAGCGGCATGGGTTGGACGGCGAGGATTTTGTTGGCGATCCTGATCCTTGTGATTCTCGGAGCCGTCGCCCTTGGCATTTACGCCGGTACGCTCAAGCCGCCGCACCAGACCTATCACGTGGTTATTCCGAACTCGCGGTTCCCGAGTTGAGGGGAGCGTCCGTGCCTGAGCGCGGGAACCTGCCGCGCGACGGTGCGCACCTGATCGAGAATTTCCTCGATATGATGAGCGCGGAACGAGGCGCCTCTGCCAACACGCTTGCCGCCTACCGGCGCGATCTCTTGGATTTTGGAGGCTCGCTTGTGCGGAGCCGTGCGGAGTTCCGCGCTGCCTCGGCGTTGCACGTGAAAAGATATTTGGCGTCGCTGTCCGCTCTGTCTTCGGCCACGCAGGCGCGGCGGCTTTCGGCGCTGCGGCAATTCTACGGGTTCCTCTATGCCGAAGGCATCCGGGCTGACGATCCGACAAACACCGTGGATGCGCCGAAGCGGCAGCGGCCCCTGCCGAAGGTGCTCACGAAAAAGGACGTCGAGTCCCTCATCAATGCCGCGCGCCCTGCTGTCCAGCGAAAGCCGAAACGCGATGACGAGAGGCGCAATGCCGAAGCACTCCGGCTCGTTTGTATCGTCGAGCTGCTGTATGCGTCGGGCTTGCGCGTCTCGGAGCTGGTGACTTTGCCGGTTTCGGCGGCGCGGTCACGCAGTGGTTTCGTGCTGGTGAAGGGCAAAGGTCAGAAGGAACGCCTCGCGCCGATAAACAACAGCGCCGCGGTGGCAATGGCATCGTATCTCCGTGTCCGCGGGCATTTCCTTCCTGCCGGGGCGGACGACAGCAAATACCTTTTCCCGTCGCGCGGAAGCGAAGGTCACCTCACGCGCCGCCGATGCCATCAGATGTTGAAGGAACTCGCTTCGCGCGCCGGTGTGGACCCCGACAAGCTTTCGCCGCACGTGCTGCGCCACGCCTTCGCGACGCATCTGGTGGAAGGCGGCGCTGACCTGCGAAGCGTTCAGACTCTGCTGGGCCACGCCGACATCCGCACGACGCAGATATACACGCACGTCGCAAGCGAACGCTTACAGGCCGTCGTCGAGTCGGCGCACCCGCTCGGCCGCCGCCAACAGCAGCCCAAGCGTTAATCCTGAGCACATCCTTGCCGTTCGATTCATTGACAGTCCGAACGTCGATTGCCACTTTCGACGTTTCGCCAGCCCAGCAGAGCGCCATGCAAGCCTACCTCGAATTCGAGCGACCGATCGCCGATCTGGAAGGAAAGATCGTCGAGTTGCGCCAGCTCGCATCGCAAGATCCGACAATGGAAATCGGCGGCGAGGTCGGCTGGCTCCAGGCACGCGCCGATCAGCTCATCCGCGAGACGTATGCGAAGCTCACGCCGTGGCAGAAGGCGCTGGTGGCGCGGCATCCGGCGCGGCCGCACTTCTCGGACTATGTCGCCGGTTTGATCGATGAGTTCACGCCCCTGGCCGGCGATCGTCTCTACGGCGAGGACCGTGCCGTGATTGCAGGCCTCGGCCGGTTTCGCGGCCAAGCCGTCGCGGTCATCGGGCAGGAGAAGGGCAACGACACCAAGAGCCGCCTCGAGCACAATTTCGGCATGGCCTTGCCCGAGGGCTATCGCAAGGCGCAGCGGTTGTTCGATCTGGCCGGCCGCTTCCAGCTGCCGGTGATTTCCTTTGCCGATACCCAAGGCGCGTATCCCGGAATCGGCGCCGAGGAGCGCGGCCAGGCGGAAGCCATTGCGCGCTCCACCCAAGCAAGTCTCGCGCTCAAAGTTCCTTTCGTCTGCGTGATCATCGGCGAGGGGATGTCGGGCGGCGCGCTGGGGATTGCGGTGGCCAATCGCGTCTACATGCTGGAGCACTCGATCTACTCTGTGATTTCGCCGGAGGGCTGCGCCTCCATTCTATGGCGGAGTTCGGACAAAGCGCAGGAGGCCGCGGCCGCGCTGCGCATCACGGCGCAAGACCTGCTTGACCTGAAGGTGATCGACGGCATCGTTCCGGAGCCGCCGGGCGGTGCGCATCGCGCCCCGGAAGGGGTGATCGAAGCGGTCCGTGAGACCATCGCGCGCGCGCTCGGCGAGATGCAGCATCTGTCGCCGGATGAGCTTCGCCGTCAGCGGCGGGACAAGTACCTCGCGATTGGCCGCAATCTTTCGTAGGCAAACCGGGCTACCACCAGCCGCGCCATTTGAACCAGGCCATCGGCAGGATCGTGCTGAGCGCTATCACACCAAGCGCAAAGAAGTAGCCGTAGTGCCACCCCAATTCCGGCATGTAATGAAAGTTCATGCCCCACATGCTGGCGAAGAAGGTCGGCGGAATCCCCACCACGGAAACGATCGTCAGCACCTTGAAGATGTCGTTCTGCTCCGTGTTGATGAAGCCGAGCACGGCATCGAGCAGGAACTGAACCTTGTTGGAGAGGTGGATTTCAAAATCGCCGAGCGATTGAAGGTCCTGTCCGGCCGTTTTCAGCCGCTCCGCGATTTCCGCCGCGAGCCATTCCTTGCCTTTGTCCAGCGTGTAGGGGAGCAGCCGCTGCAGGCCGAGGAGACTTTCACGGATTTGCGACAGGCGCTCGCCGCACTCGCCCACCGAGACAAGGATCTCCCTTAGGGCCCGATTAGAACGCCCGATGTTGCGCCGCTTGCTGCCATAGTTGCGGAAAACGCGCCGCGACACGTCATTCAAATGCAAGCCGATCTGCTCGAGCGAATCGGCGGAATAGTCGATCATGCCTTCGACGAGCGAGGCGAACACTTCGGTGCTGCTGTGCGCTTCGCCTTCCTTCTTGAAGCGCTCGATGGCCAGGTCGAAGCCGACCAAATGCGTGTAGCGGATCGTGACCAGCAGCGTCTTGTCCAGCACGAATCCGAGGGACGTTGGTGCGTCCTCGCCTTCGTGCGCGATGATGGGCATTGTCAGATAAAGGCGGCCATCTTCCGCCGACAGCCGGCTCGAGGATTCGATCTCCTCGATCTCCGCCCGCGACGGGATCCGAACCTTCCATTCCGACTGGACACGGGCGATTTCCTCTTCGGTGGGATTGAAGAGGTCGATCCAGAGCGGTGCCGTGGGGGAGGGGCAGGCATTCAACATGCGGGCGGTCTCGGCCGGGAATCAGGAACAACAGGGTAGGATGGTTGCGGTGCGCCAGACCAGCACGTCGCCGCCGCCCTGGCAAAGGGACGCTTCATGAAATCGACGCCAACGTTTGCTGTCGCGGTGGTGATCGACGGCCCTAGACCAGCGCGCCGTGGCAGTGCTTGAACTTCCGGCCCGAACCGCACGGGCAGGGCGCGTTGCGCTGGACCTTGCCCCAGGTCGACGGATCGTTCGGATCGACCGGCAGGTCGCGCATGCGCAGCCGCGGCTCGTCCGACATGTTCATTTCGTCCTCGCCGGTCAGCGGATTGATGTGCTGGGCCCGCATCATGATCGGCGGGGCCGACTCCAGCCCGGGCGGCGGCGCCTCCACATTGATCTGCAGATGCATCAGCTGCCGGATGACATCGGTGCGCATCTTGGAAAGCAGCCCCTCGAACAGCTCGAAGGCTTCGCTCTTGTATTCGTTCAGCGGGTCGCGCTGACCATAGCCGCGCAGGCCGACATACTGCCGCAAATGGTCGAGGTTGACGATGTGCTCGCGCCAGTCGTGGTCCAGCGTCTGCAGCAGGATGGTCTTTTCGACATAACGCATGATGTCGGTGCCGACATTGGCGGCGCGTTCCGCCGCGCGCTTGTTCACCGCATCGAGGATGCGGTCGCGCACCTCTTCGTCGGCGATGCCTTCTTCCTTGGTCCAATCGATGACCGGCAACTCGACACCGAAAATCTTCTGCACTTCGTCGTGCAGTCCGGCGGCGTCCCATTGCTCGGCATAGGCCTTCTCGGGAATGTGCTTGGCCACCAAATCTTCGACCACCTGCTCGCGGAAATCCGCGATCTGGTCGCTGACGTCGTCGGCGCGCATGATCTCGCGCCGCTGCTCGAACACGACCTTGCGCTGGTCGTTCAGCACGTTGTCGTATTTCAGGATGTTCTTGCGCATTTCGAAGTTGCGCGCCTCAACCTTCTGCTGCGCCTTCTCCAGCGCCTTGTTCACCCACGGATGGGCGATGGCCTCACCCTGTTCAAGCCCAAGGCGGGTCAGGATCGCATCCATGCGCTCCGACCCGAAAATGCGCATCAGATCGTCCTGCAGGCTGAGGAAGAATTTCGAGGCGCCCGGATCGCCCTGACGGCCCGAACGGCCGCGCAGCTGATTGTCGATACGCCGGCTCTCGTGGCGTTCGGTCCCCATGATGTAGAGACCGCCGGCCGCCAGCACGCGCTCCTTGTCGGCAGCCACTTCGGCGCGGATTTCCGCCGAGCGCCGCGCGATTTCCGCCTCGTCGATGATGCCGCCGAGCTCGGTCTGGATGCGCATGTCGGCATTGCCGCCGAGCTGGATATCCGTGCCGCGGCCGGCCATGTTTGTGGCAATCGTGACAGCGCCGGAAACGCCGGCCTGGGAGACGATCGCCGCTTCCTGCTCGTGGTAGCGCGCGTTCAGCACGTTGTGCCGGACCTTTCGCTTCTTCAGCAGGTCTGAAAGCTGCTCCGACTTCTCGATGGAGATGGTGCCGACGAGCACCGGCTGGTTGCGCTGCTGGCATTCCTCGATCAGCTTGATGATCGCGTCGTTCTTCTCGTCGATCGTGCGATAGACTTCGTCATCCTGGTCGTTGCGGATCATCGGACGGTTGGTCGGCACCTCGACGACGTCGAGGCTGTAGATGTCCATGAACTCGGCAGCTTCGGTGAGCGCCGTGCCGGTCATTCCGGCAAGCTTCTTGTACAGCCGGAAGTAGTTCTGGAACGTAATAGAGGCGAGCGTCACGTTCTCCGGCTCGATCTTCGCGTTCTCTTTTGCCTCCAGGGCCTGATGGAGACCCTCCGAGTAGCGCCGTCCTTCCATCATGCGGCCGGTGAACTCGTCGATGATGATGACCTTGCCGTCCTTGACGATGTAATCGCGGTCCTTCTGAAACAGCTTGTGCGCCTTGAGCGCCTGGTTGACGTGGTGAACGAGATTGATGTTCTCGATATCGTAGAGGTCGCCGGTTTCGAGCAAGCCGGCCTCATGCAGCTTCTCGACCATCTTTTCGTTGCCGGCTTCATTCAGCGTGACGGTCTTCTGCTTTTCGTCGAGTTCGAAATCGCCCTTTTCGAGGAGTGGAATCAGCGCATCCACATTCCGGTAGAGTTCGGTTTGATCCTCCGTCGGACCGGAAATGATCAGCGGAGTGCGGGCTTCGTCGACCAGGATCGAGTCCACTTCGTCGACGATGGCGTAGCTGTGCTCGCGCTGCACCATCGTGGCGATGGAGAACTTCATGTTGTCGCGCAGGTAATCGAAGCCGAACTCGTTGTTGGTGCCGTAGGTGACGTCGGAGTGATAGGCGTCGTGGCGCTGCTCGTCCGTCAGGTGATGCAGGATGCAGCCGACCGACAGGCCAAGAAACTTGTAAATCTGCCCCATCCAGTCGGCGTCGCGGCGGGCGAGGTAGTCGTTCACCGTCACGACGTGGACGCCTTTGCCGGCGAGCGCATTCAGATAGACGGGTAGCGTGGCGACCAAGGTCTTGCCTTCGCCGGTCTTCATCTCTGCGATGCGGCCCTCGTGCAGCACCATGCCGCCCACAAGCTGCACGTCGAAATGGCGCTGGCCGAGCGTGCGTTTTGCCGCCTCGCGCACCACCGCAAAGGCTTCCGGCAAGAGATCGTCGAGCGTTTCGCCGTTTGCCAGCCGCTCCTTGAACGCCGGCGTCATGGCCTTCAACTCTTCGTCCGACATTGCCTGGAACCGCGGCTCGAGCGCGTTGATCGCCTCGATGCGGGCGAACATGGGACGGAGCTTCCGTTCGTTGACGGAACCGAAAAAACGCTGTGCGATGGCGTTGAAGCCGAGCATGAAATCCTCTGATGGGGCGGCCGCCGGCCAGCCTGTAGGCCGGCCCATCCGGCAATGCGCAACCGGCCACAGGGTCTCGCCCTGAGCCTGCGCGCGGGTGAGAGATAAGAACCGGCTCCCCCCTTGTCAATTCAAGGTTTTATGCCCCATTTGCGCGGATTGTTGTTGAGGGGTGGGGTATCAAATGGCGAACACTGCGCGAGGGCCAAAGAGGGCCTCCTCAAAGAGCGCCCCACAGATTTCGCCTTTGGCTCCCAAACGATACGCCAAGCTGCCACCGCTTGCCGGCGTTCGGCTGGCCGCCGGTGAGGCCGGGGTCCGGTACAAGAACCGAACCGATGTTCTGCTGGTGACCTTGGCGCCTGGTACGCAGATTGCCGGGGTTCTCACCAGATCGAAGACGGCGTCCGCGCCGGTGGACTGGTGCCGGACGAATCTGACGGGCGGCGCGGCGCGCGCCCTGGTCGCCAACAGTGGCAATGCCAACGCGTTCACCGGCAGGGCCGGGCTGGAAGCGGCGCGCGCCGTAGCCGAATCGGCTGCGGCGGCGCTCGGTTGCAATGCGCGCGAGGTGTTTCTCGCCTCGACAGGGGTGATCGGCGAGCCGCTTCCAGCGGAGAAGATCACCCGCATCATGGAGACGCTTGCCGGCAGGGGGTCCGCCGGAGAGTGGCCCGCCGCCGCCCAGGCCATCATGACCACGGACACCTATCCGAAGCTCGCCACAGCCAGCGCCTCGATCGACGGCCACAAGGTGACGATCAACGGCATTGCCAAGGGTTCCGGCATGATCGCGCCGGACATGGCGACGATGCTGGCTTTCCTGTTCACCGATGCGGCGATATCGGCAAAGGTCTTGCAGAAGATCGTCGATCGCGCAGTGAA
>DASYBT010000207.1:0-2178 GCA_036500585.1 Rhizomicrobium sp.
GCGGGCCTGCTGCAGGCTTCTCTCCAAACGCGAACGTTCCTGTTCGAGATGCTCCCGCCTCACGGCGTTCGTGACGGCGTCGAGGGCCATGCGCAACAAGCCGAGTTCTGCCGCTTCCGTGATGATGCGGGGCGGCAGTGCGTCAAACCCGAGAACGGCGCTGACGCCGCCTTTGCCCATGTTCGAGACGCACGCCCAGCTACCCACGCCGGCGGCGACAAGACGGTCTTTGTCCGTGCCGGGCTGCAGCCGATCAATGCTGCGAATGTGAAGAGCGCCTTCCGCCGTCAGACCGAGCCGGGCCATCACTGCCGGCGCCCGATCCGGCCAGTCAGACGGAAATGTGATGCCCTCCCGGCACCACTTGTTTATCCGGACACGCTCGCAAGACATCACGATGTATGCGCGATCCGCGTGCACGAGTTCCGCCAATTCGCCGAGCGCCTGTTGGATTTGGCTGTCGAGCTCGTGCGGTTGGATATCGATTAGACGCGTCGAGATGCCGGCGATCACATGCTCGTACGCAGCGCGGCGTCGCAGTGCCAGGGCCCGCGATCGCAGCCGCAGCCCGACATGGACAACAAGCCCCAGCAGCAACAGTGAGACGAAATATAACGAAAGCCGGAATTCTCGCGCGGTCGCTCTCGAGGTTTTTTGGCGCGCCTGGATCATCATGCGCAGGGTCTTGAGCTCCCGTTTAGTTGGCGCTGCGAACAATTCTCTGAGCAAGCCGTCGGTTTTCGGCAGCAGGTCGTGAAGCAATCTTCCATGCGCCAGCAGCGCTTGCAGCGAGGCGGCCCCGCCGGCGGCCGCAGGTTGCGCGGCGAGTTCGTTCAACCGATCCGCGACCTCACGCGCTACCGCCGGCGACGTGTCGAGCGTCAGCCTCATCATAGCAGCAGCGAGGGTGCTTACGGCTGCAGCGGCCGGACCACTCCGATCCCATGCGGCAAGCCGGACGGTAAGCAATGGGAAATAAGCGAGGGAGTTCTGCAGGAGCGCATTCGCGCTTTTGAATTGCTCGGTGAGTTCCTCCTGGCGGGCGGCTTCTGTTGTTAATCGATCGATGGCCGCGGCCTCTGCCGCATCCTCCGACACATTATCACGCGATCGGCCGAGTGTTTCCTGAAGGGCGTTTACCTGCTCCACCAGCGGATCATAATTGCGCAACATCCCTGCCCGCGCGCTGAGGACATCGCGCTGCAGCGCAATTTCCACCATCGTAAAGCCGTCCAGCGCCTTGAGCGCGCGGTCATATCGTTCCGCGTCGGGATCGATGGCGCGAAAGGATAGCCAGCTGAGCACCACCAGCAGCACCAGCAGAACCGGGACGGCCGCTGCGGCCGGCGTCACTCTCATGGTGGCCTCATGGCGGCGCAGCGACCACCGGGACGCCGTGATAGGTGCCGGTCAGGGTTTTGAGAAAGGCCACGATCAAGTCGGTTTGCTCGTCGGAGAGCGTCGTGTCGAGTTGCGCGAAAGCCATCTTGCGTACCGCATCGGGCAGGGTTGGCGCGCTGCCATCGTGGAAATAAGGCGGAGTCGTTGCCACGTTGCGCAGGCTCGGAACCCGCAAGATCTCGGGTTTTGGTGAGGCCAGCGGGTGAAAGATGCCGTGTCGCTCGAATAAATTGCCGCCGATATTGACACCCTGATGACAGGAGACGCAGCCAAGCGATTTGAACAGTTGATAGCCGTTCTGCTCCTCGGCCGAGAGGGCTGCTGCATCGCCGGTGAGCCACCGGTCGAACCGGCTCCCAGGCGTCAGCAGCGTCCGTTCATAGCTTGCGATCGCATCCAAGAGGCTCGCCCGGTCCGGTCCATGCCCGTACGCCGCGCGAAATTGCCGCACCATGTCGGGGGCAGCTCGCAAGGTGCCGACAACCTCGTCGACGCTCGCTGCTCCCATAACGCCGGGGTTTTCAAGCAATGCTTCCGCCTGCGCTTCGAGTGAGCGGAAATTGCCCTCCCAGTTTAGACGAAAACTGAGGGGTGCGTTGAACACCGTGGGTGTGTTGAGCGGGAGCTTCGATCCGGCGAACGCCTCGTCGTGCTGCCTGCTGTCAGCGCCGTTCGTGTGGATGTCGTGACAGGACGCGCAGCTGCGGGACCCGTCGCGGGACAAGTGAGGGTCGAAGAAGAGGCGCTCTCCGAGCGCCAGCTTCGGGGGGTCGGCGG
>DASYBT010000208.1:0-15825 GCA_036500585.1 Rhizomicrobium sp.
GTGCTGTCGCTCGGCGCGGTGTTCGCAATCTTCGCCGGCTGGTACTACTGGTTCCCGAAGATGACCGGCTACATGTATTCGGAGGTCATCGGCAAGGCGCACTTCTGGATCACCTTCGTCGGTGTAAACCTCACCTTCTTCCCGCAGCACTTCCTGGGGCTTGCCGGCATGCCGCGGCGCATCGCCGATTACAATCCGGCCTATGCGGGATGGAACTTCGTCTCGTCGATCGGCGCATTCATCGCGTTCGTGGGACTCCTCGTCTTCCTGGTCACGATGGCCGAAGCCCTCCTGCGCAAACGCCGCGCCGGCGACAATCCCTGGGGCGTGGGCGCCACGACGCTCGAATGGACCCTGCCGTCGCCGCCGCCATTCCACACCTACAACGAATTGCCGCGCATCGCGGCCGGCGGGATGCACTGACGCGATGGCACTCGTAGACACCTACGCTGGCGCGGAACAGCGCATCGCCTCCGTCGGCGATTTCATCGCGCTGCTGAAACCGCGCGTGATGTCGCTCGTGGTGTTCACGGGCCTCGCCGGAATTGTTGTGGCGCCCGGCCATGTGCATCCGATGGTCGCCTTCACCGCGATTCTCTGCATCGCGCTGGGAGCAGGGGCTTCGGGTGCGCTCAATATGGCGTATGACGCGGACATCGACGCGGACATGGCGCGGACGGCGGCGCGGCCGGTTCCCGTCGGCCGCATTGCCCGCAGCGATGCGCTGTCGCTTGGCTGGTCGCTGGCCGTTGCCTCAGTGGCGATCATGGGTTTGTTCGTGAACCCGCTCGCCGCCGCGCTGCTTGCCTTCACCATCTTCTTCTATGTGGTGATTTACACCTTGTGGCTGAAGCGGCGCACGCCGCAGAACATCGTCATCGGCGGATTGGCCGGTGCGCTGCCGCCCGCCATTGGCTGGGCCGCGGTGACGGGATCGCTGACGCTTGCGCCGCTCGTGCTCGTGCTCATTACCTTCCTGTGGACGCCGCCGCACTTCTGGGCGCTGGCGCTCTACCGCTGCGAGGATTACGCGCGTGCCGGCGTCCCGATGCTTCCGGTGGTGAAGGGCAAGGACGCCACACGCCGCCAGATCCTGGCCTACACCGCAGCACTCGTTCCGGTGGGACTGACGCCGGCGTTGATCGGGCTTGCCGGTCCGCTGTACGCGGCGATCGCCGTCCTGTTCGGCGGCTGGATGGTGTTCGAGGCCGTGCTGGTCGCGCGCGAAACCGAGACGGTGAAGGAACCGGCCGCGCGGCGCTTGTTCGGCGCCTCGCTCGTCTATCTGTTCGCGCTGTTCGCGGCGCTGATCCTCGAGCGCCTGATCGGAATTGCGCCGCTCGGCACGCATATGTTCGGCGCCTGGATGTGAGGCGATGGCAGATGACGAATTCGATCGGAACGCAAGGGCCCGCAGGACGCGCAGCATCGTCATCGGGCTCGTTCTTGCGGGATTCGTATTGTTGTTTTTCGTGATGACGATCGTCCGGCTGGGACTCCGGTTCGGCTGACGGTCAAGAGGGGCAGAGGTTAAAGGTTATGGCGCACGCAGAGGTCAAGCATCCCTACCATCTGGTGACACCGAGCCCGTGGCCAATCGTCGGTTCCGTCGGTGCGTTCCTGATGCTGGGCGGCGCCGTGTTCTGGATGAACTCCGGCGCCGGAAAATCCTTCGGGCCCATGGCCGGCCAGCCCTGGGTGTTTGTCGTTGGGCTGGTGCTGGTGCTCTACACGATGGCGGGATGGTGGCGCGACGTGATCCGCGAGTCCGTCGTGCTGCACGAGCATACGGCGGTGACCAAACTCGGCATGCGCTTCGGCATGGTGCTGTTCATCGCCTCCGAAGTGATGTTCTTCGTCGCCTGGTTCTGGGCCTACTTCAATTTCAAGCTGTTTCCCCACGATGCGTCCATCGGCGCCTGGCCGCCGGCTGGCATCGTCACGCTCGATCCGTGGCATTTCCCGCTGCTCAACACGCTGATCCTGCTCACCTCGGGCACCACGGTGACGTGGGCGCATCACGCGATCCAGACCGGCGATCGCAAGGGTGCGCGCCAGGGTCTGCTGCTGACCGTGCTCCTCGGCCTCTCGTTCACGGCGGTCCAGGCCTATGAGTATAGCCACGCGCCGTTCACCTTCGGATTCAATCACCTCGCGCTGGTGCCATTCAAACCGGACGATCTGGCGCACATAAGCCTCGCTGCCGGCGCGGGCAATTTCGATGCGATCTACGGCTCGACCTTCTTTATGGCGACGGGCTTCCACGGCATGCACGTGATCATCGGCACGACCTTCCTGATCGTGTGCCTGTTCCGCGCCATGGCCGGCCAGTTCACGCCGGAGCGCCATTTCGGCTTCGAGGCGGCCGCTTGGTACTGGCATTTCGTCGACGTGGTATGGCTGTTCCTCTTCATCTGCATCTACGTCTGGGGCGCCGGCGCGATTACCCAGGCGTAGTCTTTACCTCCCCCATCGTGGGGAGGTCGAAATGCCGTAGCGAAGCGAAGGCATTTCGGGTGGGGGGCTGAAGGTGAAACAACCACCGTCCCCCACCCGCGTCGCTTCGCTCCGCGACCTCCCCACAAAGGGGGAGGTAATCTGCTGCGATGAATTCCCTCGAACCCTCCACCATCACCACGATTCTTCTCGGCCGCTGCCCGCAATGCGGCCAGGGTTCGCTGTTCGACGGCTATTTGACCGTCGCCAAAGGCTGCGGGCGTTGCGGCCTCGATTACACGGCGTTCGATCCGGGCGACGGGCCGGCCGTGTTCGTGATCCTCATAGCGGGGTTCATCGTCTGCGGTGCGGCGCTCATCGTAGAGGTGAAGTACTCGCCGCCGTACTGGGTGCACGCCATACTATGGCTGCCGCTGATCGCCATTGTCGTGCTCGGCGGACTGCGGCTGGTGAAATCGACGCTGCTGGTGCTGCAACACAAGCACAGGGCCGGCGAGGGGCGGTTGGAGTAGATGGTTTTCCGCCCCCTGTGGAAGTTCACGGCGTTCATGGCGGTGCTGTTCGCCGGGTTCGTGGCGCTCGGCGTATGGCAGCTTGAGCGGCTGCAGTGGAAGCTCGGATTGATCGCCGAGGTGAACCAGAACCTGAAGGCACCGCCGATCTCCGCGGCTGAAGCCTTCGCGCTGGGTCCGCGCGGTGCGCAATATCATCGCGTCGAACTCGCCGGCCGGTTCGGCAATGCGAAGGAGACTTACGTCTACACAACGGACAATTCCGGCGATCCCGTCTATCACGTTGTCGTGCCGTTCACGCTCGATGACGGCCGTGTGCTGATGGTGGATCGCGGGATGGTGCCGCAATCCATGCGCGATCCGAAGACGCGCGCGGCCGGCGCGCGCGAAGGGGAGCAGCACATCACCGGCGTTTGGCGCGTTCCCGATCCGCCCGGCCTGTTCACGCCGCCGCCAGACCTGAAGCACCGCATCTGGTTCTCGCGCGATGTCAGCGCAATGGCGAAGGTCGATGGAGTGAAGCTTGCAGCACCGGTGATCGTCGAGGCCGATGCCGCGCCCAATCCGGGTGGTTGGCCGGAGGGAGGACAGACGGTCGTCACCTTCCGCAACGATCACCTGCAATATGCGATCACCTGGTTCGCGATGGCCGCCATCGTGGGGTGCGGCTGGGTCGCGTTTCATGTGTCGAGGGGGCGGATCCGAAGAATCTAGTGATTACCTTCCCCATTGTGGGGGTCGAAATTCGCGAGCGTCGCGAGCGAATTTCGGGTGGGGGCTGAAGGTCAAACAACCACCGTCCCCCACCCGCGTCGCTTCGCTCCGCGACCTCCCCACAAAGGGGCAGGTAACGCCGCTTGGTGGGAGTCGCAACTACAGCTTCATCGCCTTGTAGCTCGTCGTGCTAAGTTGCTTGTCTGTGTAAGTAACGTAGTGCGAAGCCTGATGGACCACGCCGGAACAATTCTTTGGCCCGGGCACCTGGTCGCTTGCGGCGCTGGCGTAGGCCGCTATCATGCCTCCGCTGACAAATTGTCGGGGTAGCCCATGGATCTCTCGTTTTCGCCGCAGGAAGAGGCTTTTCGCCAGGAGGTGCGCGAGTTCATCCGGGACAATCTCCCCGCCAATCTGAGAGGCAAAGTGCGTCGCGGCGATCTCGAATCGAAGGACGATTTCCTCACCTGGCACCGCATTCTCTACAACAAGGGCTGGGTCGCGCCGGCATGGCCGAAGGAATATGGCGGGCCGGGCTGGAGCGTCACCCAGCGCTACATCTTCAACGAGGAATGCGCCGCGGCCGAAACGCCGATGGTTCTGCCGTTCGGCATCGCGATGTGTGGACCGGTGATCTACACCTTCGGCAGCGAGGCGCAGAAGCAGAAATTTCTGCCGCGCATTCTGTCCGGCGAGGATTGGTGGTGCCAGGGCTACTCGGAGCCCGGTGCGGGTTCCGATCTCGCCTCGCTGAAAACCCGCGCCGTTCGCGAAGGCGACCATTACATCGTCAATGGCCAGAAGACGTGGACCACGTTGGCGCAATTCGCCGACTGGATCTTCTGCCTTGTGCGCACCGATCCCAACGTCAAGCAGCAGGAAGGCATCTCCTTCCTGCTGATCGACATGAAAACCCCCGGCATCACCGTTAAGCCGATCATCGTGCTCGATGGCGCGCGCGAGGTGAACGAGGTGTTCTTCGACAATGTGAAGGTGCCGGTCGAGAATCGCATCGGCGAGGAGAACAAGGGCTGGACTTACGCGAAATTCCTGCTGGTGCACGAGCGCTCCGGTATCGCCGGTGTGGCGCGCTCCAAGAAGGCGATCGAGCGGCTGAAGCAGATCGCGGAGGCGGAAACTGTCGACGGAAAGCCGCTGATCGAGACCGACGAGTTCACGCGCAAAATTGCGGACACGGAAATTGAACTCTCGGCACTGGAGTTCACCGAACTGCGCACCCTCGCTAAGGAATCGAAGGGCCAGATGGCGGGGCCGGAAAGCTCCATTCTGAAAATCAAGGGCACCGAGATCCAACAGCGCATCACCGAGCTGACCCTGGAGGCAATCGGCTACTATGCCTATCCGAATGCGCGCGCGTTCGGCGACAACGAGTATCCGGTTGGTCCGGATTACGCGGTCGGCCAGTCGGGTCACTATTTCAACATGCGCAAGGCGTCGATCTATGGCGGATCGAACGAGATCCAGCGCGGGATCATCGCCAAGGCGGTGCTGGGGCTCTAGCCGGCGCTCGCCAGCGGCGGGACGGTGGCTGCGCGCCGAACCTCCGACGGCGATTTGCCATAGTGGCGGCGGAATGCGCGGTTGAAGTAGGACACGTCGCCAAATCCGTTTGCCAGGGCAATGTCGCTGACGCTGCGCTCGGCCTGCCCGGCATCTAACAGCGCGGCATGCACACTTTTCAGCCGTTCCCTCAGCAGGAATTCCGACAAGGTCGTGCCGCTGGCTTCGAACAGGCGCTGCACCTGACGGGCGGAAAGCCTGTTAGCCGCTGCCACTGTTGCGAGCGACAGCTCCTGATCGGCAAGATGCTCCGTCAGATAGCGCTGGATCGCGGCGAGGCGCGTGGCGGCGGGGCGCTCGGCCGGCCTCGATCTGCGTCCGTCGCGCGATAGATTCAGCGTCAGCGCCAGCGCGTTGAAAATGTGCGTCACCACCACGCGCCGCAGCTCGTCAGTTTCCAGCGGCTGGCGGTCGTCGAGCTTGCGCAGGAAAGTGGTGACGTGCCAAAGCCCCTCGTTGCCGCGCAGGATCACCTGCCGGAGAAATCGATCGACATCGGGGAGCAATCCGGCCAGCGGCTCGCGTTCCAGCCGGGCGAACATCAGCCGCCCGGGGCCATAGCGGACGGAGTCGAATTCATCCCGGCAACTCATGATGCAGGCATCGCCCTCGCGGACGATGAGCTCCGTTCCCGCGAACAGAATGCTGAGCGAACCTTCCATGTTGGCCATGAGCAGCAGGTCGTCGCTGTCGTCCTCGGCCACCATTTCTGCGGTCCGCCTGTGGACGGATGGCGAGAAATGACCCGAGCCGAAGCGGATTCCGGCAAGGGCGCGAAGAGTGGCCTGGACCTGAAATGGCTCGGCCGATAGTGCCTCCACCTCGCACTTCAGCAGCATTTGCGACAGGACCTGCCGCCAGGCACCAATCCGCTGATGCGCCGGATACTCATCCGTCCAGAAGCGCAAGAATCGGTAGTCGGGCGGCGGAAACTTCATGGCGTGCGGCGCGATATCTATAGCCGTCGCATATCGTGCCGTGCCCCGCGATGTCGCCGCAAGACAAATTTCTGTCGCGATAAACAAATGATGACGCGCAAAGCAAAAAATCCATGTCGGTTGGGCCCAAGATTTGAGGCCCGCAATTCGATAGACACCCGCCCCTCAAAGGCATGGCCGGCGCGGCCGACAATCGAAGGGGGAACACATGAAGTTCATCGGTACACCGGGCGACGACGACCTGGTCGGCACGTCCGGCGACGATCAGTTCAACATGACGCAAGGCGGAAACGATACCGTCGATGGGGGCGCAGGCAACGACATCTTCAGTTTCGGCGCCACCTTCAATCTCAACGACAAACTCGAAGGCGGCACGGGCAACGATACGCTGGTCCTGAGCGGCGATTATTCAGGTGGACTTTATATGTCTCCCACCGTGCTCCATGGGGTGGAGAAAATCCAGGTTCAGGTGGGTCACAGTTATGACCTCGGATTCTACGATGGCGTCATTGACCATGGCAGCTCACTGACGGTGAACGCCACCGGCCTGGCTGTTACGGACAGCGTGTACGTCGACGGTGGTTTCCTGACGTCGGCCAGCGCCGATACGAAGCTGGTGGTCGATGTGGGTGCAGGGCCTGCGAGATTTGTTCCGGGACCGGGCGTGAATGTCTTTCACGGCGGTAGCGGCCAAGCCATCGTTTATTTCGCAGGTCAGTTCAATTCCTCAGATCAAATGGACGGCGGCACGTCGAATGTCAGCGAGATCAATCTGAATGGCGATTATTCCACGGGACTGATCATCACAGCAACCATGATGCACAATTTCTCGGAACTGGCTGTGGAGAACGGCTTCAACTACAACCTGACGACGGCGGATGCCTGCGTCGCCGCCGGCCAGCAGCTGGCAGTGAACGCTTATGCATTGGGCGCCGGGTCCTCACTGACTTTCAACGGCTCCCACGAAACCGACGGCGGCTTCAATTTTACCGATGGGGCGGGAAACGACGTGCTCACCGGTGGGGCCCAGCACGATTTCTTTTACATGGTGCGTGGTGGTGCCGATAAGGTATCCGCTGGCGGGGGCGACGACGGGATCGAATTTGACAATACACTGACCTCTGCGGACCACATCAATGGCGGCGCCGGCAACGATTATCTGGAGCTTTCGGGCGACTATTCGGCGGGCCTGAAGTTCGGAGCCACCACCATGATCAATGTCGAAACCCTCTTGTTCAATCCCGGCCACTTCAAGCTCGTCATGGACGACGGCAACGTTGCCGCTGGGCAGCAGCTTTCCATAAACAGCACCGCTCTTGGCGCCACGGATTCAGTCTATATCGACGCGTCCAGGGAGACGGATGGCACCTACGATTTCCACGGCAGCGTGGGCGTCGATACCTTCATTGGTGGTCAGGCAGGCAACAAGTTCTTTGGGGGACTCGGCTCGGATCGGATGACGGCCGGCGCCGGCATCGACACGTTCACCGTAACGGATGTCGGGGAGTCTACAGGGCTTGGCCGCGACGTCATCACCGGCTTCGATGCGCTGCAGGACCGCTTCGACTTCAACGGCATCGTTACCGGAATTGACTCAGCGGTCACGACCGGCGTGCTCCGTAACGGACACTTCGATAGCGATCTGGCTCACTACATCGACAGCGCGCACCTTGGGGCACAGCACGCGGTCCTTTACACGCCGGACTCGGGCGATTGGGCTGGCCACACGTTCCTTGTCGTTGACGTGAACGGGACTGCCGGTTACCAAGCTGGCCAGGACATGGTCTTCCAGCTTGAATCCGGTGCCCACCTCGCAAACCTGAGCACGAGCGATTTCATCTGAGCAGCGACGCCTTCGCCCTCCACCTGTCGCTTGCCTTGGGCGTGTTCCCCGGCGGATACTGTGGCCGATTGCATTGCTATCCGCCGGGGCTGCCCATGGATTTTTCCTTCAGCGAAGAACAGACGCTGCTGCGCGACTCGGTCTCGCGCTATCTTGCCGACAATTACACCTTTGAAGATTGGCGCCGCTTCACGCGCGATGTGCACGGCCGCGATCCAAGGCACTGGAAGCAATTTGCGGAGCTTGGGCTGCTTGCCGCGTCGTTGCCGGAGGATCACGGCGGTCTCGGCGGCGGCGCGGTGGAAAATCTGGTCGTGATGGAGGAGTTTGGCAAGGCGCTGGTGGTCGAGCCGTTCGTGCCGACCGTCATCATCGCCGGCGGTCTGCTCAATCGCGCCGGGACGGACCCACAGAAGGCGGAGTGGCTGCCCAGGATCGCGGGCGGTGACACGATCTTTGCACTCGCATTCGCCGAACCGCACGGCCGCTACAATCTTGCGGACCTGACGACAACGGCGAAGAAGTCCGGCTCCGGCTACATCTTGAATGGGCAGAAGGTCGTCGTGCTGGGCGGCCCATGGGCGGCTGCGCTGATCGTCACCGCCCGCACCGCCGGCGGCCAGCGCGATCGTGATGGCGTCAGTCTGTTCGTGGTCGACAAGAACGCGAGAGGCGTCTCGACACGCGATTATCCCACGGTCGATGGGCTGCATGCCTCTGAGATCGGCTTCGAAAACGTCGAGGTGCCCGCCGATCGAGTGATCGGCGCTGCCGACGCGGGATTGCCGCTTGTCGAGCAAGCCGTGGATGAGGCGATCGCGGCGCATTGCGCGGAAGCTTGCGGCGCCATGAAGGTGCTGGTGGATTCGACGGTGGAGTATTCCAAGACACGCAAGCAGTTCGGTGTGCCGATCGGCAAGTTCCAGGCGCTGCAGCACCGCATGGTGGACATGTTCATGAATTATGAGCAGTCGGTCTCCATCACGCTGATGGCCACCTTGAAGCTAGGCAATGATGACGAGCGCACGAAGGCTGTATCCGCCGCCAAGGTGCATATCGGCCGCGCCGGCCGCTTCGTCGGTCAGCAGGCGATCCAGATCCATGGCGGGATGGGCATGACGGACGAGCTGAACGTCGGCCACTACTTCAAGCGCGTCACCATGATCGACACGCTCTACGGCAATGTCGATCACCACCTGAAGCACTACGCTGCGATGGATTAGTCGGGTCCATGTTTAGCAGGCCTACTGTATTTGTATTAGGAGCGGGCGCCAGTTGGCATTACGGATACCCCACCGGAGAAAGACTTGTTCAAGACGTGATCGCAGAGGCGAAAAGTCTCTCTCGTCATTACGAGAAGTGGAACAGATACGGTCAGTATCTGACAGCCCATGCGCAGTCGAAGGCGGAAAGGGGCTCGCCGACAAATCCAATGGCGCTGAATGCTGCTGCCAAGAAAGATTGTGATGAGTTGGTTGGAAGACTACAGGCGCTAAATCCGCTGGTTATCGATTATTTTTTGGCGCAAAATCCTTCGCTGCAGGACATCGGTCGACTGGTAATCTCGCTTGTGATTCTGAAAGCAGAAGCGGAGTGGTTGAGGACGCGCGCCAACATCAATCGCAGACGGCAGTTTCAGGATTCTCCATTTAGCGAGGAAAGGGGTCGCGGCGTAGATATTCGGAAATTCAAGGATGATTGGTGCCGATTCGTCCTTTACAACATGACAAGTGGGTGTCGATCCCTGTCTGACCTGATGAAAAATCAGGTGAGGTTCGTGACCTTTAACTACGACACATCCCTTGAGCGACGCCTTCACGACGGCCTTCGAGCGATCGAGATCTTCTGTGACGGCCAGCTGCAAGACTTCATCACGGCGGATCGGTTTATACATGTCTATGGCCAAGTTGGTACTCATGAAGAGGCGGCAATAACGCCCGTTCATTCCCCAGAGGGCGATGATCCTTCCACGCTCGCCAATTTTGTGGGGATGGTCGATTTTGCTTGGAACGCCGCGAAGCGCATTAGAACAATCGATCCAGAGGAAAAGGAAATCGATCAAGATGTTCTGAGGAAGGCGAGGGCAGCATTGGATAACTCGGCTTTTGTCTACATATTGGGATACGGGTTTGATCCCAACAACAGCGCGCGCATTGGCCTACAGACCCTTCGGCCGAACACGGACAAGGCGCTTCCACAAATCTATTTCACAAATTTTCAGGATAGCAACCGCGTGAACGAGCGCGCATCTCTGCTGTTCCATAGGGTGCCCGCGTTGCTCCCAAGAGGTACGTCTAGAGTATCACATACTGAAAAGAGCATCAGGGACGCATATCAGGCACTGGAGTTGGATTTCGAATTTCCTAGCTGATGGTGCGTCGATCTCGCCCTGCTTATGGACCATGACGTTGGGCGTCGCTCATGTTGCTGTACCAGAACGCCAGGAGATGCTGTGATGTCTTCGTTAGTTTTCGAGAAGTCCGGCGCGATCGTCACCTTGACGATCAACCGTCCGGACTCGCGCAACCCGCTGGGCGAAGAAGGCGATGGCGCGCTGTTCGCGCAAGCCTGCGAGCGCGTCAATGCCGATCGCGAGATTCGCTGCGCCATCCTGACCGGTGCCGGCGCCGCGTTTTCCGCCGGTGGAAACTTGAAGGCGATCCGGGAACGCGCCGGCGCATTCTCCGGTAGCGGCGTGAACATCCGCGAGGGCTACCGCAACGGAATCCATCGCATCATCCGCAGCCTGTGGGGCATCGAGGTCCCGCTGATCGCGGCGGTGAATGGCGCCGCCATCGGGCTTGGCAACGATGTCGCTTGTCTGGCCGATATCCGCATTGCCGCCGATACCGCAGTCTTCGCGGCGAGCTTCCTCAAGATCGGTCTTGTGCCGGGCGATGGCGGCGCATGGATATTGCCGCGCGTAATCGGCCAATCGCGCGCGGCCGAACTGTTCTTCACCGGCGACAGCATCGACGCGCAGACCGCACTCGCCTGGGGGCTGGTGTCTAAAGTGGTTCCGGCGGACTCGCTGATGGAGGAAGCGCGGGCGCTGGCGGCGCGCATCTGCCGTCAGCCGCCGGATGTGCTGCGCATGACCAAGAAGCTCATGCGCGAATCGCAGGCCGCGAGTTTCGATGCGATCCTGGAAATGTCGGCGGCGATGCAATCGCTCGCGCATCTCACGGAAGATCATCGCGAGGCCGTGAACGCATTCTTCGAAAAGCGCCCGCCGAACTTCACCGGCCGTTAGGACAACGCGCCCGATGCACCCCCGCCCATCCTTGATCCCGCGTGCCCCCAGTTTGCATTTGTGCCCCCACAGGGGTATCTTGCGGGCAGGAGGCGAGTATGGCCGAAGTCAAAATTCGCAAGCTGCCCGATTGGGTCGTGGACCATCACAAGCGCAACGCGCACAAGGCCGGGCGTAGCCTTGAGGAGGAGCTTCGCATCCTGTTGACGGAGGATGCGAGCGCCAAGCGCGACTATTGGCTGAAGCAGGCGGCGCAAACGCGCGAGAGGATCAGGAAGCGGCGCGGCGACCTTCATGACCTGGTGAAGATCATTCGTGAAGAGCGCGAGCGGCTGGGCTGATGCCGCAAAACCGAATTGCGGGTGTCGTTCTGGACGCCAGCGCCGCTGTCTTTCTCGTCTTGCCCGGCGCGCCGGTCGCGAACCTGAGCCGCATACTACAGGACGTGCGGATCGACGGGAGCAGGATCATCGCGCCATCCATACTCGCCAGCGAGGTCGCCGCGGCAATCACCAAAATGCTCAGGATGCGAAGGATCACACGATCAGAGGCCGAAGAGGCATTCGAAGTTTGGCAGCAGCTGCTCGCGACGGATCTTTTCGATCTTACGGATGCCAACGCTCTGCTAAAGCACGCCTTCGACCTCTCGATCCGCGTTCATCACCCCTTGCACGATTGCCTTTATCTCGTCCTCGCGTTGCGGGACCGCGCCGCGTACCTCACAGCGGACGAAATATTCGCGCGCAAGGCACACGCTTTGGGCATCCATATCGAACTGGTTTCCTGAGACAGGATGCCGCGAACGTCAGGAAAGCACTGTTACGAAGCGGCGCGCATCGGCTCGCGCAGGCGGTCGGCGGGAAAACGAATGGTGACGGTTGTGCCTTCGCCGACGGCGCTTTCCAGCCTGATCGTGCCGCCATGCGCCTGGACCAGCCCTTTTACGATGGGAAGTCCCAAGCCTGTGCCCTTGTCGGATGTCACCACGTCGTGGCGGCCCTGGCCGAAATTCTCGAATACCCGTGTCTGATCGGCGGGCGCGATCCCCATTCCGGTGTCGCGAACCGCAAGCGAGAGAGCACCATCCGGTTCGAGCTGTGCGATGATGGCCACGTTGCCGTCAGGCGGGGTGAATTTGATGGCGTTGGACACCAGGTTCAGCAGGACCTGACGCACGGCCCGCACATCTGCGTACAACAGGGGCAGATCCGGCGCCATTTCGCTCGCGACGCAAATTCGCCTTGCCTCTGCGGCCGGTCCCATGAGCTTGATGCAATCCGCGACCAGCCGGTAGAGATCGACGCTCTTCTCACGCAAATGCAGCTGGCCGGCCTCGATCTTTGCCAGATCGAGAATGTCGTTGATCAGAGCCAGCAGATGATGACCTGAGGCGTTGATGATGTCGGCATATTCGCGATGTTTTTCCGGCCTGGTCCCGAACTCCTCGGAGTTGATGAGCTCGGAGAATCCGATCACCGCGTTGAGCGGAGTCCGCAGCTCGTGACTCATGTTGGCGAGGAATTCGGATTTCGCGCGCGAAGCGGCCTCGGCCCGCGCAGCCGCCTCGTCGGAGTGCACCTTGGCGCGTGCGAGCTTCTCGATGAGGTCATTCTTGTCGTCGCGCAAGGTGAGCATGTCGCGCGCCGTGAAATAGATCTGGCGCGACATATAGGCGAGATAGCCGACGAACAGGAAGGCGAGCAGCGACAGTCCATTGTACACGAACCCGCCTTCGCGAAGCGGCAGAACAACGAGGGCCGATCCATACACGACGTAACCGGCGATCGTCAGCGGCTTGCTGGCGCCGACAAGCGCGGAATTGCCGGCCAGCGTGCAGGCGACGATCAGCATGATCAGCATGTGGTTGAGGTCGTCGCCGTGCCTCCAGAACAGGAAGCCCATGGCAATCCAGGAAAGCGCAAATGCGAGATAGGCTACCGTCGACCAGGGAATCCACCGTGGATCGATTGCCGCATTGGAGGGCAACTGAAGGAAGCGAATCGCCACGTAGCCGAGCGGTGCGCCGCCGAGACAAAGCAGCGCCAGCCAATAGCCCAGCAGCGGTAGCGGAACCCAGCGGGCGAACATCGCGCAGATGATCGCGCCGAAGACGAGCATCAGCCAGTGATTGGGGCGGAGGTTCTTGAGCGCCAGCCGGAGCTGGTCGAGCATCAGCCGTTCGCGAGGTGCCACATGGGCTGCGGTCCCGCCCGATTGCATCTTTGCCGTCCCCCGCGCGCAGCCTTGCCGCAA
This sequence comes from Rhizomicrobium sp., assembly GCA_036500585.1. Taxonomy (GTDB): domain Bacteria; phylum Pseudomonadota; class Alphaproteobacteria; order Micropepsales; family Micropepsaceae; genus Rhizomicrobium. The sequence goes on from DASYBT010000208.1 coordinate 13,552, forward strand.
AGCAGGCATTTTGGTGAGCAACCGTTAAGGCCACTTTGCCCGGCGTGGTGAAGAAGAGGTAAAGAGAGCCCGTACGTTCGTCTGAGTGGTGTGCTTGTGATGCTTGGCGTGAACAAATGGGCCGGCGTGGCGGCCGCGATGTTGTTGTCCACCACGGCGATGGCCAGTGCCGAATTGAAGGTCACCAGCATTTCGGGCCTGTCGCAGCTGCCGACGCCGTTGCCATACCCTTTCCATGAAGATGCAAACGCGGACTCTCAGGTCGCTGATGCTCTTGCGCAGGCCAAGGCGGCGCACAAACTTGCTTTCATCGACCTCGGCGCCAATTGGTGTGCCGATTGCCGCGTTCTTGCCGGGGTGATGGACTTGCCCGAGGTGAGGCGGTTTGTGGACGCGCATTACGTGGTGGCGCAGATAGATGTGGGCCGCTTGAATCGAAATCTTCAGGTGCCGGCTCGATGGGGAATCCCGGCGCTGCCGCAAGGCGTACCTACCGTGCTGATCGTCGATCCCAACAGTGACAAGCTCGTCGATCAGGGGCATGTCACGGTCCTGGTGGACGCTCGTCACATGACGCCGCAGCAGATTGCCGACTGGCTCGCAAAATGGGTGCATTAGCTGAGGAGCCGCAATTGCGGACGGCGACTCAACTCTGCGAAGCAGTCTAGAACGAGTAGCTCGCGATCACCTTGAGGGCCGCCGGCGACACGAGCTGGTTGCCCGTCACGTGCTGGTAGAGCGGCACCTCCACATCCGCGTAGAGCTTCCACGTCGCGAAGCTGACCGCCACGCCGGGAGCGACCAGTGCGCGGTTGTACCCCGTGTTGTCCGGTTCGCCGATTCCGCCGTCATGTCCACGATGCGACAGCAGAATCTGCGCGACCGGCGCGATGGCGATGTTGGGGCCGAGTTTCCACCCCACATAGGTCGCGCCGACTGCTCCGTTCACCTCGCTTCCGGGATGGTAGTCGTGCTGGGTCGCAATCCGGCGCTGCCAAAGCGCCTGGGCGAACCACTGGAAATCGCCAATCGTGTCGATGTTGCCGGCGTGATAGCCGCCCAACAGCAGGTCGGTGCTCCCGGACCCGATTTCCACGTCTGGATCGAAGTTCTTGTAGGTGCTGTCGCCCGTGGGGAGCTTCACGCCGAAGATCACGCCGGTGGACATGTCGGGAGAGAAGCCCGAGTACACGCCCATCAACCGCACGTCGCCGAATGAGGAATGGTTGAACGTCTCCGGCGCTCCGCTGTCCGCTGTCACAAAGTGACGTTCGGTGTACGGAACCTCCGCCATCACGCCCCAGCTTTCGTTGAACATGTACTGACCGCCCGCGAGAAGGAAATTGGTGCGGATATTCTTGTCGGAATTATTGGCCGCAGGAGCGTGCGAACTGCCGCTCCAGTTCTTCGTCTGATTTAGATAGTCCCACTCCAGGAAAACTGTGCCGCCGGGGCCGGAGGGCAGCAGCGTACTGGTTCCCACGTCGAACACGGCGCATCCGCATGCGCATGCGAGCGCAGTGGACGGAAGAAGAAGGGACGCAAGGCCAAGGGCTGACGTCAGCCACGGTAAGCGAGGCATCGCTAGACTCCATGAGTGAAGCGCGAACGCGCTCGCAAGCGAGGCCGCATCCGCCGTTTAAAGTGTGTGATGGAGCGTTAGATGGCGCTGGCCGGCGGCGCGCGGGGGGCGTGGTCCCAGCCCAGCACGAGGCCGGAGAGAAAACTCAGGCGCGCCTGAGAACGGCATTGCGCCGCAGCGAACCTTGTCGGCCTGGAAACTCCGATCGCCGGCGGCGGGGTGAAGTGTGCCGTGGCGGCATATGGGCATATCGATCCTTCATGCGAAGGGGGATCGTGTTTTGTCGGATGCTGTCCCGGCATCGGCATGGGCATGCGCGTGCCACCCAGCATCGGGCAGGGCATAAATGCCGAATGCTGTTCCGCTCCCGTGTTGGGCATCCAGCCGACAGGCACCAGGGCGCGCAACATCAACGCCACAGCGGCGGCATAGACGGCTGCCAGACGAAAGTTGCGCACCACTCGCGAAAATCCTCTCGGGGGCGGGAGAATGTCTGTTGCACCCGGCTTATTCAACCCAACCCCTCATGCACAGGATGAACCTGGGCGCCTATGACGCCGCGCGGCCAATTGTCCTGAGGCGACATATGCTTCCGGCGACGTCGCCGGCAGTCAATTCTTGCGGCGCGCCCGCCCAAGACAGCGCCCATGCAGAGTTCGTATTCTGACAACGATGGCGCGGCGGCTGGGAAA
>DASYBT010000209.1:0-34816 GCA_036500585.1 Rhizomicrobium sp.
TGGTCGTATAAGGCCCATAAACCTCCGGGCAATCACGCCAGCGCGCACCCGACTTCAGCATATGCACGATGCCGCTGATGACCCGGCGATCATCGACGCGATGGGCTCCTTTGCGCCCCTTCGGCAGCAGCGGCTCAATCCGCTTCACCGCTTTCACATCACGGCGCTCTTGGGCAGCACGCTTGAGCTCCGTTATCATCAAGCCGTCCAACTTGAGCTTGGCCTTGCTGAACCCTGAGAATGGGGCTTTTCCGTCAGTAGTGAAGATGAGGTCGCAGTCAGCGTCGCCCGGAACGGCGTCGATGATGCTTAAAGCGCGCGACGAGAGTGGGATCGTCTTTGCGTGCCCATCAGCACCCGTCTTGTGCCGGTCCGGGGGTATGGTCCAAAGACCGTCCGTAGTCTCTGACCGTTTCGCCCCGGCAATCTCCTCCTTCCGCTGCGCGGTAAGCAGCAGCGTGCGAACAAGGGGAGCATAAATCGCATCTCCCGAAGTCACGCCCGGCGGTGCATTTGTCTTAAGCTGATCAAGAGCGCCCCATAGCGCACGGATTTCATCATCGTAAGCACCCGTCTCCGCGCCCGCTCGCGAGGTTTCGTGCGGCTCATTCCGCGAACGATGGGCGACGTGAACTCATCATCACGGGTGGCGTGCCAGTTCATGAGCGTGCGCAACTGCGCCAGCACCCGGTCAGCCATCACTGGCCCACCGAGCAGCTGCCGGTTCGCGGCTTTGACTGTGCCGGCTTCAATGTCGTCAAGCAGCTGCGCAACGTCCCGCCGGCGAATGTCTGTGATCTGCATCTGCCCAAATCGGGGCAGTAAATATGTTCTGATCACCCGTCCGGTTTCGTCAGCGCTGCGCGTCTTTGAGACATGCTTCTTGATGAACTCCTCAGCGACGGCGGTGAACGTTGTGCTCTTCCGCTTGCGCGCCTTCTTCCGTTCCGCGGCAGGATCCTCACCGCCTGCAATGCCACCAAGCCGTTCCTTTGCGAGGCGACGCGCTTCGTACGGTGTGACCCGGCCGTGCTGGCCAAGCGTGAGACGGCGGTAGTGGCCGTCCTTGGTGCAGTAGTTGATGATGTAACTCTTGACACCGCTGCGCATGGCCACGAGGCCAAAGCCGCGCAACTCATTGTCCCAAAGGATTGAGCGTTCACCTTCAGACTTGAACGCGTTGACTGAGCGCTTGCTGATCCGCGTGTCCAGTCCCGGGTCAGTTTCCGGAGGGAAATCATGAGAACAGACAGGAACCTCGGTCAACCGCAAACCGCGCTTAACCTGTTGATTTTCCTTGTTCAGGAACGTCAGGGAATGTCGGGCCACGTGGCTGAGCTTAATTTGTAATCAGGGGTCACGGGTTCGAACCCTGCAGCCGGCACCAATCGTGACGAGCGGGAGATCAGCGGCCCCGGCATGATGCCGGAGCCGCTGCGCGCACAGGTCCTTAGATCGATTTTGCCGGAGCGGCCGGAGCGGCATGCGCCGCAGCGGCGCCGGCTCCGCAATCGCCCGAGCTGTGACGGACCACATTGCGCTTCCCATTCGCCGAGGTCGTGATTTCGACGGAGCGCATGCAGGTGCCGTTCCCGCTTGCCGTCGAGACGACCGAGATGCTTTGCATGCCGCGCGGCAAATTGCCGGTGCCGATTTGATACAAGCCCTTCGGCGCCGTCAGTGCAGGCATTTCTGAATTTACCTCGTGCAGCATCGTGTTCATCTGCTGCTGCATTTGCGCGATGCCGCGATCCATCTGCGCCGAGATTTGCTGCATGTCGGCGAATCCGGGGCTGAAGACCACGCGAGGGAAAAACGCGTCCAAGGGCTGCGTATCCCGGCTGATCATCACCTTCGGCGCGACATTGCCGGCGTATTCGATTTGCGCGGTGCCGCCGCCGGGCAGCGCAGTCGCCATATGATGAAAAGTGACATGAGACCCGGCAGCCCAAGCGGAGCCGGCGACGGCGACCGCTGCGATGCCTGCCAGAAGAGTGGTCCTGACGCTTCGCATCCTGTCCTCCAATCGGTTGAAACAGCAAACCAATTTATTTTTCGCATCCACGTATCGCAACGCGACAGAATGCTGCGGCCGAGAAAATCCCCATGGTTTGACCGGCTGCGCATAGTTCGGCTGCATCCTCCCGTATGCCGCCATTTGCGGAGAAACCGGCTTGCCTGCGATGGCGTTAGCTTCAATGAGTCCCGTTCGCGTGTCGTAGGGCGAACCTGGAGTTGGACCATGAAACCTCGTTCATTTTCCTTACATGCGCGACGTGCGGTGGCGGCGGCGGGCGCAGCCGCCTGCATTGCTTTCGCTGCCGCGCCGGCGCTGGCGCAGCCTGCCGGCTATGGAGACCGGGCATATTACGAGCCGGGAACCGGCGAAGAGGTACAGGTGATCGCGCCGCGTCGTCCGGTCGATCGCACCACCGTCGGCGCTCCCATCGAGGATGTGGCGCTGTCACGCCCGGTTCGCACCGACGATCTCGACCTTCGCACGCTTTGGGGCGTGCGCACGCTCAGAGCCCGCATCAGCAACACCGCGCACGTCCTGTGCCGCGAAATGGACACGATGTACGTTCCGCTCAGCACCAATCCGCCGTGCTACCGCACCGCTGTGCGCGCGGCTTGGCGGCAGGCGCGGGTGGCAATCGATGACGCGCATTACGCGGATTGAGTGCAGGGTAATCGTCAGGCGCGGGACTTTGCGCGCTGCAGCACCTCGTCCAGCTTGAGGCCCTGTTTCTCCAGCATGGCGATCAGCATCTCGTTCTGCTCCTGCAGATGGTCGAGCACGACCTCGATTTCCTTTTCCGCCTTGATGTTCACCTCAAGGTCGTGCTGCGCCCGCGCTTCGGCGTGACGCCCCTGCACGTTCTGGCCGACCATGATCAGCGGCATCAGCAGAATCTGGACCATGTTGGAGATGAACAGCCAGAACACAAATCCCATCGGCGGATCGAATTTGAGATTGGCGGGCGCGAGAAAATTCCAGGTCAGCCACACGAACGTCCACACCGCGATCAGCAGGAAGAATCCCATCGTGCCGATATGATCGGTGATCCACAGCGCGAGCCGGTCGAGCCCGCTCATGTTGTCCATGGTATCTTTGTACGTGTTCTTGAGCGGATGCTTCTTGCGGATTTCCGCAATGCGGTGCGCTGATGACATCGTAGCCCCCGAGAGAATCGCTGGCGCCCTCGCCGGTAATCCTGCCGCGACGGCGCCCCCGAAGCCACCGGCAGATCATGAATCCTGCGACAGGTGGAACGGCGGCCGCCGGCCCCACGTTTCCGTCCCATGCGCCGGCTGCTGACAAGCGCTGCTTCAGTTTTGTTGCTCTCGACCTCTGTGGCGATGGCCGATCCCGTTGCGCCACCGCCTCCTTCCCAGGAAACGACCGATTCGGCTGCGCTTGCGCCCGGTGCCGCGGCCGGGGATCACGAAGCCAGCCTGATCTCGACACCGGGCTGGGCGGCAATCGCGGCGGTGGCGATTGTCGCGGTCGTCGTGGTTGCCGTCTCGGCAAGCGAGAACAACACCACCGTCACGACTCACTAGTTCCGTCACTTGCACATAGACATCCGGCGCGCGTGGGGGTTTGAATCGCCCTCTGCTTCGGGGGCTTCCGCCATGATTCTGCTGGGTTTGCTGATGGTCGGGGGCGCGATGGCGTTTGCGGCTGCCGGCGTCATCATTGGCCGCGGGATCATCAAAGGCCAAGTCGCAGCATTTCACAACGAAGTGGTGATTTCCCTCTTCGCCGCCACCGGGGTCGTATACGCCGTCCTGCTGGGCTTCCTCGTCGTCGTCGTGTGGGAATCCTACGACGGCGCCCACCGCAACCTGGCCGACGAAGCGGCAACCCTCGTCCCGCTCTACCGACTCACTTATGGCATGGAAGCGAAAGAGGGCACGGAAATGCGCGCGCTCATCCGCCAATATGCCGAAGCCGTCATCGACGACGAATGGCCGACGCTTGGCACGTCACATGTCGGCAGTCTCAAGGCGCGGCGTGCCATCGGCGGCATCGATCGGGTCTTCGCCAAGATCGATGCGCCGACCAAGGAAGCGGACCAGCAGGTCGACACCGAATTCCTGCGCACGAAATCGAAAGTCGTTGCCGATCGCAACGAGCGGCTTCTGGAGGCAAACGACACCATTCCCTGGGTGCTGTGGCTGGGTGCCGTGGGCGGCGGCATCATCGTCATGACGATGAGCTTCTTCATGTATATGGAGCGGATCGGACCGCACATCGTGATGTCGGTTATGATGGCGGGATTGATTGGCCTGCTCCTGTTCATGATGGCCGTCCTGTCGCGGCCGTTCAGCGGGCCGCTGGCGCTGGGGCCAGAGCACTTCCAATACGCGCTGCAGGTGATGGACGATGACGATCGCGGCGACTAGCGCGAGATGAGCGCACTGCTCGCGAGATCTGCCATTGCCGGCACGACATTGGCTTGCCGGTCTATGCTTGCGGCGTGGAATTGCTGTGCCGCGAGCTGCGCTTCCTGCAAGTCCGATTGGGGAAGCTGCGATTTCAGCGCTTCGACACGCGTGCGGGATTCCTGATCGCCCTGCGCCGCCGCAATCGAGTACCATTTGTAGGCTTCGCCGAGGCTCTGCGGCACGCCATCGCCGCGCTCGTACAGCACCGCGAGATTGAATTGCGAATTCACATAGCCGAGTTCTGCCGCACGCTGGAACCAGTGAGCGGCCTGCGCCAAATCCTTTCCGGTGCCCTCGCCTTCCGCATACGCAACGCCGAGTGCATGCATGGCGCGGCAATTTCCCTGGCCGGCAGCGGCTTCATACCAGCGTAGCGCCGCCACGGAATCCGGCTGCGTGCCATTGCCGTGCTGGTACATGATGCCCAGCCAATATTGCGCCAGCGGCTCGTGGGCGGATGCTGCCTTCTCGACCCAGCGAAACGCGCGCGACGCATCAGCTTTGACGTCGTGGCCATGCAAATATTTCAGTCCAATCATCAGCTCCGCGCGCGGATCGCCGGCCGCGGCCAACGCTGACAGCCGATCGAGCGGTGTCGCAGCGGCCGTCTTGCGCGCGGCGACTGATACGCGCTGGGCAACCGCCACGGCGGGATGCGCGACCGCAGCCACACGCCCTTCGCGCCCGCCGGCGTGGCCGATCTGGAAGGCCGCATACGCACCGATGACGAAAAGAAGGAACGTCGCGCTGCCGGCGAGCATGTTCTGCTTGCGGCTGAGGCGCACGCGCGTCTCGACGAAGCGGCGCCAGGAAGATCGCACCTCCGGCGTGTGGCCGGTGTGGATGTCCGAGAGCACAGCCGCAGCGGAGGCCGCACGCCGCGCGGCGGCAATGTAACCGTCCTCTTCGGATCGGCTCTCGCGGCCGATCGTAATGCCATCGCCGGAGGAAGACTCGGCATCCGTGCTGGCGTCGTCTTCCGTCACGGTGGGGCTTGCGCCGGCTTCCCGTGGCATGCTCGCCTTGCCGAGCTCAAGCCGCTCGATACGTCCCGAGGCATCGTTCAGCCCGGCCCGCATTTCCGCGGACAATCCCTTTTGCCGCCGCTCGAGCGCTTCGGTCCGCTGCGCCAGCTTCTGCTGCAGCTCGTTCTGCTGACGCTCGAATTCGTCCATCCGCTGGAGAAGGGTTTGTGCAGCGTCCGTCGAGCGCGAATCCGAATTCGCCGCTCTGCTTTCCGACTCCGTCATGCGCCGTTCGAGATCGGTAAGCGCGCGTTCGAATACGCGAAGGCGCCGCTCCAGCCAGGCATCCACGCGCGGGCGGTCGTCGGTGAAGCTGGGGCGGACGACATTCGCCGGCTCCGCACTCTGCGGCTCGGGCTGCGCCGCGGCCGCCGCACCTTTTTCCGGCTGTGGATCCACGAGAGCAGGAGAAACAGCAACCGCGGCAGTGGCCGCCTCAACCGGTGTTGGCGCGGCCTGCGAATCCGCTGCGGGTTCTTCCTGCGCCGCAGTCGCGCTGTTATCCGTGTTCGCTGAGTCCTCGGCAGACCGGCCGGTCCGCATCAGCGCTGCCAGCGCAACCAGATCCTCGGCAATCACAGCAAGGATCAGTTCCTCTTTGCTGCGGAAATAGCCATACACCGTGGCGGCGACAAAGCCTGCTTCCTTCGCCACCGTCGCCAATGAAAACGCGCTGGCGCTGTCGCGCAGCGCAAGCCGGCGCGCCGCCTCGAGAATGGCGGTGCGCGCCGCATTCCGTTGCACGGCGAATTTCGGTTTGGCTTCGCTTTGGGCGAGCGACCCCATTCTTGCGAGAACCCCAATGGACTGCCGCCAATTAGGCCCCGCGAGGAGTTAAGGACCGCTTTCGTTCATTGCAAAGATCGTAACGGAACGGATGAATTCCCCGTTCATTCCCGGTTCAGGCGAGCCAATCGAAGCTAACGTAAGCAACTCGTTATGCGAGGCGACAGAATGCAAAAATTCAAACGAAATCTGCTGTTGGCGGCCCTGCTTGGCGCCACGCTGGTGGCATCGGGTACGGCCATGGCCGACGACCACCCGCGGGGCAGAGCCGACGCCGGACCGCGCGACATGCATGCGGGACATGGCGACGTCCGGTTCCGCGCAGTCGATCGGGCTCATCGCGTGCCCCCCGATTTCCGAGGCCGCGGCTTTCACGGCAACGTGCATGTTCGTGTGACTCCGTTCCACAATTACCGCGGCTGGCGGGTGAGCCGCTTCACACTGGCACAGCGGGAGATGTGGCGCCATGGCCATTGGTGGCACGGGCAGCACAACGGCCGGTTCGGCTGGTGGTGGTGGGCCGATGGCGGCTGGTTCTGGTACGATGCACCGATTTATCCATATCCCGGCTATGTTTCGGATTACGTCTATGACGAGCCGAGCCAGGACACCGGCGACTACTGGTACTACTGCCGCGATCCGGAGGGCTACTATCCCTACGTGCAGCACTGCAACGGAGCATGGCAGCCGGTGCCGGCACAGCCGGAAGGCATGAACGGTCCGGGTTACGGGCCGGACGATCAGGATCAGTACGAGGATCAGGGTCCGGGACCCGGCGATGAGGACATGGGACCGGACGATCAGGGTCCGCCGGACGAAAGCGGACCGTATGACCAGGGGCCGCCGGATGAGCAGGGGCCGCCGGACGACCAGGGGCCTCCGGATGATCAGGGACCTCCGCCTCCGCACGGATAAGTGTCGGCAAGGTGGTGAGAACGGCGCCGGTGCCCCCCACTGGCGCCGTTTTTCTATGCGGGTTTCGGCACCGCGTGGCCTGACCGGCGGCGCGATCGTTCCCAGCGCATGAGGCCGACGATCGCAAGCACGGTGGCGAGGTACGCGAGCAGCTGTGCACCATCCGGTGCCGCCGAGTAGCCGACGAGCGTGTGCAGCATCTTGCCAATGAGCGCGCGCACGCCTTCGCCGCCGTCAGGTAGGATCCACGACGTATCCCACAAATTGCGCATCAACACGTTCACATAGCCGGCGTTCTGCAGGAACAGCACGGCTTGCGACGCCATTCCGGCGGCCAGCAAGGTGATCAATCCCGACGTGACGGAGAACAGCTTGCCCGGCGGGATCGCGACAAGGCCGAAATACATCAAGGCAGAGAGCGCCGCACCGGCTGCAAGTCCGAGCGCGCCACCGCTCAGCATACCCATGCCGGTGGTGCCGCCTTGGCTTGCGATGCCGTAGAGAAACAGCACCACCTCGGAGCCCTCGCGCAACACCGCAACGCCGACGACCACCGCCAGCGCCATCAGCGACTGCTCGCCGGCTGAAACGGCTGCACCGACGCCGCGCAATTGCCGCGCCATCTCGCGGCCGTGCCCGGCCATCCAGACGTTGTGCCAGGTGAGCATCACCACAGCGAGCGCGAGGATGCTGGCGTTGAAGACTTCCTGGCCGGAACCGGAGAACAGGTTTGCGATCTGGCCGGCGAATGCTGCAACCAGGCACGCGCCCAACAGGCCCGCAACAACACCATAAGCAACCCAGCGACCGCGATGCGGCACACCCTTGGTGGCCGCCAACACGATGCCGACGATCAGCCCGGCCTCGATGACCTCACGGAAAACGATGATGAGCGCTGCCAGCATGAGCTATTCCGCGATCACGACGCCTTGCGCCGTCTCGGCGTGGTATTCACCCATGAACGGGTATTTGCCCGGCGCGAGCGGGCGCAGGCGAACATTCCCGGTGTCGTGGCTGGGAACGACTTTCTCGACCTTGAGCGAGCTGGAATCGAATTCCTCGGCGGCATCATCGTCGTTGGTGAGCGTGATGAGGGATGGCTGATTGGCCTTGACGTGGATGACCGCCGGCGTGAACCGGTGGTTCTTCAAGGTGACGGGAATCCCCCCACCGTCGTTGCCGCAACCGGCCGCGACAATCAGCAGGCTCGCGGGCAACAAGGCCATTCGGGACCAACGCATGATGGAACTCGTCAACATAACCTCTCCGCCATTGTAATCGCAACTCATTCGCAATTTCAACTATCTTTCGTGCCAGGCTTGGCCGGGATCAGGCCCCGCAACGAATTCCCCAGGTAAACGGCCCTGGCCGTCCTCAGGTCGCTCTCCAGCAGGATGCCTTCGCTGCAGTCTCTGCTCTCGATTAATTCCTGCCTGAGACAGCCTGGTAGCAGCCCGCAGGAAGCGGCCGGGGTCACAAGCCGTCCATCGATTTGCAGGAAGAGGTTGCTCCGGCTGCCTTCGGTCAGTTCGCCGCGCTCGTTCAGGAACAACACCTCGTCGCATCCGAGCGCCGCCGCCCGCGCGTATTCCGCTTCGTAGAGTTCGCGCCAGCTTGTCTTGTGATTCTGGAGCAGATCGGCACTGGAAACGCGAATTGGCGAAATCGTGTAGCGCCACTTTTCGGCAGCCGGGCGGAGCGGCTGCGCAGCGGCAGCAAATTGCCCATTCTCTGCGAGTGTCAGCCGCACGCGCTGGGTTGCCGTCGCATTTGCCACAGCATCTGCGAGGGCATGCCGCGCCGCCGTTTCGTCAAACGGGATTCCGAAGACATCCGCCGATGCCGACATGCGTGCGAGATGGCGGGGCTGACGCGCGAACCCGTCCTCAGGCGACCAGCGCAAGGTTTCGATCAACTCGAGCGGCTGGCGAGCGGTTTCGTAGTAGCGCGCCTTGAGCAGGCATTCGGCATATTCGAACGCGGCGCGCGAGTCGTGCACCACCGCGCCGCCAATCCCCAATTCGCCGCGTCCGTTGGCAATCGTCAGCGTACGGATGGCGACGTTGAACTCGGCGGAGCCATCCGGCGCGAAGTAGCCGATGGCGCCGCAATAGACACCGCGTGCACTCGACTCCAGCTCACGGATGATCTCCATGGCGCGGATTTTCGGCGCACCGGTGATCGAGCCGCAGGGGAACAGCGCCCGCAGGATATCCGGCGCGGCGACGTTCGGCTTCAGCTCCGCCGTAATCGTGGAGACCATCTGATGCACCGTCGGATAGGTTTCGATGGCGAACAACTCATCCACCGCGACTGTTCCGATCTTGGCAATGCGCCCGATGTCGTTTCGCAACAAATCGACGATCATCAGATTCTCCGCGCGCTCCTTGTCGCTGGCGCGCAGGTGCGCGCGGGCGGCGGCATCGGAGACGGTATCGTGCCCGCGCGCCGCCGTGCCTTTCATCGGTTTGGCGGTGATGCGCCGCTCGGGTGAGACTGCGAAGAACAGTTCCGGCGACAAGCTCAGGATTTGCCGCTCGCCATCGTCGAGATACGCGCAGTGCGCAGCACCCGACCGCCGGCGCAGACTCGCGTACAGCGCGAGCGAATCGCCCGCGAATGCAAAGCGCGACCGGAGGCTGAGGTTCGCCTGATAGATGTCGCCGGCTGCGATGAGCGCGTGCACGCGCCGAAAGCGCACGTCATACGCGGTCTCGTCCCACTCATGCGCGAGCGGTCCCGCATAAGCGCGCCCGCGCAACTGTGTTTCGAGAAACGCGGCGCCGCTGGCGTGGACCTCGGCTCTTTCGAAGACGCCAAACAGCAAAAGCGGCACACTGCGATGCCTCGGCAGCAAGGGAAGAAGCCGCGGCTCCAGCAGATATCCCAGTTCGTAGCTCGCGAAACCGGCGACGGTCCGGCCAGACGCAACAGCCGCCTCGATGGCGGCCAGGGCTGCACCCATTTCGTCCGGCCGGTCGGCGCGGATCGTGCGCTCGCAACCGGTGAATTTTGTCAACCGGTCCGTCTGCCCATTATCAACTATGACAATCACTTGATTGGTGGGTTCCCGGCCGTTCCGGCTCTGCATAGGAGCCTTGATCCGCCGGCGAAAGCCCCCACATTTGATCAGACGGCGGTGCCTTCGGGGCCGCCGATCACCACCCGGTCAGTCGCAACAACGCGATCTCCGGCAAGAGCCGCTCAAGGAGGGCTTTGGAAATGAACAGAAATCTGAGCTTCAACAGCCCTTTCCTTCTCGGATTCGACCATCTCGAGCGGTTGCTGGAGCGGACCGCGAAAGCGGCGAGTGATGGTTACCCGCCCTACAACATCGAAGAGTCCGGTGCGGATCGTTTTCGAATCACGCTTGCGGTTGCAGGTTTCAGCCGCGACGAGCTGAGCGTCACGGTCGAGGATAACCAGCTCGTCATTCGCGGCAAGCAAACGGAAAACGGCGACCGGACGTTTCTACATCGTGGCATCGCGGCGCGGCAATTCCAGCGGGCTTTCGTACTCGCAGACGGAATCGAAGTGACGGGAGCCGAACTGGAGAACGGACTTTTGTCGATCGAAATCTCACGGCCCACACCGCAGAACGTGACGCGCAAGATCGAGATCAGGAACGGAGCAGCGGCCACAACACCCGCGAAAGGAGGTCAGTCATGACCGGAAGAGATGAAGTTTTCGACGCCGATGAGACCGAAGGATTCAATCCGGCGCGCATCGCGTACATCAAGCCGACCGGTGAGGAAGAAGCCCGCAAGCTGGGCATTATCCCGCCAGGAATCCAATTGCCGGAGGGCGTCAAGCTGTACGTGCTGCACGCCATCGACGGCAGCGTTCTCGGCTATACCGACGGGTGGGACAGCGCATACGGCGCCGCGGTGCAGAACGAACTCACGCCTGTATCGGTGCACTGATCGGCAGGGCCGGAAATCGGAATTCAGAATCCAGAGGCCGGACAGATTGTCCGGCCTTTCTGTTTCCGACTTCTGACTTCTGCGCCGGAGGCGCCGCTACGCCGCCTGAGCGCCGTGGCCGTTGGTTTTTTCCGTGAGCAGCGCATAAAGCGCTTCAGAATTGGTGGTGGCGCGAAGCTTTTCGCACGTCGCCTGATTGCGCAGCAGGCGAGAGACGCGGGCGAGCGCCTTCAGGTGATCGGCGCCGGCGCCTTCCGGCGCCAGCAGCAGAAAGACGAGATCGACCGGCTTCTCGTCGACCGCATCGTAGTTGAGCGGCGTCTCCAGGCGGGCAAACAGACCGACGATCTTCGCCAGTCCCGGCACGCGGCCATGCGGCACCGCGATGCCCTGCCCCATGCCCGTGGAACCGAGCCGCTCGCGCTCGAGCAGTATCTCTGCGATGCGTCGATCCGGAACGCCGGTCAGCTGTGCCGCGCGCGCCGCGAGGTCGTGCAGCAGCTGCTTCTTGCCTTGCGCTTTGACCGAGGCGAACACGGCTTGCGGCGCGAGCAAATCGGAAATTTCCATGATGACCTTCTAAGGATGAGCTAGCCGCTCGCGGCCCCTTGAACCCGTGACTTGTCGTGGTGATTCTTCAGTCGTCTCTTGTAGCGGCGTATCTGCTTTTTCATGTGGTCGACGGCCGCATCGAATGCATGGTGCGCATCTGCGGCAATGCCCTCCGATTTCAGCACGGTTCCGGAATCGAGGTGGGTCGTGCAATCGACGCGATAACCGAACCCCTCATGTGAAAAGACGACGCTGGACTCCGCACCGCCGTCGAAGTGTTTCCCGACTGCCTCTGTAACCTGCTTGCGCACCTTTGCGGGAAGCGCCGCTCCGATTCCGATCTGCTTGCCTGACACACGGACCTTCATTGGCCTGTCACGCTGCGCATATGGGCACCTGGCAGATTACACCGCCTGCACCCTCACGAAAAAGGCGGCGGACCATATGTCCGGCCCCCACGGCTGTCAACGCCGGAGTTTGGCGCGGCAAGTGGCCCTGCCAAACGCATTCTACGCCGTTCGACAGAAGATGGAATGCGCATGGCTTCACGGTATTTGGCGACCGTGCGCCGGGCGATCTCGACGCCGTCCGAGGTGAGCAACGTCACGATCCGATCGTCGGAGAGGACATCGTCCGCCTCCTTGTCGATCATCTCGCGAATGCGATCGCGCACCGCTTCGGCGGAATGCGCTTCATGTCCGTTCACCGCGGAAATCGCTGCCGTGAAAAAATATTTGAGTTCGAAAATGCCGCGCGTGGTGGAGATGTATTTGTTGGATGTGACGCGGCTGACGGTCGATTCATGCATGCCGATGACATCGGCGATGGTGCGTAAATTCAGCGGACGCAAGTGACGCACGCCGTAGGTGAGGAAGCCGTCCTGCTGGCGGACGATCTCGCTCGCCACTTTGAGGATCGTTCTTGCGCGCTGGTCAAGACTCTTCACCAGCCAGTTTGCGTTGTTCAGCGTCTCGGCGAGATAATTCTTCGCATCGGCGGTTTTCGCGCCCGCAGAAACCTTCGCACAATAGCGGGAGTTTATCAGCAGGCGCGGCAAGGTGTCCGAATTCAGCTCGATGTGCCAGCCACCGTCCGCGCCCTCGCGCACGAAAACATCGGGCACCACCGGCTGCACCGGTTCGCTGCTGAAGGCGAGGCCCGGCTTTGGCGTCAGCTCGCGGATTTCCGCGATCATGTCGCGCACGTCCTCGGCATCGACGCCGCAATGCTGGCAGAGCGCGGCAACATCGCGGCGGGCGACGAGATCGAGATGATCGAGCAGCGCCTGCATGGCGGGATCGAGACGTTGTTTCTCGCGCAATTGCAGCGCCAGGCATTCGGCAAGCGTGCGCGCCGCAACGCCAGTCGGCTCGAATCCTTGCACGGCCTTCAGCACGGCTTCGACAGCTTCCGTCGCGACGCCGAGCTGGGATGCGAGTTCGGCAAGTTCGGCGCGCAGATAGCCGGCTTCATCCACCGAATCGATCAGTGCCGCAGCGATGAGCTTGTCGCCCGCGTCGAGCGCTGCAATCGACAGCTGCTCCGACAAATGGTCCCGCAGCGAGAGCGCCTGCTTGAGCGTGCGCTCCAGCCCGTCGTCGTCGGCATCCAGCGATCCGCCGGACTTGACCGTGGTCCAGTCCGTCAGCGGCGCATCGCGCGACGGACCTGGAGCTTGCGACGAATCTTCCGAGTAAACATCCTCCCGTTCGGCATCGATGTCTTCCGCCTTGCTGAAATCCTCGCGCGCCAGGGCTTGCTCGAGCGGCTCGTCAGCGGGGGGTGCGGGCTCCTCGGCCGCCTGGTCTCTATCGGGTGCGTGCTCGCGTTCGTCGAGTTCAAGGAACGGATTCTTCTCCAGCTCCTGCTCGACGAATTCGGCAAGCTCGAGATTGGACAGCTGCAGCAGCTTGATCGCCTGCTGCAATTGCGGCGTCATGACAAGGGACTGACCCTGCCGCAACTCCAGCCGCTGTGCGATCGCCATGGAAGCCCCTCGCCCCTCGACCGCCGCTACAACGAGAACCGTTCGCCGAGATACACCCGGCGGACATCGCGATCGCCGACGATTTCGCTCGGCGTGCCTTCCTTCAGAACCTGGCCCTCATGGATGATGTAGGCGCGATCGATCATTTCGAGCGCGTCACGAACATTGTGGTCGGTGATGAGAACACCGATGCCGCGGTCCTTCAGATGAATGACCAGATCGCGGATATCGTTGACGGCGATCGGATCGATTCCGGCAAGCGGCTCGTCGAGAAGAATATAGGACGGGTGGGTCGCCAGCGCGCGCGCGATCTCCACGCGGCGGCGCTCGCCGCCGGAAAGCGCGATGGCCGGCGTGTCGCGCACATGCGTGACGCCGAATTCCACCATCAGCTCTTCGACCATGCTCTCCAGGCGAGCCGGATCGGACTCCACAAGCTCTGCCGTGGCGCGGATGTTCTGTTCCGCGGTCAGCCCGCGGAAGATGGAGGCCTCCTGCGGCAGGTAGCCGATGCCGAGGCGGGCACGCCGGTACATCGGCAGCTTCGTCACGTCATGCCCATCGAGCTCGATGGTGCCGTAATCAGCCTGGATGAGACCCGTGATCATGTAGAAGCAGGTCGTCTTGCCGGCACCGTTGGGGCCTAGCAGGCCGACCACTTCGCCGCGCCGCAAGTTGAGGCTGACGCCGCGGACGACGGGCCGCTTCCTGAAGCTTTTGCCGATGCGGTCGACCGCCAGTCCCTGGCTGCCCTCGATGACGCGAGGCTTCGTTTTCTGCGCCTGCGCTGATGCGAGGGGGGCGGTTGGGGGATGGTTCATGGCAAGAATTGTGCCTACCCGTCTTTAAGGAAGCGTGAACGTTATTCCGGCGGCGGATCGATGGCCGGCGCCGCTGTCGCCGTGTGCTTGGACGGGCTCTTGCCCGCCTTCTTGGCCGGCGATGTGCCGGTGCCTGCGTCCGTGTTCTGTTTCGGTGGCGGAACGAAGAGGGCCCTCACCCTGCCGCCGGGCATACCCTGCGCATAGAGATGGGCGACGTTGGTGTTCATGTCCATCACCAGCTTGGTTCCCCGCATCACGTCCTTCTCCTTGGTGAGAACGACGTTGCCGGTCATCGTGATGGTGCGCGGCCCCAGATCGTACACTCCTTTGTCGCCCGTCGCGGTGCTGTTCGGCGAGGTGACAACCACATGGCCGATGGCTTCGATATGGGTCGGTTTCCCCTGAGTGACATTCACATTCATCTTGTCGGAGCGGAGGTGCATGTCGCCCTGGATGACGACGACGTTGCCGGTGTAGGTCCCGATCTTGGCATTGAGGTCGTAAGCGAAATTGTCGGCCGTGATGTCGATCGGCGCATTGCTGTCGTGACTGCCGAGCCCGAGATTCTGCGAACCCGATGCCGGCGCCGCCGCTTTCTTGTGCTTGGTCGGCTGCACCACCGGCGAAGGCTGCGAAGCCTGTTGCCCCGAAGCTGACATCGAGGCGAATGGAAACATCGCCATCGCGGCGAGCACGAGCGCCGTGCGAACAGGCAATCTCCGCCTCATGTTTTCTTCGATCCATTGCGCGCCTGCGCCGGGTAAATGCGCATGGCCACGTGTCCGGCGAAGAAGATCCGCCTGGTTGCCTTTTCGATATGGAATCGGTCCGCCCGCAATTTGCCGACCGGACCATGGCCCACAACGGTTTGGTCGCCCCGGACGGCGGTCTTCGTGCACCGCGGCGCAGGCCTGCCCGGCTTTGCGGAGGGCGCCTTTCCCGTCACGGGATCGCAAGCCGCCGCAAGATCGACGAAGGCGGACTTGGTGTGAAGTTCATAGCCGCTGTCGGAGTAGAGGGCGATGTTGCCCTCGAGCCAAAGCTTCTGCGCATCGGAATCGAGCAGCCCGCGTGGTGCCGCCAGGGTGTACCAGGCGTGATCCTTTGCCGTGAAATCTCCCTCGACGTCCATCAGGCGGGCGCGATGTAGATGGTGCTCGTCCTGCACGGCCGTTTCGGCCGTCACCACGAAGGGGTTGCCGTCGCCGTCGGTGCCGCTGAGCCGCGGGTGCACCATGGTGAGATCGTTCGCAATCCTGCCCATGCTCTGGAACGTCATGGCATAGCGGCCGGCATCGCGTGGCTGCAGCGAATAGGCGAGAACAGCCAGCAACAGCGCGCCGGCGGCGAGCAGCAGCGCCCGCTTCATGATGGTCACGAAGCGCGTGTAGCGCTGTGCGTCCAGCATGGTGGTCCGCGCGCGCACCGCCCAGTCGAGATGCGAGCGCTGTGGCGGCTGATGGATACGCTGCGGCTTTCTCATGCTGCCCGGCAAAGCCATCATTGCAGGCCCGCTCTGAGGCAATCGTGAATGTGGAGGATGCCGACAGGATTTTGCGACACGTCGGGATCGAGAACGAAGAGTCGCGTGATCCGGCTGTCGTTCATGAAGGAGAGCGCTTCGGCAGCCAGCTGATTCGGCAACGCGATCTTCGGGCTCTTCGTCATCACGTCGCAGGCCGGCTTGTCCAGCAGATCGCGGCTCATATGCCGGGACAAGTCACCGTCGGTGATGATGCCGATCAGCCGTCCGCTGGAATCGATAATGCCGACGCAGCCAAAGCGGCAGCGCGCCATGACGATCAGCACGTCCTGCATCAGGGCGTATTCGTCCGCGAGCGGCATCTCCGCACCGGTGTGCATCAGATCGGAAACCCGGATCAACGCGCGGCCAAGCGATCCACCAGGATGCAGGGCGCGGTACTGATCGGCGGAAAATCCGCGGCGCTCCATCAGGGCCACCGCCAGCGCATCGCCCAACACCAGCATCAGGGTGGTGGAGGTGGTCGGCGCCAGCCCCATCGGACAGGCTTCCCGCGATTTGGGCAGTACGAGCCGGACGTCGGCCGCCTGCATGAGGGAGGAGTCCACATTCGCCGCCATCCCGATGACCGGGATGTGAAAGCGCTTGGCGTAGGTGATGACATCCGAAAGCTCGGCGGTTTGGCCGCGGTACGACAGAATGAGCAGCGCGTCGCCCGGCACCAGTTCGCCCAGATCGCCGTGGCTCGCTTCGGCAGGATGCAGGAAGTGGGCGGGCGTGCCGGTGGACGCAAGTGTGGCGGCGATCTTGCGGCCGATCAGGCCGCTCTTCCCCATGCCGCTGACGATGACGCGGCCCTTCACGTCGAGGATTACATCCACGGCGCGGCTGAAGTCGCCGTCAACCGAATCCGCAAGCGTCTGGATGGCCTCGGCGGCAAATTCGAACACGCGCTTTGCTGCCGAGAGGTCGCCACAGGAGTCGGACTCCTCCTTGGGCGCGACAGAAACCAGATCGAGGGAACGCATCGGCAATACCCGTGTGTGACGAGGCCGCCCGAACCGCCCCCGAGCTCGGCACCTCTCCGGCTTGCCGCGGGTTTGAAGCGCGGCCGCCCAGCGAAATTCGTGCCACGGATTATGGTGGGCAAGGCGCCGCGGTTCAAGGCAACCGGCCCGACGCGATTAACCCTTGGTTCTAATGAGCGAAAATGTCCACGTCCGCCCAGCCGGCGAGATCCAATTCGGCCCGTTGCGGCAGGAATCGGAAACAAGCTTGCGCGAGTTCCACCCGACCTTCGCGCTCCAACATCCCGTCGAGTGCTTCCTTCAGCCGGTGAAGATAGGCGACATCGTTGGCCGCGTAAGCGAGCTGCTTTTCCGTCAGTTCCGGCGCGCCCCAGTCGGAGCTCTGCTGATCTTTCGACAAGTCGACGTTCAGCAGCTCTTTCACCAAGTCCTTGAGGCCATGCTTGTCGGTGTAAGTACGCACCAGCTTGGATGCGGTTCGCGTGCAATAGACCGGCCCGGCGAGCACGCCGAGATAGCGTTTCATCGCCGCCAGATCGAACCGTGCGAAATGATAGATCTTGAGCCGCGCGGGATCGGAAAGCTGGCGCTTCAGGTTGGGCGCGGCGTAGGCGCCCGGCTCGAGTTGCACGGCATGGCAGACATTGTCTCCCGCCGACAATTGCACGAGGCAGAGCCTGTCGCGATGCGGGTGAAGGCCGAGCGTCTCGGTGTCGATGGCGATCTCAGGCCCCAGATCGACGTCCGGCGGCAAGTCGTTTTTGTACAGCTTGATCTTCAAGCTTTCCCATCCTGAATGGCCGGCGGCGCGGTACCGCCGTGATTACGGGCGGCTCCGCGGGAATGCAAGGGTGGATGGGCAGCAGGGCGTTGTTGTATCCACGGCCGTTTCACTTCACTGTCGCCGGCGGGCCGGATTGCCGATGATCATCGAACTTTCAAACATTCCCGAGTTGCACAACGTCGATCTTCTGACGTTCCGCAACGAGATTTTGCCTCAGGCGAAACCGGTCGTGCTCAAGGGACTGATCGCCGACTGGCCCGCAACCCGAGCGGCACGCAGTTCGCCGCAGGCAATCGCCGAATACCTCAAGGTTTTCGATAGCGGCCGCGTCAGCAATACCTTGGTGGCGGAAGCGGAGGTCCGCGGCAAATTCTTCTACGGCAGCGATCTGCGCAGCTTCAATTTCGCCAAGCGGCAGGAGCGGATCAGCGACGCCATCGACCGGCTGCTCACCGACGCGCCGGACGAAAACGCACCGGCGACTTACGTCCAGTCTATGCCCATCCCAGAGTACATGCCGGGATTTGCGAACGCCAATGTCAATCCGCTCGTCCATGCGTCGGTGCCCGGCCGCATCTGGATCGGCAATCGGCTGACCGTCACCACGCATTACGATCTTTCCGACAATCTCGCCTGCGTCGTGGCGGGACGGCGGCGCTTCACGCTGTTCCCGCCCGACCAGATCGCCAACCTTTATCCCGGGCCGCTGGAATTCACGCCCGCCGGCACGCCGGTGAGCATGGTCGATCTGGGTAATCCCGATTTCGACCGCTTCCCCAACTTCCGTACGGCGCTGGCGGCGGCGCAGACCGCGGAATTAGAGCCCGGCGATGCCCTCTTCATTCCGTATTTCTGGTGGCACCACGTCCAGTCGCTGGAGCCGTTCAATGTGCTCGTGAACTATTGGTGGAACGAGGGGCGGCCGCCGCTTCCCGGAACCTATGATTGCCTGCTGCATGCGCTGCTCGCCATTCGCGAGATGCCGGACAATCAGCGGGCCGCCTGGCGCGCGGCGTTCGACTATTACATCTTCAAGACGCATGGCGAGCCGCTCGCCCATCTGCCGCCGGAAGTGCGCGGCGGCATGGGACCAATGACCCCGCAGCGCGCGCACGACCTCAAGCAGATGCTGCTTCGTGGGCTGATGAAACAGGTCGCCAGACCGTAACGCGCGGCAAAGATCGCGCGCGCCAAAACAATAGCGCCGCCTGTCGTGCGACAAGCGGCGCTGAAACTCGCTGGGTCGACGTCTGCTTAGTAGTTCGCTCTCAAGACCAGCGACACGCGCCGGTCCTGGGTGAACCAGGAACGCCCGGCGGTATCGAAGTTCGCGTCGATGACCTGGCTCGTTCGCGTGATGTTGTTCATGATGTTGTACGCCTGCAACCCGATCTTGATGTGATCGTCGATCGAATAAAAGATCGATCCGTCCAGCGTCTGTTGCGGCTCGTTGAAAATTGGCGAAAACGGATAGATCACGTCGCGCGCGGTGAGCAGGAACTTGGACCGCCAGTTCCACGCGAGGCGGGCCGAGATCGGACCCTTCTCGTAGATCGCCTCCAGGTTCACGTTGTGCTTGGACAACTGATCGAGCGGCAGCCGCGAATAGTTGAAGCCCGAGAGACACGGACCCGTGGAGCAGCCCGTTCCCGGAATCGCCCCCGGATTGACGCTGCCGTTCGTCAGATTGAGGGGCGCGATGCCGCCGCTCGCGACGTAGGTGTAGTTCGAATTGATGCCGAATCCGTCGAAGGGCGACGGCAGGAAATTGAAGAACTGCTGCCAGGCGACTTCGAAACCCTTGATATGGCCGGTCGTCGTGGCGTTGACCGGAACCTGCTTGACGATGGTCTCGGTCACACCATTGCTGGTGTAGTCCTGCGAAACAAAACCATCCGTCATGTAGCCGTGCAAGTCCTTCATGAAACCCGCGACGGTGAACGATCCGGCATCGGCGAAATAGTACTCGTACGAGATGTCGTAATTGTCCGACTTGGCGGGTTTGAGATTGGGATTGCCCGCCTGGTCGACGAAACCGCCTACGAGATTGCCATTCGAATCGATCGCGCCGTTCGAGAAGGTGATGTTCTGGTAATCGCGAAGGTATCCCATGTCGGGCCGGAAGATGGACTGCGACAGGCCAAAGCGCACCAGCATGTCGCCGCTGTCGGTCAGCTTGATCTTCGCGTTCAGGCTGGGGAGCAGATAATTGAAGTTGTGCGTCGCGTTCAGCGATTGCGAAGTGCCCTGACACGTCCAAGTCTGCGTGGTTGTATCGGTCATCACTGGATTGCAGAACTGGATGACTTGCTGCGCCTCAGCCGGATTTTTCGCGTAGAGCGTGCAAATTAGGGGCGGCGTGCCCATACCACCGCATTGGGGGATCGGCGTGGGGCCTTGCAAGGTTGCGCCCACGCCGCCGCTGGTCAGGATGCCGATGAAGCCATTCGAGTCATCTTCGGTGTGGACGTAGCGCACGCCGATGTTGCCGCTGATCCGCTGGTTGTCGCCGAACCGCAGCATGGCGTATGCGGCCCGGGTTTTCTCGCCGGTGTCGTTGACCTCGTTGGGGCAGAACTCGGAGCCGGCCGCGAGTGCGCAAGGCCGCTGACTCAAAGGCACCCAGCTGCCGCCCCATAACCCTCCGATGGCGGACATTTCGCTAACGAACTGCTTGTAACTGTTTGCAGGGTTCTTCGCGTAGAAGATCCCGTGCGTCGGCGTCGGAACCGAACCGTTCTGGAAGTTCGGGTATGCGAAGACCTTAACCAAGTCGCCGCCCGAAATGAATTTCGGATCACGCATTCCAGGCACGGTCTGGCCGGCGCAACATTCGCCGACATTGCCGGGCGACAGGAAGTTCGCGTCCCAGGTGGGGTAGGCATTGTATGAATTCTGCCCGAGCCAGACCGGACTGCCGGTCGGGTTGTTCATACTGGTCCCTTGCCAGACCTCGCTCAACGATCCCCAATTGTACGTCGTGTACTGGACATCCTGCTCGCGGTCGGAATAGCGCGCGCCAACCTTGAGCGAGTCGAGCCAGCCATCGTTGATCAGGTATTCCGCATCGGCGCGGAAGGCGTTCTCGTGACCGGAACTCGCTTCGGCGTGATCCATTGCCGCGCGCCAGAAATAGTTGCCGGGATCCTCGAACCACGCCACAGGATCCTGACTCGCGTCATCGCTCGGCGCCAGGAATTGCAGGCTCGGAATCCCGCTGCCGTTCATCTTGAGTTTGACGGTGTCCCAATTGGCGATGACCGAGCTCACGTCGAGATTGCTGGTGGTCGCCCAGACGTGCTGCGCGTCGAAATCGACGACCCAGTCGTTGGTCGGCGTCCAGCGCACATGGCCGGAGAAATCGTTGGTGACGAATTCCTGGTTCACGCCGCGCGTGATGTCCTGCGCCTGCATGCCGAACAGCGGAACCGTGGGGTCCGCCGAGCGCCATCCGCCCGACGCCAGTTCCGTGATGTATCCTTCCTCGAATTTTCCTTGACCGTCGAAGTCCCAGCTCGTCCCCTGGATCGGCTGCAGGTTTTTCGCTTGCGGCGCCGGCGGCGTGGCTCCGCCTCCCGCTACAACGTCGCCGGCAACGTCACGGGACTTCTCGTTCCAGTTCTCCTTCGAATCGGAGCGGATGAATTGGATGGTGGCAAGCAACGTGTCGTCATTGCTCTTCCACTGGGCCGCTGTTGCAAAACCGGTGCGCTGCCGATTGTATTCCTGAATGCGCGTGTCGCCGCCTTCGGGGACGTAGCAAGTCGCTACGGGACACGTCCAACCTTGGCTGCCAAAGAAGCCGCCCCCGCCCGAACCGGGACTCCACGCCGCAACCTGCGTTCCATCGGAGCGCGTGAACAGCTGCGAATGGCTGATGTCGACCAGGAATCCGAATTCGCCGGCGGACGTATCCCAGCGGTTCGAGTAGAGGCCCGATCCGCTGAAGGAGGCCTTGTGAGACTTGTCGCCCCAACTGCCGTCGGCCTCGAGGCCGATCAGCTGGCCATCCTGGTCGAACGGCACGCGGGTGCGCAGGTTGACCGAACCGCCGATGCCGCCTTCGATCATGTCGGCTTCGGGACTCTTGAACACGTCGACGCCCGCCATGAGTTCGGCCGGCACGTCGTTGAAGCTCAGGATGCGGCCGTTGTTGGCCGTGAAGGCATCGCGGCTGTTGAACAGGCTCTGGTTCTGCGTCAGGCCGCGAATGCTGATTCCGCTGCCTTCGGCGGAGAAATGGTCCGGATCGTTGGCGCCGGCGAAGTAGTTGATCGAAACGCCCGGCACGCGCTGCAGCGCTTCCATGACGGTTCGGTCGGGCAACGCGCCGATATCTTCGGCGGTGATCGAGTCGACAAAGACGTCAGCGTTTTTCTTGATCGACTGGGAGTTCTGCAAGCTGGCGCGAATGCCGGTGACGACAACCGTCTCCGGTTCATTGCTGTTGACGGCATCCTGGGCGAAGGCGGGCGCGACAGCGCTGCCAAAAGCCCAAATCGACACGCCGCTCAGCAAAAGAGTGTTGAGTCTGTTCACGGTATCCCTCCCAGATCGCCACCGCATTGCCCCTGCGGTGGTCAGGCCTGCTCCCGGCCGTTTGTTGTCGCGTCACAAGGCTGCCGCGTCCGGCAACCGGAACCCGATACGATATTTTGCGAATACCCCCCGTGAGCCGCCCCCCTAATTCGGCTCGCATGAACTCAGATTGACAGCGCTATCATACCCATTGTTGGGGTGCCAGCGCTGGACAATCCCGCCGGGCCGAAACCCGTCCCAGTGTATTAATTGCGTCACAGGTCGCTCTGCGCGACCGGACGCAACAATGATAGCGCTATCACGAGTCGCTATGGTATGCCAGCCGTCTATTGTGACCCGGCCGTGACTTGTTGGGCGGGTGTAGTCATTCGGTGACAGGGGCGAGCGGTTTGGGCCGGCAAGCGGGGGCAGAAGTCCCCGGCGACATTCGAAGCATCCTGATCGTCGGCGGAGGCACCGCCGGCTGGATGGCAGCCGCGGCCCTGGCGCACAAGTTCGGCCGGCGTATCGCGATCCGGCTAGTGGAATCGGCCGAGATCGGCATCGTCGGCGTCGGCGAGGCGACCATCCCGCACATCCGCTACTTCAACGCGAGCCTCGGCATCGACGAGGCCGACTTCATGCGGCACACCCAGGCGACCTTCAAGCTTGGGGTCGAGCTGCGCAATTTCGGCCGGATCGGCGATGCTTACATCCATCCCTTTGGGGAGTTCGGCCGGCCGTGGCATGGCATCCATTTCCATCAGGTGTGGCTGAAGCTGCACGAACTGGGTGCGGACTCCGACCTTTTCGACTATTCGCTGCCGGTGGTGGCGGCGAA
The DNA here is from genome assembly GCA_036500585.1 of Rhizomicrobium sp. Classification (GTDB taxonomy): domain Bacteria; phylum Pseudomonadota; class Alphaproteobacteria; order Micropepsales; family Micropepsaceae; genus Rhizomicrobium. The sequence continues at coordinate 23,119 of DASYBT010000209.1, forward strand.
AGAGGGCAAGTTCGCCTTCCCGGCGCAGGATCGTTCGATCCTCTCGACCTTCGCCTATGCCTACCACTTCGATGCGACGCTCTACGCGCCCTACTTGCGCGAATATGCCGAAAAGCGCGGCGTGGTGCGCACAGAAGGCAAGATCGTCGACGTTCAACTGCGCGGCGAAGACGGATTCATCCAATCCGTCATCCTCGAGAACGGCGAGCGGATCGAGGCGGACCTGTTCATCGATTGCTCGGGCTTTCGCGGACTGCTGATCGAGCAGGCGCTGAAGACCGGTTACGACGATTGGCAGCACTGGCTGCCGTGCGATCGCGCCGTCGCCGCACCCTGCGAAGCGCGCGAAATGTTGATCGCCTACACACGCTGCACTGCCCTCGAAGCTGGCTGGCAATGGCGCATCCCGCTGCAGCACCGGATCGGCAACGGCTACGTGTATTCCAGCCGATTCATTGGCGATGAGGATGCCAAGGCACGGTTGGTCGGCAACCTCGAGGGCCCAATGTTGGCCGAGCCGCGCTTTCTTCGCTTCGTGACCGGGCGGCGCAAGAAATCCTGGAACAAAAACTGCGTCGCGTTCGGGCTCTCCAGCGGATTCCTGGAGCCGCTCGAATCCACCAGCATCTATCTGGTGCAGGCGGGCATCACCGCATTGATGGAGGTCTTCCCGGATCGCAGCTTCAATCCCGACGACATCGCCGAATTCAACCGCGTGGTCGATCTCGAATACGAGCGCGTGCGCGATTTCCTGATCCTGCACTACCACGCAACGGAGCGGGACGATGCGCCGTTGTGGAATTACGTCCGCACGATGCCCATTCCGGATTCGCTCGCCTACAAGCTCGAATTGTTTCGCCGCCGCGGCTACATCCTGAAATACAAGGATGGCATCTTCCTCGACCGCAGCTGGCAGGCGCTTTATATCGGCCAGCACATCATGCCGGAGCGCCATGATCCGCTGATCGACAGGTTCGATGCCGACGAGATCCGCCGCTATGCCCGCGACATGAAAGAGTCCGTGGAAAAGGCGGCTGCCGGAATGCCCACGCACCAGGAATGGCTCGAGCGCTACTGCGCCGCCGCACCGGTGCCGCCGCAATGAATCCTGCCGCGCCGGATCGCCGCCTGAAGACAATCGTGATCGTCGGCGGCGGCACCGCCGGCTGGATGACGGCGGCGGCAATGGCCCGGCTGCTTGGCTCATCGGTGGAGATTCGTCTGGTTGAATCCGAAGAGATCGGCACCGTCGGCGTCGGCGAATCCACCGTGCCGCCGATCCGCGACTTCAACGCGCTGCTCGGCCTCGACGAACCCGACTTCATGCGCGCCACCCAGGCCACATTCAAGCTCGGCATCGAGTTTCGCGATTGGTGCCGGCCGGGCGATGCCTACATTCATTCCTTCGCCGTCTATGGACAGCCGATCGGCGGCGTCTCCTTCCACCATCATTGGCTGCGCCTGCGCGAACGGGGCGACAATGCCGGCCTCGACGAATATTCGCTGCCGATCGCCGCGGCGAAGCTCGGGCGCTTCGCCAAAGTGGAGAGCAAGGGCGTGCCGGCGCACGCGTATCCTTACGCCTTCCATTTCGACGCGCTGCTCTATGCGGCTTACCTGCGCAAATACGCCGAGGTACGCGGCGTCCGCCGCACCGAAGGCAAGGTTGTCGATGCAGCGCTGCGCGGGCATGACGGTTTCATCGAATCCGTAACACTCGCAAGCGGCGAGCGCATCGCCGGCGATTTGTTCGTCGACTGCTCGGGCTTTCGCGGTCTGCTGATCGAGCAGGCGCTGCACACCGGCTACGAGGACTGGCGCAATTGGCTGTCCTGCGACCGCGGCGTCGCGGTGCCGTGCGAGGCCGCCGCCGATCCCCTGCCGTTCACGCGCGCCTTTGCGTCGGACGCCGGCTGGCGCTGGCGCATTCCGCTGCAGCACCGCGTCGGCAATGGCTACGTGTTCTGCAGCGCATTGATGAGCGACGACGCGGCGTGGGAGAGCCTGCGCTCGCAGCTCGAAGGCAGACCGCTGGCGGAGCCGCGATTCCTCGGCTTCGTCACCGGACGGCGGAAGAAGCAGTGGAACAAGAACTGCGTCGCCATCGGCCTTGCCGGCGGATTCCTCGAGCCGCTTGAGTCCACCAGCATTGGCCTGATCCAGCTCGCGATCCTCAACCTGCTGCAGCTCTTGCCAGATTGCCGCTGGAATCCCGCCGATGCCGACGAGTTCAACCGCCTGATGGATGTGGAGTTCGAGCGCATCCGCGATTTCCTGGTGCTGCACTATCACGCGACCGAACGGGGCGAGACGCCGTTCTGGTGCGACCGCCGCGCAGCCCCGATTCCAGAGGCCCTCGCCTATAAGAAAGACATTTTCGCCGAGCGCGGATTGATCGTCAGCCATCGCGACGATTTTTTCCAGGAGCCGAGCTGGCTCTCCGTCTTCCTCGGCCAGAACATCGTGCCGCGGCGGTTCGATCCGTTGGCGGAACGACTGCCCGCGGATGAAGTCGCAGCGCGGCTGCAGCAGATGAGAAGCACCATCCGCGAGATGGCGGAAGCGATGCCGGCGCACCGGAGCTTCCTCGAATCCTATTGCGGCGCTCGCCCGCTTGCCGTTCAGTAGACGAAGGGCCGGGCTGGACATGCCGCAACATCCCATACGCAGCATCGCAATCGTCGGCGGCGGCGCGGCCGGATGGCTGACGGCGGCCGTACTGGGGCGCGTGCTGCGCGGCAAGATCACGATCACGGTCATCGAGCAGAACGACGATCATGAGTTGATCGAGCCCGAAACCGCGACCTTGCCGCAGCTTCGCGGACTACACGGCATCATCGGCATCGACGAGAACGATCTGTTGCGCAGGACCGGCGGCACGTTCCGTCTCGGCAGCGCGTTCATCGATTTCGGCCGCATTGGTTCAGCGTATTTCCATCCCTTTGGCGAGACCGGCGCGAGGCTGAATTCCGTCGCGTTCCGCCATTATTGGCTGAGGCTCAGCCGCCTCGGTGAGCCATTCGACCTTTCCGATTTCTCGCTTTGCGCGGTGGCGGCGCGAGCGGGAAAGTTCGCGCGGCCGGCAAGCGACTCGCGCTCCGTTCTGTCGACCTTGGAATACGGCACCCATCTCGATGCGGCGCTTTACGCCGATTACCTTCGCGACGTGGCACAAAAGCTCGGCGCAGTCCGCCGCAACGGAACAGTGTCCGCAGTTCGCGATGCCGCCGGCAACGTCACAGCACTTGCGCTGGAAGACGGCACGCGCATCGAGGCGGATTTCTTCATCGATTGCAGCGGTGCGCTCGCCTCCGAGAACCGTGGGTTCCAGGACTGGAGCCAATGGCTGCCCTGCGATCGCGCGATCAGCCGCGCCGCGCCGCCAGCGCGCGACATCCCGCCCTTCACGCAGTGCAAGGCGTTGCCGTGGGGATGGCAGTGGCAGCTGCCGTTGCAGCACCGCACGGGAAACGGCATCGCGTACAGCAGCCGCTACGTCAGCGATGACGAGGCGGCGGAAACATTGCGCGGGAGTCTGCCGCAAACATCCGAACAGCCGCGGCAGGTGCGCTTTACCAGCGGACGCGCCAAGAAGTTCTGGCACAACAACGTCGTCGCCATCGGCCGCGCCGCAGCCGTGTTCGATCCGCTCGAGTTCATGGCGCTCTATGTCGTGCAGGTGGGGATCACGCGGCTCTTGGCGCTGTTCCCGGACCGCAGCGTGTCGGAAATCGAGCGCAGCGAATACAACCGCCTGATGACCAACGAGACGGAACGCATCCGCGATTTCCTCATCCTTCATTACAAGGCGACGGCGCGCGACGATTCGCCGTTCTGGGCGCACTGCCGTGACATGGAGGTTCCGGAGCCGCTTGCCTACAAGCTGCGGCAGTTCCGGAATCGCGGCCGCGTGGTGCTGTACGACGAGGAAACCTTTGCCGAGAACAGCTGGGCCAGCGTGTTCCTCGGCCAGGGAATCATCCCCGATCGCCACGATCCGCTCGCCGACGGTCTGGATGTGGAGCAGGTGAAGACGCAGCTTCAGCGCATGCGCTCCACCATCCGCCAAGGCGCCGACTCCATGCAGCCGCACCGCCTGTTCCTCGAAAAATTCTGCCGCGCGCAGCTTGCGGAATCCAGCGGATCATGACGGACAACCGCATCCGCAAGGTCATCATCGTAGGCGGCGGCACCGCCGGGTGGATGTGCGCCGCTGCGCTGGCGCGCCTGATCAAGAACGGCATCACCACCGTGACGGTCATCGAATCCGACGAGATCGGCATCGTCGGCGTCGGCGAGGCGACCATCCCGTCCATCACCACCTTCAACCAGATGCTGGGGCTGGACGAGAACGATTTCCTGCGCGCCACGCAGGGGACGTTCAAGCTCGGCATCGAGTTCGTCGACTGGACGCGGCTGGGCCACCGCTACGTTCATCCGTTCGGCGGCCTGGGGATGGATATCGGCGCGGTGAAATTTCACCACTTCTGGGTCAAGCGCCACCTCTCCGGCGACCGCACCGAGATCACCGATTACTGCCTCAGCGCGGTCGCCGCCAGCCTCGGCCGCTTCACCAGGCCGAGCAGCGATCCGGCAGCCGTGCTGTCGAGCCTCGTCTATGCCTATCAGTTCGATGCCAGCCTCTATTCCAAATACCTGCGCCAGTATTCTGAAAGGCTCGGCGTCGTCCGGCAGGAAGGCAAGATCGTTCACGCCACGCAGCGGCCGGAGGATGGATTCATCGAGTCGGTGACCTTGGCAGACGGCCGCGTGTTCGACGGCGACCTGTTCATCGATTGCTCCGGCTTCCGCGGGCTTCTCATCGAGCAGACCTTGAAGACCGGCTACACCGAGTGGACGCGCTGGCTGCCATGCGACCGCGCTGTCGCCGTGCCGTGCGCCAATGCCGGACCGCTGACACCGCTCACACGATCAACCGCGCGCGCGGCGGGCTGGCAATGGCGCATTCCGCTGCAGCACCGATGCGGCAATGGCTACGTGTACAGCAGCACACACATCGGCGACGACGAAGCGGCGCGAACCGTGACCTCCAACCTCGACGGCGAGCAGCTTGCCGAGCCGCGTTGCTTGCGCTTCGTCACCGGCATCCGCAACAAGCTGTGGAACAAGAACGTGGTGGCGATGGGGCTTTCCAGCGGCTTCATCGAGCCGCTCGAATCCACCAGCATTCATCTCATCCAGACGGCGATCTCCAAATTGCTCGCGTTCTTCCCCGACCGCAATTTCGCGCCGGTGAACGAGACCGAGTACAATCGGTTGTCGCGCCTGCAGTGGGAGCAGATTCGGGATTTCATCGTCCTCCACTACAAGGCAACCGAGCGCAACGACACGCCATTCTGGGACCACTGCCGCACGATGGAGATTCCCGAAACCTTGCAGACCAAGATCGATCTGTTCCGCACCGCCGGCCGCGTGTTCCGCTATTCCGACGAACTGTTCAGCGATACGAGCTGGGTTTCCGTCATGCTGGGGCAAGGCATCGAACCGGCGACTTACGATCCGGTGGTGGATTCCGTCGATCCCGATCTTGCGGCCAGAAACATGTCGGGCCTGCGCGCCATCATCCGCAAGACGGCCGAAGCCATGCCGCCGCAATCCCTCTACATTGCGAAGAATTGCGCGGCCGCGCCTGTCGCCATTCAGCCTATGCAGCTCTGAGAATTCCGATGCCCGACAATCGCGTGCGCAAAATCCTCATCGTGGGCGGCGGCACGGCCGGATGGATGGCCGCCGCGGCGTTTGCGAAGATCCTCAAGGGCCGCTACTGCGACGTCCGCCTGGTGGAATCCGAAGAGATCGGCACCGTCGGCGTCGGCGAATCCACCATCCCGCAGATCACCATCTACAACCGGATGCTCGGGCTGGACGAGAACGATCTGGTCCGGCGCACCCAGGCGACGTTCAAGCTCGGCATAGAATTCCGCGACTGGGCCCGGCCCGGCCACCGCTACTTCCATCCGTTCGGCCCCTATGGCGTCGACATGGAGGGAGTCTCCTTCCACGGCTACTGGCTCAAGCTGCACGAGATGGGCGAAGCGCCGGATATCGGCGACTATTCGCTGCAGACCATCGCCGCCTACGACGGCAAATTCATGCGCTCGCGCAAGAACGTGCCGAATTCGCCGCTCGCCAATGTGGCCTACGCATTCCAGTTCGATGCGGTGCTCTACGGCAGGTTTCTGCGCGACTACGCCATCGAGCGCGGCGTGGTGCGCACCGAAGGCAAGGTGGTCGACGTCACGCTGAACGGCGAGACCGGCTTTATCGAAAGCGTAACGCTTCAGAGTGGCGAACGCATCGAAGCCGATCTGTTCATCGACTGCTCCGGCTTCCGCGGGCTCCTGATCGAGCAGGCGCTGAAGACCGGCTACGAGGACTGGACGCACTGGCTGCCCTGCGACCGCGCCGTTGTCGCGCCGTCGGAACTGGCAGGCGATCCCACGCCGTACACCCGCTCAACGGCCCAAGCCGCCGGGTGGCAGTGGCGCATTCCGCTGCAGCACCGCATGGGCAACGGCTACGTGTATTGCAGCCACTACACCAGCGACGAAGAAGCCGCCGCAACGATGCTGGGCAACCTCGAGGGCAAGCCGTTAGCCGAGCCGCGCATCCTCAGATTCGTCACCGGCCGGCGCAAGAAGTTCTGGAACAAGAACTGCGTCGCGCTGGGGCTGGCCAGCGGTTTCATGGAGCCGCTCGAATCCACCTCCATCCATCTGGTGCAGAGCGGCATTGCGCGCCTGTTCTCGCTGTTCCCGGACCGCGGATTCCACCAGCCGGAAATCGACCGCTACAACGCCATCACGACTTACGAGTACGAGCGCGTGCGCGATTTCCTGATCCTGCATTACAAGGCGACGGACCGCACCGGCTATCCGTTCTGGGATTACTGCCGCAATATCGACGTGACCGACCATCTGCAGCAGAAGTTCGACATCTTCCGCCGCTACGGCCGCGTGTTCCGCGACAACGACGAGCTGTTCAACGACACGAGCTGGTTTGCCGTCATGATCGGCCAGGGCATCAGGCCAGAGAGCTACGATCCGCTGGTGGATGTGATGAGCGAGGACGAGCTGCGCAAGCGCATGGAAAACATCCGCTTGGTGCTGAAGAATTCCGTCGATATCATGCCGGCGCACAAAACCTTCATCGCCCAGAACTGCGCCGCGGGGCCGCATCCGCTGCAGTAGCTTCCCCGGGCCCGGGGCGATCAGGTCAGCAGTTCGCTGCCCGCCAGCCGAGCGGCTCGAATGTCGAAAGTCAGCATTGTCGCGCAGCCGAGGTGCCGATACTGCGCCACAAGCAGGCAATCGGCAAAGTCGGCGTTGCTGTTTTCGAAATCGTAGAGTGCCTGCTCGAGGACTCGCTCGCTTTCAAACGCAAGCTCGCGAGACTCCAGAAGCTGCTTGAACACGCTCAGAACGGCGCTCTTCTCAAGACCTGCGCTTGCTCGTAACACCCACTCGGTTTCGAGCATGACAAGCAGGCTGACGACCAATGCCTCCCCCGCCGCTATTGCCTGATCGATCGCCGTTTTGGCCGCCTTGGCCTGGCGCGGGTCGTCCCGCAACAGAAAACGGACCAGGACATTGGTATCCAGGCCGCGCAACTCAGCGCTTCATCTGCGCGACAGGGATAGGTTTTCGTCCGCGTCGGTGAAGGGCTCCGTAGAGATCGCGTACGCTGCGTTTCTTTGCACGCATGATCACCGTGCCGTCGGCAAGTAGGCTCAAGTGAACCTGATCCTGAGGCTTCAGGTCGAGGCCATCGCGAATGTCCTTCGGGATGGTCATCTGACCCTTGCTCGTCAACGTCGCAATGGACACGGCAGCTTTCCTCGCATTCCTTACATATGCCGGTTTAGTAAGGAGACGGTTGTTAGTCAAGAGGGTCGCTACGACCTCGCCGCCCGCAATCGGGTCGCCGCTTCACTTTCCTGCGTCAGATGGTGGATCATCGGTGTGGCCGGTCGCTGGAGGCAGTGGCGAGCGGCCTTCCCTCGCGGTGCGATTGTCAGGACTGAACGATGGCGCTACCAATCGCGCATTGAGCGGCTGAGGGCATCGTTATGCAGCGCAGGCTTTTCGCATTCATCGTCGGTGGTTTGCTTGCGAGCACGAGCATCGCGCATGCACAGAATGCGCCCGCAATGCCGGCGTCACCGGCGGCAACTCCGGCCGCTGCGCCACTCGCGTTCTCCCGACCGCTCGCGCCGATCAATGCTTACGCGCAAACGGCGCAGATGGGCCGCGGCATGAACATCCTGGGCGGCGATCCGTACTGGAACGACGACTCGCAGGCGCATTTCAAGTTCGGCGATTTTGCCAAGCTGCACCAGGCCGGCTTCGCCACCGTGCGCATCGTCACCACGCCGTTCGAGCACATGGATGGCAACAACCAGCTCGATCCAGGCTGGCTGGCGCGGCTCGACCGCGTGGTGAACGGCGCGCTGGCGGCTGGCATCGATCCGATCGTCGACCTGCATTACAACCGCGAATGCAACACGGAGCTGAAAGCCTGCCAGACGCGCGTGATCGCGTTTTGGCAACAGGTCGCGCCGCGCTACCGCAACGCGCCCAACCGCGTGATCTTCGAGATCCTCAACGAGCCGCACGATCCCGTGCTGACGCCGGCGGTGTGGAACACGCTTCTGGCGCAGGCGCTCGCGGTCATCCGAGAGACAAATCCCACGCGCAACGTCATCATCGGGCCGGCGGAGTGGAACGGCATGAACGAATTGAAGAACCTGGTGCTGCCCGCGGACGATCCGCACATCATCGTGACGTTCCACTATTATTTGCCGATGCAATTCACCCACCAGGGCGCGAGTTGGGTGGACTTCACCAAGAATCTCTCCGGCGTCACCTGGGGCACGCCGCAGGATCGCCAGAAGGTCTACCAGGATTTCGCCACGGCGAAGGCGTGGTCGGAGGCCAACCACCGGCCGCTCTTCCTCGGCGAGTTCGGCGCCTATGATCGCGGCGACATTGAATCCCGCATGCGCTGGACCTACTGCGTGGCGCGCACGGCCGAGGCGGAAGGATTCCCGTGGGCCTACTGGCAATTCGAAGGCAATTTCGTCGCCTTCGATGTGGATCGCGACGACTGGTTCCAGCCGATCCTGATGGCGCTCATTCCGCCACACTCCGACACCGGCGCGGGCGCAGCGCCTGCCGCCGCAACAATGCAGTAGCGCAAACCCATGCGGCTCTGCGGCGCCATCGCACCGCTGCCCGGACGCGGCGCGGCCGATACTACGTCACCGCCATATCACTGAATCGGCAACAAATGCATGCAGTGGCGCTCGGACGCACATGAAGACCTCTGCCGCCACTTTCTGCGCGGCGGCCTTCACACAGCTGTGACGTTATCGTTGCAGATCGCCGCCATCATCCGCCGCCCGCTGTTCATAAAAACTGTCTGTCGCGCGCCGCAGCGCAAATGGGCTGAAAAATGATCGTCGCCATGCGTTGCCTGCTGATTGTCCTGTTCATTGCGGTGTGTGCCGGCGGTCCCGCCCTGGCGCAGGGCAATCCCTGCCCGCGGGCTGCCCCCGGAAGCGAAATCGCCCCGCCGCCGGATCTTTACAGTCACAAAGGCGTGTTGAAAACGGATTTCGGCTACTACACCGGCATGGACGATGCCGGGCGGACGCTATTCTGCTTTCAAACGCCCGACGGCCGGGAATCCCCCACCTTGCACGTGAATCCCGGCGACCGCATCCGCATTCAGCTGACCAACATGGTGCCGCAGCCCGCGGGCGCGCCGGAGGAAATCATTTCCAGCGACAAGACCGTTTGCGGCGACGCGAAGATGACGCTCTCGTCCGTCAACATCCACTTCCACGGCACCAATACGGCGCCAACCTGCCATAGCGACGAGGTGATCCATACGCTCGTCAATTCCGGCGAAACCTTCTCCTATGACGTGAAGATCCCCAAGAACGAACCCCCGGGCCTCTACTGGTACCATCCGCATGTGCACGGCATTTCCGCGGCGACCGTTGAGGGCGGTGCGACGGGCATCATCGAGGTCGAGGGTATTGCCAACGTCCAGCCTGCGGTGGCCGGTTTGCCGGAGCGCTATCTGGTGGTTCGCGATCAGGCCGAGACCGGCGCGTTCAAGTCGAAGCCTGTGCCTTCGTGGGACCTGTCGCTCAATTACGTGCCGATCTCCTACCCGAAGTACAAGCCAGCGATCATCAAGATGAATCCCGGCACGCAAGAATTCTGGCGAGTGGCCAACACCGCGGCAAACACAGTGCTCGATCTCAAGCTGACCTATGACAAAGTTCGCCAGCCTCTGCAGATCGTTGCCTTCGATGGCGTGCCGTTGGGCTCACAGGATGGCAAGCATCAGGGCACGATCGAAACGGTCCGGGATATCCTGATTCCCCCCGCTGGCCGGGCCGAATTCATCGTCGCGGCCCCATCGGCGCAAGTAAAGCAGGCGCTGCTCTCGACCATGGCCATCGACACAGGACCCTCCGGCGACAGCGATCCGGGACGGCCGCTGGCGATCATTCAAACGACGACAGCAGACCTCCACCTCCCGCGCGTTGCCGAACGGAGCGGACCGCCAAATCCCCAACGTTTCCCGGGCTTGTTCAATGCGAAAGTGACCGCCCGGCGGACGCTTTATTTCTCGGAGATTCCTTACGATCTGCCAGAATCAGGCCGCGCCGACCAGGTGCTTTTTTTCATCACGGTCGACGGCCAAAAGCCGAAGCTGTTCAGGCCCGCCGAACCGCCGGCAATCACCACGACGCAGGGCGCGGTCGAAGACTGGACGATTCAAAATCGCTCGCCCGAAATACACGAATTTCACATCCACCAGATCCACTTCCTGCTGCTCGCCATCAATGGTGTGCCGGTGCCGGAGGGGCAACGTCAATTCTACGACACGTATCAAGTTCCCTATTGGACGGAAAAAGGCCCGTATCCGAGCATCACCGTGCGAATGGATTTCCGCGGGCCCGTGGTGGGGGATTTCGTCTATCACTGCCACATCCTCGATCACGAGGACGCCGGCATGATGGCGGTCATTCGCGTCCTGCCAAAGCCGAAAAAGTTCCACAGCTGAGACGTTCCCCAGCCTGACCACATCATCATGTTTCCGTTTGCATTGCTCGCGGTCGGCTCAACTCGGGTCACAATGGAGCGCCGTCGCAACAGCGTCGTGGCCGTAGCAAATAGTTCGAAGCACCTTATTGCGACTGATACAAAACAGACGCGTCCGGAGGGCAGATTCCCGGCATCCTCAAGCCAAAGGGAGATCCCACGTGAAAGCTTCGCCGTTGAAGAAGACGCTTTTGCAAAGCACCGTCGTGCTTTGTGCAAGCGCCGTTGCAGCAATGCAGGTTGCGCCTGCATTCGCCGCGAACCCGCGCCCGGTGCAACACCGCACCGTGCAAGGGCGTGACTCGATCACGCCGATCAAGCACGTCATTATTATTGTCGGCGAGAACCGCACCTACGATCATCTCTTTGCGACCTACGTGCCGCGCAAGGGTTCGACGAACAATTTGCTGTCGGAAAACATTATCACGGCCGACGGAGCGCCCGGTTCGAACTTCAGCGCTGCGGCCCAGAATACCGCCACCGACACGGACACATATTCCATCAGCCCGAAGATCGACTCGCCCTACAGCAAGCTCCCGCCTCCCACCACGGGTTAT
>DASYBT010000210.1:0-14184 GCA_036500585.1 Rhizomicrobium sp.
GGGGGAGGTTTACCACTACTTCAAGGATGTGGGTTGCGCATGGCGATTTGCGCGTTTGAATTCGCGCAAAGAAAAAAGAAAAGGTGCGGAGGGCTGTTCCACGCGTTTGCGCTCCGCACCGTTGCCGCACGATCCTTAAGCCAATCTAGCTTGCGATCGTCCGGATATCCGGAAAAATCAGTGCTTGTTCAGCTCGTCGCGCATTGAGTCCTTGGCGCCGCCGACTGCGTTTTCGATCTTGCCCTTGGCCTTGTCCATTTTGCCTTCGGCCTGGAGCTTGGCATCGCCGGTGATCTTGCCGGCCGCGTCTTTCATGCTGCCTTTGGCCTGGTCAGCGGCGCCTTTAATACGATCATGATCCATCGTTGTTCTCCTGAAAAAACAAACCGTCAGGTTGATAACGAGAGAGCGCGCCTGCCGGTTCCGCAGCGCGATTGCGGCCGTCAAATCATCAGCCGGCGCAACCATGACGCGTGCGCAGCGCCCACCGGTTGCGCCACACTGTTGTCACAAGTGCGCGACAAGATCGCAGCAGTCGTCGGGGGACATTCACATGCCAATCTGGATCAGCTGTCCGCAGCTCGATGGGAATCCCATCAGGCTCAATATGAGCAAAGCCAAGTTCGTCACGGAGGAAACCGGAAATCTCGCCGCCGTGTGCTTCGGCAGCGGTGAGCGCGACCGAATTCCCGTGCAGGACAGCAAGGATCAGCTCGCCGCGATGATCGCAGAAACCAAAGAGGTTCGCCCCGCCAAACCGCCACGGGTCCGCAGCGTGATCTACTGAGTTCGAACCGCACAGGTCCTTCGAGCATCCTTGCGTGCGGTCGGTCTTGAGCCGCAATATGCGGCTGAACAACCATCGTGGGCCTCACTGCAGTTGCGAGGTCCCGGAGCGCATCACTTCTTCATGCAGCGCAAGCTTACCGCGATTCTGTCGGCCGATGTGGTCGGCTACTCGGGCCTGATGGAGGCCGACGAGGCGGGCACGCATGCGCGGCTGAAGGACAACCGTGCCCGCATCTTCGATCCGGCGGTGTCGGCGAGCGGCGGCCGCGTGTTTAAGTTGCTGGGCGACGGCGCGCTGGCGGAGTTCCCCAGCGTGGTTTCGGCGGTGGAATGCGCGCTGGCGATTCAGGCCGGCACCGCCGAGGCCGAACGCGGGCCGAAGCCGCTGCGCTATCGCATCGGCGTCAATCTCGGCGAGATGATCGTCGACGGCGACGATATCTACGGCGACGGCGTCAATGTGGCGGCGCGGCTGCAGACCCTGGCGCCGGTGGGCGGCGTTGCGGTCTCTCGGCTGGTGCGCGACCAGGTCGATGGCAAGCTCGCCTGCCTGTTCGACGACATGGGCGAACATCAGGTAAAGAACATCGAGCGCCCGGTGCACGTTTTTTCCGTGCGCCGCCCGGAACCGGATATGACCGAAGCGAACACCGATACCGCCGTGCGCAAGCTTGCCGTCTGCGTGCTGCCGTTCGCCAACATGAGCGGCGATGCGGAGCAGGAGTATTTCTCCGACGGCATTTCCGAAGACATCATCACCGATTTGTCTAAAGTGTCGGCGCTGGCGGTTGTCTCGCGCAATTCCGCCTTCATGTACAAGGGCAAGAATGTCGACCTGCCCAAGGTGGCGCGCGAGCTGAAGGTGAGCCATGTGCTGGAAGGCAGCGTGCGCAAATCCGGCGGGCGCGTGCGCATCACGGCGCAGCTGATCGACGGCGCCACCAACGCGCATGTGTGGGCGGAACGCTACGACCGCGATCTCAACGACATCTTTGCCCTGCAGGACGAAATTTCCGAAGCCATCGTCAAGGCGCTGAAACTCAAACTGCTGCCGGAAGAGAAGAAGGCCATCGAGCATCGCGGCACGGAGAACGTCGAGGCGTACAATCTCTATCTCATGGCGCGGCAATACAGTGTGGTCGCCAGCCTCGGCGATCCGCGCATGGCGGAGTCCATCATCCGGCTGTGCCGCCGCGCGCTGGAGCTCGATGCGAATTATGCGCAAGCCTGGGCGCTGATCGCGGTCACGCAGGTCAATCTCCGCTTCTACATGGGGCTGGAGGGCAATGACGGGCTGGAGGCCGCGGAGCGCGCCATCGCGCTTGATCCCAATCTCGCGGAGGCCCATGCGGCGAAGGGCGTGGTGCTGACATTCGCGGCGGATCACGCCGGAGCGCTGGTCGAGGTCGAAAAGGCGCTCGCCCTCGATCCGGACTCCTACGAAGCGACAAAGGCCGCGGGGCGTCTGCACTATATCACGCGCAACCGCGAAACCGCGGTCCGCTACCTTGAAAAGGCCGCGGCCATCATGAACACGGACTATTGGGCCTGCGGCATGTTGATGAGCGCCTACCGGGCGATACACGATTCGCAGGGCGCCCATCGCGCCGCAGAGCGCACGCTGAGCCGCACCGAAAAGATCATGTCGCAGGACCCCAACAACGGATCGGCGATGGGCTTCGCCATAGAAGCCCTGGCGACGCTCGGCGAGGCAGACCGCGCCAAGGAGCTGATGAAGCGTGCCATCCTGCTCGATCCTGACAACATCAACATGCGCTACAATTTGGCGTGTTCCACGCTGATGCAGCTGCACGATGCCGACGGCTGCCTCGACATGCTGGATCCGTTGCTGAAGACCATCGGGCGCTCGCTGCTCAACTGGACGAAATCGGATGCGGACCTCGATCCCATCCGAGATCATCCGCGCTTTCTGGCGATAATGGCAGAAGCCGAAGCGCGCCTGGCGGAGGAGGAAAAGTCACAGGGCTAGGCGCAGCCTACCGCTTCGCCCAGTTCCGTGTCTTCAGTCCCCGCACGCGGTTGAACTCGCGCTCGTTGGCGGTGACGAGCACCGCATTGCGGCGCAGCGCCTGTGCCGCGATCAACAGATCGTAGGGACCGATCGGCGTTCCCGCCGTTGCCAGATTGCCGCGAATTTCACCGGCTATTTCGGCATCGTCTGCGTCGAACACCCAGATTTCAAAACCGCTCGCCATCACCTTTTGCAGTGCCTCAGTATTGGCGGCCTTGCGCTCGCTCTTGGCCACGCCATACCACAGCTCGTGGATGGTGAGCACCGACAGTGCGGTCATGTGATGCTGCGCACGTGCCTCATCCAGTGCGTTCCGCACCGACGCGGGTTTGCCGCTCATCGTCGCAATGGCGGCATTGGTGTCGAGGAGGTAGATCAATCGAAGATCTTACGGTCGGGCGGCATCGGCGGCTGATCGCGGCCGTCTTCCATGAACTTGCCCTGTACTAGACGATCGATGTCAGCCCAGAAGGCTTTCCAGTCGCGCTTCGGCGGCTTGACCGGCTCGAGCACCACCGCCTGACCGTCGCGGCGAACGCGGACCTCCGTGCCTTCGAAGCGGAATTCCTTGGGCAGACGCACGGCTTGGCTGCGGCCCGACTTGAACAGCTTGGCCGTCTTTATATCGGCTGACTTTTCGGCCGGTTGTTTCAGCTTGGCCTTTGCCATAGTCCCGCCGATGATAGCTACCAATGGTATATACCATAGCGCCGGCTGATTTTCAATTCTGCCGCGCGAAAAAATAGGTGACCGGGATCGGCCCCGGAACAAGTCCGCGGCCGGGCGGGGAGGGGTGTCCTACCTTGGAATCGCGCTCTAGCCGGTGACGGGCAGTGAGTTGGCGGCCGGGTTCATCGGCTGCGGATGGAAGCGCGTCGCGGCGGCTTGCGCTGCGGCGCGATCGGCATCGCTGATCTGCGAGCTTAGCGCATCGATGCGCGACTTCGATTCGGAATCGCCCTGGGCAGCGGCAATCGCGTACCACTTGTAGGCATCGACCAGACTCTGCTTCACGCCCATGCCGCGCTCATAAAGCACCGCCAGATTGAACTGGGAATCCACCAGGCCGAGATTGGCTGCCTTGCTGAACCATGTCGCGGCCTGGTTGTAATCCTTGGCCTCGCCGGAGCCGTCGGCGAACGCGACCGCGAGATTGTGCATGGCTTTGCGGTTGCCCTGCTTGGCGGCCAGTTCATACCAATGGGTCGCCTGCTTGGCATCGGCAGGAACGCCCTTGCCGCGCTCGTAGAGTGTACCAAGGCGATATTGTGCCATCGCCTCGCCCTGCTGCGCCGCCCGCGACAGCCAGCGCGCGGCTTCGGCTTCGTTGGCCGCGACGCCGTCGCCATCGAGATAGCGGATGCCGAGCAGGAGCTGGCTCTTGGCATCCCCGGTGTTGGCGAGCTGCGTCAGCTTCTGGACCGGCGAGGCCGACGCATTGGGCGTTGGCGAAGCCGTGTTGGCCGCCTGCTTCTGCGCGGCGGCTTTGGCGGTCACGACCGCCTTCGAGGGAGCGGGTTGCGCGGCGGCAGGTGCGGTGTCGGAAGGCGCGACAGATGCGGATGCGCCGGCTTGACCCGCTGCCGACGCAGCCGGGCCAGCACCGGATTCCTCGTCGGTCTGCGACTGCGGTGCGATGCTCGGCCGCGCCGCAAATGGACCGGCTGCCGGTGCAGCACTGGGTGCCGGGGAGATCATGCCGCGGCTCAGCATCAGCGCTGCGGCGACCACGACGATCGCAACGACGGCAAGGATGCCGATGAGGGCATAGCGTGTGCGGCTGTTGCCAGTTCCCTGCTCAGCGGATTTCTCGCCACGCGAAAAGCCCCAGCTGAAGCCGCTTGCGGGTGCCACCTCTGCCTGCGTCGCCGCGGCGTTGCGTGCCGACCGGCGCGCGGCCGAAAGAAACGATTCGTTCGTGCCGAAATCCGCAGCGTGCGCGGTGTTGGCGAACGCCTCGGCACCGAAGGCCGGCGCTGTGGCGAAGCCTTCGCCGGCGAACGCCGGTTGCGCGGTCTCGAATTGCGGCTGATCGAACAGCGGCGGTGCCGGCGGAGCGTCAGGATGCAGCGGCTGCGGCGTGGGCTCGGGAAACGGTGGCGCATCGAAGGCCGATGCCGCGGCGAATGTCGGCGCTGGCTCGTGGGCAGCCGGGGCAAAGGCCGGGGTTGATGCCGCAAATGCAGGCGCTGCCGGCGTAAACACCGGCGCCTGCGACGGCAGCACCGGGCTCGCCTCCAGCGCGGCAATCTTCGCGTTCGCGTCTCTCACCGCGGCCTGCAGCGAGTCGAGCATCTCGCGATTGCGGCGGTCGGCGGCTTCGAATCTTCCGGCGAACTCCCGCATCACCTGGTCGACCCGATCGGTGATGTCGTGCTTGCCGTTGTCGGCGTCCTCCACGCGCGCGGACAGATCCCGCATTGCCTGATTGACCTGGTCGGCCAGGGCGTGCTTGCCGTGCTCGGCGTCTTCCAGCCGCGCCGCGATATCCGACAGGGCGCGCTCAATTCCGCTGAAGCGCTGATCGTGCGCGGCGGCGGCGTTGGTTTCAACACGGTGCGCCATCTCCTCGAAGTGGCCGTGCGCGGCTGCGGCATTGGTTTCGATCCGCTGCGCCATCTCCTCCAGGCGGCCTTGCGCGCCCGCATGTTCGGATTCCACCGCGGCCAGACGCGCGCCGATGCGCGTTTCGATCCGCTGCGCCGTCTCCTCGAAGCGGCCTTGCGCGCCGGCGTGTTCGGATTCCATCGCGGCCAGACGCGCGTCGACGCGGTCCAATTGCTGCGACAGTTCCGTCATCACGGCGTGGTGCCGCTGGAGTTCGGCTTCGCCGACCTCCTTGCCCGCGCGCACGCGATCCATGTCTTCAAGCGTGCGATCGAGCGCACTGGCGCTGGCAAAGGCCGTGCGCTCGACGATACGGATGCGCTCGTCAAGCTGACCAAGCTTTTGCTCCAGCCGCTGATGCAGCTGCTGTTCGATGACCTGTGCGGTGGCGTGCGCGGTATTCTCGGCATCGCCCTTCGCTTCCACGAGCTTGGTGGCCAGCTGCTCGACCGTGGTGGCGAGTGTCGCGATCTGCGATGCGGACTGATTCGCAGTCTGCGCCACCTGATCGGCGACGCGCGACAGCCCCTGATGCAGTCCCTTGACGGCATCCTTCAATCCATCGGTCGCGGCATTCCGCTCGACGCGGGAAAGCCGATCGGCAAGGCTGGTCACGTTGGTGTTCAGTTGCTCGAAGGCCTGAGCCTGCTCGCGCGCGGCGACGTTGATCTGGCTCGCCGCGGTGCTCATGGCCCGGGACTGCTCCGTCTGACTGCGCTCGGCCGCTTCAAGCCTGCGCGCGACAGCCAACAATTGCTGGTCGATGTTCTTGTAGGCGTTCTGCGCCTCGTTGCCGCTGCGCTGCACGTGGGCCAGCATGTTTTCCGTTTCTTTGGACGACGACGTTTCGCTGACGGCCTGACGCGCCGTATCCACAACATCGCTCCGCCACGGCACGCGCTCGACATCGCCGACCAGAGCACTGGCATCGGTGAAGCTGCGCAGGATGCGGCGGGTGAGCCATTCGCCGACGGCAAGTCCCTCGCGGCGGGCTGCGGCACGCGCCGCTTCGCGCGCTTCCGGCGGAATTCCGGCAACGCTCCAGGGGAGATCAGGCTGCATGTTCATTCGCCATCCGCCGCCCTTTTCAAGGTATCGGCGTCCACATGTTGTGTAAAGGAAAGGACGATCCGCGATTCGTCCGGCTTGCTGAAGGCCTTTCCCGGTGCCGCATAGTTTGACGAAGACGGTTAAGGTGGGGTTAGCGCTGCCCCACTCCGGCACGATCCAATTGGCGGGAAAGCCGCCCCGTCAGCCAGCTGGCCGCCATGCGATAGTCGGAAAAGAGCGACCACAGCGGATATCGGAACGTCGCCGGCCGGTTCTTTTCGAGAAAGAAATGGCCGATCCAGGCTGGCCCATAGCCGCCGATCAGGATTGCCGGAATAAGCCAGAGGCGGCCAGTGGCGATGAGCGCGATCAGCGACCCGGTCGCCAGCGCCGTGCCGAGATAGTGGATGGCGCGCGTCTCCGGCCTGGCATGCTCGCGCAGATAATGCGGCCAGAATTCGCGATAGGAGGCGATGCGCTGTGCCATCCAGGCTCCTACTGCGTCGGCTTCGCGACAGTGCCGGCGTCGCTCGCCGACGATGGCGGAGGCAGGCCCAGATCGGTGGCGAACAGTTCCGTGACATAAACAGTGTCGCCGTTTACCGCCGCACCCACACCGGTGCGGTCGTAGACGGGCAGCGAAAGATTGTCGCGATGGCTTTTGCTGGCGAGCCACAAATCCACGAAGCGGTGCGCCATCTCGTCGACGTTCACGCCATAGCCTTTGAGATAATGTTCGGCCGCCAGATTTTCGCCGAGCAGCCCCTGAAATGCGGCGTCCTTGTCCATGATGATGCCGGCCGCCGTCTGCCCATCCGGCGCGGCGTGAGCGAAGTAATTGTGCTCAGCCATGTCGGCTGACTTTTCGCGAGCGGCTCCCACCAATTCCGAATCCAGCGCAAGCTCTTTGGCCTTGGGATCGATCTTGTGGCGCTCCGCGTCGACCAGCTCGTAGATGCGGTTTTCCAGGGCCGGCATCAAGGTTGCGGGATCCGGCGGCGGCTTTGGCGGAGTCTGTGCAACCTGCGTGCTGGTGCAGGCTGCGAGCGCAAGGCACATGACCATTACCCTCCCCTTGAGGGAGGGTCGAACGATGGAGCGAAGCGACATCGTTCGGGGAGGGGTCATGCCGCCGACATGCACGAGCTACCCCTCCCCGAAAAATGCTGCGCATTTTTCGACCCTCCCTCAAGGGGAGGGTGCGAAGGGAGTGCGTTCATTACTGCAGGATCTCGAACAGGCCCGCCGCGCCCATGCCGCCGCCGACGCACATGGTGACGACGCCGAGCTTGGCGCCGCGCCTGCGGCCCTCGATGAGCAGGTGTCCCGTCATGCGCGCACCGGACATGCCATAGGGATGGCCGATGGAAATCGCGCCGCCGTCGACATTCAGCTTGTCGTGCGGAATGCCGATGCGGTCCATGCAGTAGAGCACCTGGCTGGCGAATGCCTCGTTCAGCTCCCATAGATCGATATCGTCCGGCTTGAGGCCATGACGCTCGAGCAGGCGCGGCACGGCGAACACCGGGCCGATGCCCATCTCGTCCGGCTCGCACGCCGCCACCGCAAAGCCGCGGAAAATGCCCATCGGCTTGAGGCCCTTCTTCTCGGCCGTCTTGGAATCCATCACCACGCAAGCCGACGCCCCATCGGAAAACTGCGACGCGTTGCCCGCCGTGATGTACTTGCCCTGCTTGACTTCCAGTCCGCCGCCGAACACCGGCTTGAGCGCGGCCAAGCCCTCATAAGTCGTGTCCGGGCGATTGCATTCGTCGCGATCGACCGTGGTGTCGACGATCGATTCCGCGCCGGTCGCCTTGTCCACTTTCTTCATCTTCGTGTTGAGCGGCACGATCTCGTCGGCGAACTTCCGACCCTGCTGAGCAGCCGCTGTGCGCCGCTGACTCTCGAGCGCATAATGATCCTGCCGTTCGCGGCTGACGCCATAGCGTTCGGCCACCACCTCGGCGGTTTCAATCATGCTCATCCAGAGGGCAGGCTTGATCTCCATCAGGCGCGGTTCGGTGATGTTCTTGGTGTTCATCCCACCCATCTGCACCAGCGAGATGGATTCCACGCCGCCTCCTACCGCGACGGGAACGTTCTCCGTCATCACATACTGAGCCGCCATGGCGATGGTCTGCAGTCCGGAGGAGCAGAAGCGGTTGACGGTGGTGCCGGCCGTGGTGACCGGGCATCCCGCCTCGATGGCCGAAAGGCGCGCGATATTGAACCCGGTTGCGCCTTCCGGATTGGCGCAGCCCATGAACACATCTTCCACTTCGCCGGGATCGATCTTCGCCCGCGCGATGGCGTTCTGGATGGCGTGACCCGCCATGACCGCGCCATGGGTGATGTTGAACCCGCCGCGTACCGATTTCGCCAGACCCGTGCGGGCCGTCGAGACGATGACCGCCTCTCTCATGTTCATCCTCCGATGTTGACCGGAGCCGAACCTAGCGCGGGCGGCGGACGGCCGAAAGGCTCAGATATAGGCGCCGTGGTCGGCCCACTCCGGCGCGGCGCGGGCGCGCGAGCGGTGAGTGATCATCCGGTCGTGAAGGTGGCGCACCGTGGTGCTGCCGGTCTTCACGAACAGGAACGGAAACAGCCCGTGCAACAGGCAGGCGACGCCGGCGACCAGCATGCGCCAGCCGAAGGAGAAGGCCGAGCCCATATGCTCGATATACGTCTCGCCGACAGACCGCGGATGATCCGAGAAAAGCCCAACCAAGCTGCGCATCCGCGAATCTCCTTCTCGACCGATCAATCTCACACCACGGGCGGGAGCAGGTAAAGTTCATCGCCGGCCCCCGCCGAGCATCCTTGTTTAGTGCGGCGCCGGCGCGGGGCTGGCAGGGGCAGGTGCCGCAGCGGTTCCGCCACCTTTCGCCTGCGCATAGATGGCCCACAGCTTGGCGGTCTTCACGGCCGCGGGACTGCCGCTCACGGCGTTCAACGCCTGGACCGCATCGGCGTATTTGCCCTGGGCGGCCAGTGCCATGCCGATCAGAATCTGTGCCTGGCCCGGATACTTGCCGCCACCCTTTGCAGCCGCCTCGCGCGCGAGGGCCTCGGCATCGGCAAAGCGGCCGTAACCGTACATGGCTTCCGCGACGTTTAGCGCAACGGTGCCGTTGCCTTTTTTCGCCGCCGCGATTTCAGCATTGAGCGAGCCCTGCTCCTTGGCCGCGCTGGCGCGTGCGGCGCTCAGTTCCTTGCCGCCGCCGCCGGTCGCCTGGAGAATCGTGATGGCGTCACCGTAATAGTGCAGCTGGTTCGCCAGCGAACCGACGATCGCCGCATCGGCGGGCTTTGTGGAATGCGTGACATATTTGAGGCGATAGAGATCCATCGCAAACACGGCGTTCATGCCGTTCATGCTGAGATCGTACTCGATGAGCTGATCCCAATTCTTCGGGTCGTTTGACTGCGCTACGATATTCTCGAGCGTCTGCTCGGCGGCGTGGGGATTGGCTTGTGCCTGCGCGTTCATCTGGATTTCCAAAGCAGCCTGCTGCGGAGCATGGCCTGCCGCTTTCGCCGCATCGATCGACTTCTGCGCGTACTGTTGGGCGCGCGCAGTGTCCTTGCTGTTGTAATAGGCGATGGCCATGTTTGCGAGTTCACCATCGTCGAGCGGGCCGAGAGCCTCAAGCTGCGTCCCATACTTGATGATGCCGGCGTAATCGTTGGCCTGCGCAGCGAAAATGAACGCGTTTTTCTCGAGGTCCTTCTTGTCCGCATCGGGCGCGTCGGGATAGGTGAGAGCCGCTTCCGTGGCGGTGCGCGCCGTCGCGAAATCCTTCATGTTGATCGCGACGACGGCGAGGAATTTGTTGATGACGTAATCGTCGTACGGCGTGCGATCGGGCACGGCCTGTGCCTGCTTCAGGGCTGCCAGCGCGCCAGGCCAATCCTTTGCTTGTGCCGCCTTCTGCGCGTTTGTGAGGGGCTCGGTGAGCGACTTGCTCACCTTCTCTTCCTTCTGGTCCGCGGCCATTGCGGATGTGCTGGCCGCCAACGTTGCAACGGCCGCGGTGGAGAGCAGCGATGCTGCAAAAGCGGCCCGAGCGAAATTCCTGAACATCTTCCTCGCCTCGTGTTCTGTAGTTGGCCTGAAACAGCCACAGGCTCGGCCCGAGTTCAAGGGGCAGTCTAATGTGGTGGTGCGGCGGATGCCACGCGGCGGAAGAGACAGCCGCGGAACGGCTCAAGGTCTTCTCTTGACTGTGCCGAAGAAGCCAAGAATGTCAGGCGCATGGCGGAGGAATTGAGATTTCCGGAAGGCGCGGAAGACATCTCGACGAGCGGGTTCAACCGCTTCATCGGGCCGCTGTACCGGCTGCCGGATGGGGAGAGTGGAGAACGGCGATACTGTTTTCCCGTCGCCGACAAGCACATGAACGCCGCCGGCGCGGTACATGGCGGAATGCTGATGGCCTTCCTCGATATCTCCATGAGCCGGACCTCGCGGCTGGAAAGCGGTGCCGCGACGTGCAGCACCGTTTCGCTCGCCTGCGACTTCCTGGCTCCCGGCCGGCTGGGCGATCTGATCCTGTCGCGGGTGCGGGTTTCGCGCAGAACGCGCACCATGGTGTTCATGTCGGCGGAGACGTGGGCGGGAGACCGCCTGCTGCTCACGGCGCAAGGCGTGTGGAAGGTCGCATGATGCCGCCGCCCGGCTACACGAAGACCGATCTGATCGACCCGTTCGAGATTCACGTCGGACCCATTTACGAGCGGACCGACAACGGCACGCGCAGCTTTCTGCTGATCGTCGATGACCGGCACGTCAACGGCCGCGGCGTCGTCCACGGCGGCATGCTGATGACGTTTGCCGATCTGGCGCTGGGCGCGGCGGCGTGGGACGCGGCCGACAAGGCGCCAGTGGTCACCGTCAGTATGCAGTCGCAATTCCTGAAGTCCGCACGCGCCGGCGACCACATCGAAGTGACGCCGGAGCTCGTGCGCCGCACCCGCTCCCTCGTCTTCATGCGCGGCGATTTCAGGGTGAGCGGCGCGGTGATCTACAGCGCCTCAAGCGTGTGGAAGCTGCTCGGGCAGGGCTGAGCCCGTATCGTAAACGCGATCTTTACCATACGGACAGCAAGGTTCTCGCGGTACTGTAGGACCTCACCATGTCTGACGAACGGCCGCCCGAGCTGGTGCTGGGGACGGTTCAACTGGGTCTGCCCTATGGCGCCGCCAACCGCAGCGGCAAGCCCTCACGCGAGGCGGCGTTGCGACTCGTGCGCCAGGCGGTGGACGCCGGCGTCAGAAGTTTCGACACGGCGCGAGCCTATGGCGACAGCGAGGAGATCCTCGGCGCGGCGCTGGCTGGCCGCAATGTGCGCCTCGTTACCAAGCTCAGTCCGCTTTCGGAACTCGCACCGACGGCGAAACCCGACGAGGTGCGGGCGGCGGTCGATCGCAGCACAGTGCTGTCGATGGCCGCGCTGCGCCACGGACGGCTCGACACCCTGCTGTTGCATCGCGCCGAGCATCTGAGGGCATTCGGGGGAGGGGTATGGCAACGGCTTGTCGAACTGCACCACGACGGCACCATCGGCACGCTTGGTGTGTCCGTGCAGTCGCCGGAGGAGACGCATGTTGCGCTGGCTCATGAGCAAATTCGCCATATTCAAATGCCGTTCAATCTGCTCGATTGGCGTTGGCATGAAGCCGGTGTGATCGACCGGCTGCGCGCGCGGCCGGATGTGACAGTGCATCTGCGCAGCATTTTTCTGCAGGGCCTGCTCGTTTCGCACGATGCGGCGATCTGGCCGCCGATCGGCAACGTCGACGCGCGCCAAATCGTTCAGGCGATCGACGATCTGGCCTCGGAATTCGGTCGCGAAAGCGCCGCCGATTTTTGTCTCGCCTATGCCCGCGGTCAGGACTGGGCCGACGGCGTGGTGATTGGCATGGAAACCGAGGACCAGCTGCGGGCCAATCTGGGGCTTATCGAATTCCGTCCCCTTGATCCGGAGAGCTGCCGGATGATCGCAGCGCGCCTGCCTCGCGTGCCGCTGCCACTGCTCAACCCAGCGCTCTGGCCGCAGCGGGAGCAGAAGCATGCCGCCTGACTTCTTGCCGGCGCGATTTCGGCTTGACGGACGCGTGGCGTTTGTCTCCGGCGCGGCCGGCCATCTCGGGCGGGCGATGGCGCTCGCGTTGGGACAAGCCGGCGCCCAAATCATCCTCAACGGCCGCAGCGACGCGAAGTTGAAAGAGCTCGAGCGCGAGATGAAAGACCGGGACTTCTCCGTGGAACGCGCCGCGTTCGACGTCGCGGACTTTGTCCGCGTGCGTGAGTTCTTTGACGGGCTGCCCCGCCTCGACATCCTGGTGAACAACGCCATCGCCATGACACCGGCGCCGATGGCCAAGCTGGAACCGGCCGCGTTCGACGAGACCTACCGCAGCAGCGTGGTGGCTTCATTCGAAGCGGTGCGCGCCGCGCTGCCCGCCCTGCGCAACGCAGTGGCGCAATCGGGCGAGGCCAGCGTGGTCAACATCGCTTCGATGTATGCGACCGTGGCGCCCGATTCGCGCATCTATTCCAGGCCGGAACAGGCGAGTCCGGCGTACTACGGCCCCGCCAAGGCGGCGCTGATCCAGCTCACCCGGCATCTCGCAGCGGAATTGGGCCGCGAGCACATCCGCGTGAATGCACTGGTGCCAGGCCCATTCCCGCGGCCGCAGGTCGCAGCTGACGATCCCGCCTTTGCCGAGCGCCTCGCTGCCAAGACCATGCTCGGCCGCACCGGCGCGGCGGAGGAAATCGCCGGTCCGCTGCTGTTCCTCGCCTCGCCTGCGTCAAGTTTCGTCACCGGCGCCGCCCTTGCCGTTGATGGCGGCTGGACCGCTTGGTGAGTTAGAAGGGGCAGGGCTGATGAATATGGCGTTCCTCTCCTCCTTTCGAGCCGGCCGCGACACCATCTATCCGGAGTCGCTGCGCGAGCAGTTGTTGGAATTCCCGCTGCTCGCGAATATCGGCGATGCGGCGCTCAAGCGGCTACTCTCGGAAGCGAACTGGTTCGGCCTGCCCGGCGGAACGCTGTTGAAGCGCGACGGCGAGAACGACCATGCGCTGTTCCTCGTCGTCGCCGGCTGCCTGGGTGTGTTCGTGGACGACGAAACCGGCGGCAAGCGGCTCGTCGCGCACGTCCCCGCGGGGGAAACAGTGGGCGAGATGTCGTTGATCTCAGGCGAGCCGCACACGGCACAACTCGTGGCGCTGCGCGACACCGAGCTTCTGCGTGTCAGCCCGGAGGCATTCGATTCGCTGATTACGCGTCATCCGCGCGTCATGCTCAATCTGATGCGCATTATGGTACGGCGCCTGAGCGACACCACGCGTACGCCGACGGATCATTCCCGGCCCAAGACTTTTGCCGTCGTGCCGTTGCAGGAGGGGATCGGCGATGAGCCGATCGCGCGCCGCCTGGCCGCCGCACTGAACGAGATGGGCTCGAATGCCGCCGTCCTGGACGCCAGGTCAGCGGACGAAACCGCCGAGTGGTTCAATCGGTTCGAGGCATCGCATGATGTCGTGTTTTACCGCGGTGACGCGCCGGACAGCCCCTGGACCCACCTTTGTCTGAGGCAGGCAGACCGCGTGTTCCTGCTGGCGCGCGCCGACCGCCCGCTGCCGCTCAAGCCGCTCGACCTTCCCGCCTTCAAGGAGCGGGCGACCGGCC
>DASYBT010000211.1:0-39695 GCA_036500585.1 Rhizomicrobium sp.
CTCCATCGTTGTCCCCCGCGATTATACGGTCGCTCTGGCCGATCACCGAGGTGAATTCAAAACACGCACGATCCGGCAAATCTCTGATTGCAGACGCAGAAACCGATCCGCCTACGGATCAATCCGTGAATATCTTTTCGCATGCCCAATCGCGGCTGCCTCGCGCGGCGCGATTTCGCACGTGATTCGCCGGAGATGAGGAAAAAAAAGGGCGGGCACCGTGGCCCGCCCTTTCACATGCCCCCGTTGAAATCTGAGGATCAGCTCGTCGGTTTGTTGCTTGCCGTCGAGACCGGCGCCGGAATTCGAGAGACCGACGCAGTGTCGCGCCCTCCCAGCGGAACGTCGATGACCGGATCGTATTTGTAGTTGGCACCGCTGGCGGCATCGACTCCGACACCGACAAACCCACCCGCGAGGATGTTGCCAGCCGTCTTGCCGGTGAAGTGGGAGATCGCCACCACATGCCCGGACTTGAAGCCAGCTTTCGTGCAGGTGACGTCCAGATCGGACTTGGTCTTGTGCACCGTCGTGCTGCCCGGCGAGGTCACGAACCAGGTGCCTTGCGAATTGACGAGCGTGCACTGTGCGCCTTCTTCAGGCGTGGTGTTGACGGACACGGATTGCGTTGTGCCGTCGATGATGGTGGCGCAGCCAGACACAGCAACGCCCAACGCGGCGAGCGCCGCGAATGCGGTAAGTTTCATTTGGTTTGCCCCTTCAATCACAACTGGATGGCGAGGACCTTAAGGACAGCCAAATGAAACCGCAATGCTTCACTGTGGCGCGATTGCCGCAGGTGGCGCGCCTCAAATGATCCGGGCGTGACAACTGGTTGCCCGGGGTATTGCAAAGCACAGCGGAAGGGCCGGTGGCCTCCTGTTCGGTAAGACTCAGGCTGTTGACGACCGGCGGTGTGATAGAGAAGGTTCGCCCTCGCAATTTTTCCTCGGAGAACGAACTCTGCAAGTTTTGCCTGTCGTTGTGACTCCCAAACAGGATTTGCGCCGAGTCGATACCAATCCGGACTTTTGGTATCCCCTGATTTGGTCGAGCGAAGTAAAGCCCGGCAGGGCGCGAGCGTGCCGGTTTGGCGGCGATCCGATCGTCGTCTATCGCGGCGCGAGCGGAAGCGTGTTCGCGCTGGAGGATCGTTGCGCGCATCGGCAGATCCCTCTGCATCTGGGTGTGGTGGAGGGGGACACGCTCAAATGCGGCTACCACGGCTGGACCTACGATTGCGCGGGCAAGTGCATCGACGTGCCGTATCTGGGGCGCGACCGGCTGCCCAACGGAGTGAAGGCTTATCCGGTGAAGGAAGCGGATGGGCTCATTTTTGTATTTCCCGGCGATGCAAGAAAAGCCGCGCAGCACAGCCTGCCATCGCTCGGCGCTTCGCAAGACCGCCGCTACAAGACGCGGCGCTTAAACCGCGAAGTGGCGTGCCACTACACGTTCATGCACGAAAATCTGTTCGACATGAATCATCAGTTCCTGCACCGGCGCCATATGGGGACGATCAAGGCGATTTGTGTCGGCCGGCGCAGTGGGCAGAACTGGTGCGAGGTGGACTATCGCTTTTCGCGCGTCGCCGGCCGCAGCAGCGTGGGGGAGGCCGCCATCCTGAATTCCATCCGGTCGGACAAGAAGGCGGCGGGCCGCGATCTGATGACGATCCGAACGGACTATCCCTACCAGAATTTGAAAGTGTGGGTCACCGCCGGCGATGATCCGGCGCTGGATGTGTGGCTGGCCTATACGCCCTTGGACAAGGAACAGCGGACGAATCGGACGTTCGGCTACCTTTCGGTCAAGCGGCCGAAGATTCCCGGCCTGATCGAAGCTGCGTGGCCATTCATCACCTGGTTCGCCGAAAGCATCTTCAAGGAAGACAAGGCGATCGTCGAGCGCGAGCAACTCGCATACGACATGCAAGGCGCCGACTGGAACAACGAAGTCTTTCCGGCAATCCGCGATTTGCGAGAGCTGCTGGTCCGCTGCGGCCATGCCTCCATCATTTGAACATCCGGAGGCAGGCGTCTGCAATTCGTCAGGCCGCGGGGCACGCTCACAAAATTCATCATTGCCTGGGCCAACGGACCGCCACCCGCACACGCAACGCTGGTAAATCAGCCGCGAACAAGCGATACTGGCTGACAGTTCGATAGGCTCCCGTCAGGGCGGAGACGATCGGGCCTTCGGCGGGCCGGAGGGTGCGTTTCGTGAAGATCTTCGATCTCGAGCTTTCGAGCCCTTGCAACGCGAGCTGCGATTTCTGCCCGCAAAATTGGCACGGCGTGAAACGGCAGCGCCCTTTCATGGACGAGGCGCTTCTCGACAAGATCACCCGCGAGATCGGCGCCATGGCGCGGACAGAAACCGTCCACGCCGTGCTGTGCGGCATGGGTGAGAATCTGCTCCGCAAGCCGCTGGTTTTCCGCGCGCTGGACAACCTCGAACGGAACTCGGCCGGCGCGGTCATGACGGCGTTGGTGACCAACGGGTCGAAATTGACGGCGGACCTGCTGGAGTACGAAAGCTTTCGCCGGCTCGGCGCGATCCAGGTCAGCATCACCGGCTATGACCGGGAGAGCTACGAGCGTCTGTACGGGCTGAAGCACGACCGGATCGTGCAGAATATCACGACCATGGCGCAGGCGATGCCCGGCAAACTTCACATCCGATCGGTTGAATTCGGCGAGCCCGGCGAGGACGCGGCGCGCACCGCCTTCGTCAAGTTCTGGCGGGATCGCGGCGTGCCGGTCACCACGCGCCCGCTGCACAGTCGCGGCGGCCACCTGGCCGACCCGCGCGCCTATCGCGGACAGTTTCGGCAGTTCAAGGGCTGCGGGATTTTCAACTATATCGGCTTCATCTCGAGCGACGGGAAGGTCCTGTCCTGTTGCCACGACGTGCTTTCGGAAAACGTCGTCGGGGATTGCCGGGATGAAACCTTGCAGGAAATCATCGCGCGCAAAAAGCAGCTGCAGGCGGGTGCCTTCGAAGGCTACAAGATATGCGCCGGATGCACCGACTTCGAACTTTCATCGCCGGGATTGTTCGAGCCGCGGGCTGAGAAGGAGCACGTGCAATGAGCGGTGCAATCGCTGTCCAAGACGCTGCGCTGCGTCCTGACATCGCCTTGAAGCTCCATTCCCGATTGCTGGTCATGGCCCGCAGTCCGAGCGAATATTACAATCTTCGCTGGGGCCTGACAAACAAGGGCTATCGGAACTTCGACATCGTCGACAACCTGCCCGATTTCATCGCGGCGCTTTCGCGGTCCGCCCCCGATGCAATCCTGATCGCCTCGACCTTGGACGCCGCGCGCCAGGAGGAGATTGCCCGAGCCGCCGGCGAGCGGCTGGCCGCGCGGGTCTTTTCGTTCGAAACGGCCGCTGCCGAATGGACCACGCCGCTCGGCGACTATCGGCCGATCCGAGTCGATACGCTGAAGGGCAAGGTCAAGCAGCAGGACATCCCGATCAACATTGAGCTGGAACTGGTGTCGCGCTGCAATGCGCGCTGCTCCTTCTGCCCGATCGGGGACATGGCGCGACTCGGCAAGACCATGTCGGCGGATACCCTCGACAGGACGTTGACCTTGGCGAGGGAGCTGCCGGCCTCGCTCGTCTATCTGTGCGGTGTGGGCGAACCACTGCTTTACAAAGGCATCGCAGGCGTGGTCCACCGGATCGCAACCGAGATCGGCTGTCCTGTCGGCGTGAACTCCAACGGTCAGCTGCTCGACGGCGCGCGCTTTCGGCAGCTGCTCGATGCCGGCCTTTCCATGGTCAATGTCAGCATCAACGGGACCTCGGACGGCGTCTATGCCGAGCATATGAAGTATCTCGACCGCGATCAGGTCAGCCGCAATCTCGAGGAGATCCTGCGCATCAAGCCTGAGGCGGTGTCGCTGCAAGGCGTGGTAACTGCGAAGAACCACCATGAACTGCCCGGTCTCGTCGAATATTGGGCGAGCCGCGGCGTGCGCGTCTTCACGTTCAACGAATGCTCCAACAAGAGCGGCTTCCTCAAAGGCTATGACGAGCTGCGCTATACCGACATGGCGTCGCTGGCGGAGCGGATGGCCAAGCTGGATACCGACGCCTGGATATCCTTCAATTCCTGCAGCTTCGTGGTGAAGCAGACCGGCACCTTCCTGTGCCGCGTGCCGCTCAACTTCCTTTCGGTGGACGTGTGCGGAAACCTGCTGCACTGCATGCACGATTTTGCGGGCGAGACCTCCTACGGCAAGCTCGCCGACTTCGCGGCCGATGAGGTCCGCGAGCTTATGCTGCGGCGCGTGAACGCGCGGCCTGCGATCTGCAACGGCTGCAACTCCCACGAACTCGATACGGCGAAAGTGATTTGGCGGGGCCAGGTCGTCGTAGAGCGCAACGTCTTTCCGGATGGCGCCGCGCCTTGGGAACACGCGCTGCAGGCATTGCACTGAACGGATTTCCGGTGGCACCTGTGCCAGGCAAGCGACCCGTGCCCGCCGCCGAAGTGGTCGACCGCGCGCTCAAGCTCGCTGGGGAAGGCTGGTCAGGCCGGGAGATCGATCGCGAGTTGGGTCTGAGGCCTGGGAGAGAGGCGCGGGAGATCACCCACCTCTCCGATGACGTGATGGGGGAAATCGTCCGGGCAGTATTCGGCACCGGCGCGCGCATCTCCTCCAGCGTGCGTCTCGGACCACTGACGACACACGGAATCCAGCGGCGCGGCGGGTTCACCGGCAATCTTGTTTATGCGGTGGTGCTGGAGCAGCCGCGACGGCGACTGATAATCCGCTTCAATCGCGGGCTTCGCGACGACGTTTACGACGAGGAATGCCGGAATTACGCACGGGTGCAGAAGGCAACCGGAATCCGTGGTCCCGAAATCCTTCTGGTCGACCGCAGCCTTGCCCTGGCGCCCACCGAGTTCATGGTCATGGAACATGTCGAGGGCGAATTGGCGAGCTACCTCGCGCATCCCGACAATCCTGATGTGAGCCCGAGCGAAAAGCAGCGCATTCGCTCGCGAACCGGCGAGTTCTATGCTGCGCTCCACAACCAGTCGCGGCCGGCCGGCGACTCGATGGACGAGGCCCGGCGATTGCTGTTCGGTCTGTATCGGCTCCACGACGTGGCGGCGTCGCCATCATTCGAACTGGACGCGGCGGAAGTGCGTGCCTGCATCGACGCCTTCGAGGCTGCTCCGGCGTTGCGCAGCGACACCGCGTCGCTCTGCTTCATGGATGGCGAACTGCTGTTCGCACAACGGGACGGAGGATGGGAGCCGGCCTTTGTGTGCGACCTCGAGTGGGTCGGCTATCGGGACCGTTACGCGGATCTGGTTTCCGTGATCTGCGCGTGGGCGCCGCTGTGGTCGCTTTCGACGCCGGGCCTCTCCGAGGTGGAGCTTGAAGCGGCACAAGGCGACGCGTTCTTCCTCGCCTATCAGCAGCGCCACCCGGTCGACTGGGACCGCCTCGCCGCAATCGTTCCGTACCACCAGCTGGCGCTGTGGGGGCACGGTCTTGCCGATCAGTCGGGCACTGCCGTGCGCGAGGCGCTGTGGGTGTCGCGCCGCGATCTGGTGACCGCGCTCATCCGGCATGTGCTGCGCTGATCCTGAGCTCGCTGGCGCCGGCAAGGATCTCCTCGATTGCGCGTGCCGGAGACGGCAATGTGCGCAGACGCGCAATATAGGCGTGACGGAGCGCCCTGCGATCGGGGTCGTACCAGCCGCGGGTGAGAACCCCAGCGAGCTTGCGCGCGATGTCCTCAGGATCGCCGAACTCCGCGACTTCGACCGCCTGCGCATACGCGCGCTCGCGCGGAAACAGCAGCTTCAGCGGAAAGATGTTGCACGGGAACGGCACTTCCGACGGGCCGAGGTTCTGAATCACCAGGTGCGGCGCATCCATGGCGAAGGCCTTGGCGACGCTCGTCTGGATGATGTTGTCGGAGAGCACGGCATCGCAGCTGCACAGGATATGGTCGTAGACCGGATAAGGCAGGCGTGCGCGGGTATGTCTCCAGACTTTTCCGTCTCGCCGGCTGCCGTCCTCCTCCAACCCCACAATCAGCAGGTCGATGGGGGTGTCGACGGCCCGCAGCGCATCGCTGACCCGATCGACCAGCAACTTGTGGTAATGCACCATGTTGAACAATGTCGATCCGATCACCGACCATAGCGCGATCGGCAGAAGCACGGTCCTGCGCAGGGGATCGAGACCGAGTTCGGCGTAGATCGCCGCGTTCTTCTCCGTCCGTGCCGCGTCGGGAAAGAGATTGTAGTAGGAGACGCGATCGGTCTCGGCGCCGAAATCGCTGACCGGCACCGGACGGAAGCTCCAATAGTCATGCGGCAGCCGCAGCTCGCGCGTGAGCTTTGGATGACGGAACGGATCGGTGTTGATTTCTATGCCCATCGAGGTCCCGTCGACGGTGGCGATCGGCTTGCCGAGGCCCATCAGTCCCTTCACCGAAAGCTCCGACATGTTGAAGAGCTCGCAGCCGATGATGAGCGCGGGATCGATCCGGCGCACTGCATCGACGCCGCGCCCGGGCGAATGAAACGCCACCGGCTCGAACCCGGCGCTGCGGATGTGTTCCGCGATCCGGTACTCGACGACGAAGCGCGGCCGGTAACCCGCGGCCCGGAGCTGCCGTGCCAGCGACAGCGCATGTTCCCGCTCGCCGAAGCTGAACCAGATCTCAATATAGAAGACGATGTCGCGATTGGGTTGCGCAGGATTGTGCGGCTCCACGGCCAGCCGGCGCGGCGGACCGATGAACTGGCGCAGGATCGTGGATGGATCGGGCAGGTCGCGAAGCTTCTCCAGATAGGTTTCGCGCGCGTCCCGGCTGTGCTCGTCGGCATAGCCCCGCTCGGCGATCAGGCCAAGCGCGCGGTAGAGGCCCGGCGCGTCGGTCAACTCCACCTTGTCGACGATTTTGGAATAGGTGCGCTGTTCGGGGAATAGCTGCCCAAGCGGAAAGATGTTGGAGGGATAGGGAAGGCGCGAGGGCACCATGTTTTCGACGACGAGATGCGGGATGCGCATGACGAGCGCCTTCGAAAGCGACGCCTGGATGATGTTGTCGGAAACGATCAGATCGCAGCTGGAAAGAAGATGGTCGAACGACTGGTAGGGCAGGATGCTCAGCGCCTGCACCGAGACCTTGCCGTCGCGCCACGCTTGCGGCGGTCGGGCGGCGA
This sequence comes from Rhizomicrobium sp., assembly GCA_036500585.1. Classification (GTDB taxonomy): domain Bacteria; phylum Pseudomonadota; class Alphaproteobacteria; order Micropepsales; family Micropepsaceae; genus Rhizomicrobium. The sequence goes on from DASYBT010000211.1 coordinate 7,213, forward strand.
CGACGGCGAGCTGGACCGGTTCGCCCCAACTCTCCAGTCCATCGGCGATGCGGCACACCAGCTCGTTGTGATAGCCGCTCAGCGACCGGAAGGGTTCCTCGTTCAGTCCCGCGAAGTATTCCGCCCAAGCCGCGATAGCGAGCAGGACCGTCTTGCGGTCGGGTGCAAGGCCAAGCATGCGATAGAGGTCCGCGTCGCGCGGAAGCCGGGCTGCATCTTTGTAGGCGGCCCAATGAAACCCATCCCGCGTGTCCGGCCCGATGTCGTGAACCGGGCACGGCCGGAAGTAGACGAGATTGGCCGGAAGCGTGATCGGCTGGCGAAATTTTTCCAGCTTGAATGGATCGGAGGCGATTTCGGCGCCGAGCGTCGTGCCGTCCATCGTGCCGATGAGCCTCGGTAGCTGCGCCAGGAACTCCGCAGAGTCCTGTGCCATGCCGAAGATCTCGCAGGCGATGATGATGGCGGGATCGATGCTATCGATGATGTCGGCGGCGATGTCGAGGTTCTCGAAGGGGACGAGTTCGAGACGAGCATGGAGAAACTGCGCCGATAGCCGCTCCGGCGCGACGAACCAGGGGCGGTAACCCGTCTTCCGCAGGTCCGCGGCGAAGCCGATGGCTTGCTGAAGTTCGCCGTAGCTCGGGACGCCGGCTGGATGGAAATAGAACACGACGTCCATGGCGAACCCTACTTCGCGGTTTTCGAGCCGGAAAGGTTCGCGCCGATATGTTCAAGCACGATCGCCGCGGCATGTTTCGCGCCATCGGCCTTTTGCCGCAGCAGGGCGGAATATCGCTTCACTCTGCGCTGCATGCGCGCGTTCTCGCTTACCGATGCGATCAACTCGGCGAGGCCGGCTCGCGTGATCGTCTCGACGCGCTGACGGACGAGGAGTCCCAGGCCCATCTTCTCCAGGCGATGGCCGATCTCGAGCTGCTCCGGGTTGCTGGGAATCACGATCACAGGGCGCTCGTAAAAGAGCGCTTCCATGACCGTTCCATGCCCGCCATGGCAGATCAGCAGTTCCGCGCCGGTGAGCCCGCTCTCAAGATCGACCGCCGGCTCCCGCGCAGCGTCGACGGCGCCGCACCATGCGTTCCCCACCCAGCGGTGGTTCAGCCATCCCTCTGCAGCTTCGCCAAGTGCGGCCCTGGCCCGCGCCCCATCTCCGGTGCTCCCGAAGAAGAACAACGCTTGCGTTCGCGGCAACGCGCGTTGCGAGCCGCGCAGCCGGGCCCAGCCTTGCCAGCGGAACAGGCCGCATAGCGCGACGCGTCCGGGCTGCGCTGCCGACGGGTCCTTGCGGTGCCAGCACTCGATCTCGCGGATTCCGGGCACGAGAAGTCTGCCCCCCTGAAGCGGGTAGGGCAGGCGGCCGGTTACGCGCTTGTGCAGCGAGGGCAGCCCCAGCAGAGCCGAGATGTGGAAGGTCCTGTCGCGAAGACCGCGATCGGCGGGCCATCCCGTAAACCGATGGTCGACCACCATGGCGTCCGGTTCGATGCGTTCGATGAGCGCGCGGTCGGCGGCCGCCGTCCGCGCCATCTGACGGGCGATTTCGGACTTCCCTTGCGAATCCTGCGGCCCCATTCCGTGCAGATTGCTCCGGTCGCCGCGTCGTCCGCCCGCTGTCGATGTGAGGAGCGCGCGGGCATCCTTGAGGCCCGGATCGTCATACGCTTCGATGCGCCGGACCCCGGGCTTCAGCGCCTGGAAGATCGGCAGCCCGCCATCGGACGTGGCGAGAATCGCTTCGTGGCCCGCGGCATCGATCTCCTCCGCGAGCGCAAGCACGCGGTTGAGATGTCCGAGTACGCCGCCCATATGGAAAAGCAGGACTCGCTTGGCGTGGCGTGGTCTCTCGGACCGCGGCGTCGTCTGCCCGGTCTGCTTGGCGAACGTGTCGTCGGTTGAGATCGCGAGACCCCGGCAAAGACTCAATGGCGGTCCGCTTTGAACTCGGTCTTGCCTGCAATCTCAAGCACTTGGCCGTCTTCGCTGGTGAGAGCGAATTTGCCGGCTCCCTTTGCGGTGACCCGGAAATGCGACGCCGGTGTCACGAGCCCTCTCTTGAGGACGGGAGCGCCGTTTTCGACCGCCAGGATCCGGCCGGTGCCAGCCTGGACAAAGACGATCCGCTTGGCCAGATCAAGCTCGGCGCGGAAGACGGGACCGCCCGAAGCCGCGACGTTACGTTTCCCAGCGCCGAGATCGAGGGCGTAGAGCGCTCCATGCGCGAAGGCGCCCGACACGTCCTTCATGTGTGTCTGGAGCTGTTCGGCGAAGCTCACCTGGTTCGCCGCCGGCGGGCAGGTGAGATTGAACTGCTGCAGCACCCCTTGCAGCTGCGTCAGCAACGACGAGATGTTGCCGAACAGCCCGGAAAAATCGGGAATGCCAGGGATGTCGATGTGGAGATTGAGGAGTTGGTCGATCCCCGGAATCTGACTGATGATGCTCTGCGCCAGCTGCTCGAGCGGCTGCAGGATCGGATCGAGAACCGGCGACAGGATCTGCATCGCCAAATCGATGAACTGCTGGAAGTCGGTGAGAATGTCGCTGATGCTGACGGACAACCCATAGAAGGGGCCCACGATCGGGATGGTGATACTCGTATTGAGAAGGTTCATAAGCGACTGGAGCGGCCCGAGAAGCGGCGCAAGTTCGCCGAGCACCGACTCGATGGCCCCGGTGATCTCCGACATGAAACTGAGCTGGTTCTCGATCTCGGTGACGGCGTTGGAGAAGTCCGAGATCGCTCCATTCACCGTGGTCAGCGCCGTGTTGAAGGTGTCGACAACGGGCTCTGCGGTAGCGGCAAAGGAGGAGAGATAGGCCAGTCCCTGCGTCTTGGCCGGGCCGTCCGGCAGCGAATTGATGCAGGCATTGATCTGTTGGAAGTTCGTCAGGAAGGTCTGCGCCGCCGATGCGGTGTCGTTCGCCGCCTGGATAGCTTGGTCCAGCAGGGATTGCACCTGCGTAAGCGCGTCGCGAACCGGCTTCACTTCGGCGTCGATGGCGTCAGCAGCCGACTTCGCCGGTTCAATTTCGGCCTGGAGGGACTTCACCGCAGTCTGGATGATATCGGCCTCGGCCGAAATCTCGGGGATGATGGAAACGGCGGTGAGCACGGTCGACGCCGTGCTGAGCACAGTGTTGAGATTGTCGAGGTCTTGAGAAACAGTCTCGGGGTAACCCAGGACTTCGATGACCGAACCCAGCGTGGACTTCATGGACTGCAGGCTGGAGCTGAGCTGGGTCGCCTGCGTCTGCGTCGTCGTTAACGCGGTGATGAAGTCGCCGACCGAGTCGTCATCTCCGGCCAGCGCCAATGGCGCGCTCGACCGGCCCGTCCCCCTCTTCGTCGCCATTTCGATCCCTCGCGACTGTTAGCCAGAAACCCTTTACACGAGTAGGACGAGACTAGCCAGCGCAAACACTGGTCCTGTCTCGACAAATTTTCTGAAGCGGACCAGGTGAACGAGAATGTCTGAGACGCGCGCCAGTCTTCCCCGCGAAATTTGGCCTTCTCCCCGGCGCCAGGAGCTGACACTGTTTTTCAGTGAGGGCTTTGGGACGGCTACACTATTCGCGCTCTTGTTCAGCGTGCAACATTTGATCATCGATTTACTTTTTGTGACGGTCACCGCATTTGGATCGCGATGCGAGAAGGGTGCAAATCGATGCTCGAGATCGAACTCTTGCCAATGTGAAAAAGGGTTCTGGTGCCCAGGGGCGGAATCGAACCACCGACACGCGGATTTTCAGTCCGCTGCTCTACCGACTGAGCTACCTGGGCATGCCCCGCGGAACGGGGAGTGGCTTCTAGAAAAACCGGCACCAATTGTCCAGCCGGGACGGAGCCCCCCGGCGGACCTCGCGGGGCGGGCCAGTCGGCGCGGCAAGCACGGTTTCCGTGCGCGATTGGCGCATTCGGGGCGCCCCGCCGCTGCTAAGAATGCGCCAATTGGCCATTGAAGAGGCAGCGCCTTGCGCAAGAAGGTCATCATCACCTGTGCGGTGACGGGTTCGTCGCCCGTGCCGGAGCATCCGGATTTCCCCAAGACCAACGAGCAGGTGGCGAACGCCGCGCTGGAAGCGGGTGAGGCCGGCGCCTCCATCATCCATGTGCATGTGAGGAAGCCTGACGGCACGCCGTCGACCGATCTTGACGACTACACGGAGGTCTACAACCGCATCAAGCAGCGTAACAACGAGCTGATCATCAACCTCACAACCGGTCCGGGCTGCAACTGGATTCAGTCCGACGAAGACCCGATGATGCCAGGCCCCGGCGCCTGCGTCTTCACCGCCGAGAAGCGGCTGGAGCACATCAACGCGCTGCGCCCGGAAATGTGCACGCTCGACATCTGCACCATGCAGATCTTCGGCACGGTCGCCATCAACACCAAGAAGATGATGACGAAGATGGGCGGCATGATCCGCGACATGGGGGTGAAGCCGGAGATCGAAGTGTTCGACACCGGCGACCTCGTGTTCGCTGACGACCTGATTGCCGAAGGCGTGCTCGATGGGCCCGGCGTCTATTCCGTCGTCATGGGCACAAAGTACGGCATTCCCGCCGATCCGGAAGCGATGATCTATTGCAGGAACCGCCTGCCGAAGGGCGCGATCTGGCAGGGCTTCGGAATCTCGCGCCACACCTGGGCGATGGCGGCGCAGTCGGTGATCCTCGGCGGCAACATTCGCACCGGCTTTGAGGATTCAACGTACCTCGGCCCGGGCAAGCAGGCCAAGGGCAATGGCGAGATGGTGACGCAGGCCATCGAGCTGGCAGAACGGCTGGGCGCCGAAGTGGCGACTGCCGGCGAAGCGCGCCAGCAGCTCGGCCTGCCGAACTGATCACACAACAACGGAAAAGCGAACATGCAGGATCTGGCAGGCAAGGTTGCGTTCATCACCGGCGGCGGCTCCGGCGTGGCATTCGGGCAGGCAAAGGTGTTCGCCGAAGAAGCGGGCATGAAGGTAGTGATCGCCGACATTCGCCAAGATCACCTCGACCAGGCGATGGCGCATTTCAAGCAGAAGAATCTGCCGGTGCATGCCATCAAGCTCGACATCACCGACCGTGCTGCTTATGCCGCGGCGCGCGACGAAACCGAGAAGGTGTTCGGGCCGGTCGATCTTCTTTGCAACACCGCGGGTGTCAGCCAGTTCGGCCCGCTCGAGCAGGCGAGCTTCGACGATTGGGACTGGGAGATCGATGTCAATCTGAAGGGCATGGTCAACGGCGTGATGACGTTCCTGCCTTCGATGATCGAGCGCAAGTCCGGCCACATCGTCAACACGGCGTCGATGTCGGCGTTCGTCGCCCTGCCCCGCACATCAATCTACTGCACCACGAAGTATGCCGTCCGCGGCTACTCCGAATGCCTGAAGCTGGAGCTGGAGAAGTTTGGCATCGGGGTGTCGATCCTGTGCCCCGGCGGGGTGAACACCAATATCCATGAATCCGTGCTGTCGCGCCCGGACCGCTACGCCAAGACCGGCTGGTACGGCAACGACCCGGCCGTGTTCGCGCATCTGAAATCGGTGATCGAGACGGGCATCGATCCGGTCGATCTGGCGCGCATCGTGATGGAGGCGGTGAAGCGCAACGATTTCTGGATTCTGCCCTATCCGGAATTCGTGCCCACCCTCGAACAGTACAATGCCGAGGTGATCGCGGCGCTGAAGCAATACGAGAACGATCCCGATTACCTGCGCCGCAAATCCGCGGGGCGCGGCATGCCCGGGGCGCCGGTGAAGAAGGATTGAACCCGGCGATGGCGAAGAACAACACCATCACCCTATTCGATCTGCAGCTGGCGTCCAGCTGCACCATCAGTCCGTTCGTGTGGGCGACGAAATACGCGCTGAAGCACAAGGGTTTCGACATGGACATTCGTCCCGGCGGCTTCACTGGCATCCTGGAGCGCACCAACGGCTTCTCGGACCGTGTGCCGGTGATCATTGACGACGGCCACTGGGTGAAGGACAGCTGGGAGATCGCCGAATACCTGGACGAGAAATATCCCGACCGGCCGATGCTGTTCGAAGGCCCTAGCATGAAGGTGCTGACGAAGTTCATCGACCAATGGCTGTGGGCGACGGCGATCCGGCCGTGGTTCTCTTGCTACATTCTCGATTATCACGATCTGTCGCTGCCCCAGGATCAGCCTTATGTGCGCGAGAGCCGGCAGACCTTGTTTTTGCAGGGCCGCAGGCTGGAAGACGTTCAGGCCGGACGCGAGGAACGCTTGCCGCTGGTGCCGCCGGCGCTGGGGCCCTTCCGCGAATTGCTGAAGGGCACGAAGTGGCTCGGCGGCGATCACCCGAACTACGCCGACTATCGCGCGCTTGCCGTGTTCCTGTGGACGGCGTCGGTCGCCAAGATTCCGCCGTTGCATGATGACGATCCGTTGAAGGATTGGATCGACCGCGGTTTCGATCTGTATGGCAGGCTCGGGCGCCATCCCGGCATGCACAATCTGTTCGGCCTGCCGCGAGCAGACATCAAAGCCGCCGCGTAGGAGGAAGCATCATGTCGTTGCAGCTGTATCACGGCGGCCCGGGCGCCAATTCGCTGAAACCGTTGCTGGTCCTTGCCGAGAAAGAGATCCCGTACGTGGATCGCTTCATCGATTTCGCGCAGTTCCAGCAGCACGACCCGGAGTTCGTGAAGGTCAATCCCCGCGGCCAGGTGCCGGCGCTGATCATCGAGGACGGCCGCGTCATCACCGAATCCACCGTGATCTGCGAATATCTCGACGGCCTCTACCCGGATCAGGTGCCGCTGCGTCCGAAAGATCTCTACTGGCGCGCGCAGATGCGCATCTGGACCAAGTTCATCGACGAATATTTCTGTTGGTGCGTCTCGACGCTTGGCTGGGAGGCGCTCGGCAAAATGTTCGTGCGCGATATGCCGGAGGACGAATTCGAGGCCTATGTCGCGCGCGTTCCGGTGTACGAGCAGCAGGTGAAGTGGCGCAATGCGCGCAAGGGATTCGGCGAGGCGGTGCTGGAGGAAGAGCGGCGCAAGGTGCGCGTGTCGGTGAAAAAACTTGAGCACGATCTCTCCGAGCGCAAATGGCTGGCCGGCGACGAATACACGCTGGCCGACATTTGCACCTATGCCATCGCCATGAGCGTGCCCCGGATGATGCCGGAAACCATGAACGAGACAGACACGCCGCACGCGATGGCGTGGCTGCACCGCATCGAGGAACGTCCGGCGGTGAAGAAGGTGATGGCGACGGCGCCGAAGCGCGGCATGCTTCCCACCAAGGAAGCGCACGACGCGGCGAAGCACGCGAAGGCGGGATGAACGAAAATGGTCGCATCGTTTCACCAAAACCAATTCCGTCATGGCCGGGCAGCGCGAGAGGGAGCGATAGCGAGCGAAAGCGTGTCCCGGCCATCCATCACCTCCGGCTGGCGATCGCGTTGATGGATGGCCGGTACGCGCTCCGCTACGCTGCGCGTCGACCGGCCATGACGGTGTTGGTTTTATTCTGAATGCTGTTCAGAGGACAAAAATGACGAAGAGTTTGGAAGATCTGCTCAAGGGCAAGAACCCGGTCGATGCGCTGCGCCATTCGCAGGCGGGCCCGAACGTCTATCCCGGCGTCAAGCCGGAATACACCAACTGGCGCGACGAGCAGATGGCGTGGCAGAAAACGGCCGGGCTGTTCAACCAGTCCTACCACATGGCCGATCTCGCCGCGGAAGGGCCGGATGCGCTCAAGCTGCTGAACTACCTGGCACCGAACAGCTTCAAGGGATTTCAGCCCAATCGCGCCAAGCAGTTCGCCCCGGTGAGCCATGATGGTTACGTCATCGGCGATGTCATCATGTTCTATCTCGCCGAAAACAAGTTCAATCTGGTGGGCCGCGCGCCGGCGCTGGAATGGGTGCAGTACCACGCCGCGACCGGCAAATGGGCCGTGAAGGTCGAGCTCGACCAGCGCACCGCCTTGCGCAGCGACGGCCGCCGCAAGGTGTTCCGCTATCAGGTGCAGGGTCCGAACGCGATGAAGATCATCGCCAAGGCTTTGGGTGAGCAGCCGGAGGAGCTGAAGTTCTTCCATATGCGGCCGGTGAAGATTGCCGGCCGCGCGGTGACGGCGCTGCGCCACGGCATGTCCGGCCAGCCGGGATGGGAATTGTTCGGCCCGTGGGACGATGGCGAAGCGGTGCACGAGGCGCTGGTTAAGGCCGGCGAAGAATTCGGCATGCGGCTGGTCGGCGGCCGCGCCTATTCCACCAACGCGCTGGAATCGGGATGGATTCCGTCGCCGTTGCCGGCCGTCTATTCCGGCGAGGCGATGAAGCCCTATCGCGAATGGCTCACCGACAAAAGCTATGAAGCGGCGGCGTCGCTCGGCGGCAGCTTCGTGTCGCAGAACATCGAGGACTACTACCTCACGCCGTGGGATATGGCCTATGGCGGCTTTGTGAAGTTCGACCACGATTTCATCGGCCGCGAAGCGCTGGAGAAGAAAGCGCAAGGTCCGCACCGCAAGAAGGTGACCCTAGCTCTCAACAATGAGGACGTGCTGCGCGCGATGGGCACGCAGTACAACAAGCGTGTCCGCGCCAAGTATTTCGATTCGCCGTCCGCGGTGTACTGCATGCACCCGTACGATCAGGTGCTATCGGGCTCGAAGCCGGCGGGCATTTCCACTTGGATCGGTTACACCGCGAATGAAGGCAAGATGCTGACCTTGGCCATTCTGGATGAGGAATTCGCCCATCCCGGCAACGAGGTGACCTTGATCTGGGGCGAGCCGGATGGCGGCACCACCAAGCCGACCGTCGAGCCGCATGTGCAGACGGAAATCCGCGGCATCGTCAGCCCGTCGCCCTATGTGGAAGTGGTGCGCACCAACTACGCGCCCGGCGGCTGGCGCGCCCATGCGGCGGAAGGGTAGCGTTATCGGTCTCTATGCTAAAAGCTTACCCTCCCCTTGAGGGAGGGTCGAAAAATCTGAGGCGCAGCTGAAGATTTTTCGGGGAGGGGTTGAGCCCGTAAACATCACCCCTCCCCGAATTTGCTTTGCTTCGCTCGCAAATTCGACCCTCCCTCAAGGGGAGGGTATGTGATTGAGCGAAGTCCGCTCAAACCACTACCGTCCCTCGAACTTCGCGGGGCGTTTTTGCAGGAACGCGGCGACACCTTCGCGGAAATCGTGCGTGCGTGAGGCGCGCTCCTGCGCGTCCCGCTCCGCTTCGAGTTGCTCTTCGTAGGAATTGTCGAGGCTCTGGAAGAAGAGCTTGCGCGTGGCGACCAGCGCAGCACTCGGACCTTCGGCGAATTTCGTCGCGATCTTCATCGCTTCGTCTATCAGCGCCGCGTCATCGCACACCCGCGCGATCATTCCCCATTCGAGCGCCCTTTCCGCCGGCAGTTTATCCGCCAGCAGCGACAATTCCTTGGCGCGCGCCAGACCGACCAGCCGCGGCAGCAGCCACGTCGAGCCGCCGTCGGGAATAAGTCCGATGCGCGCGAACGCCTGCAGGAAATAGGCGGAGCGCGCCGCAAGCACGATATCGCCCATCAGCGCGATGCTCATGCCGATTCCGGCGGCGGCGCCGTTCACCGCCGTCACCAGCGGCAGGCGCAGATCGCGCAAACGGCGCAGGAAGGGATGAAACACCTGATCCAGCATGTTGTTGACGCCGGCGCCGCTCCGCTCCGGCGGCTCGGCGAGATTGGCGCCGGAGCAGAAGCCGCGCCCCTCGCCGGTGAGGATGACGGCGCGAAACCCGCTATCCTCTTTCTCGATCTCATCCAGCGCGGTAGTGAGCCCGCGCACCATCTTCGCCGAACTGGCGTTCAGCGCCTCGGGATGGTTCATCGTGAGAACGGCAACTGGCCCGCGCGTGGTCAAATGCGCGCGCTCGAAATCCTTCCGCATGAAAATGCCCCATCAATAGCGTTCGCGGCCAGCATAGGCGCGAGGCGACGGTAAGGACAATCAGGCGACGCGCTTCGCCGGAGCTTCCGTCTGCGCCATCACCAGATTGCGGCCGTTGCGCTTGGCGGAATAGAGGCAGGAATCGGCGCGCTGCACGAGGCTTTCCGCCGTGTCCTCCGGCGCAAACTGCGCCACGCCAATGGAGATGGTGATGACGCCGAGCACGTCGCCGGTCGATTTCTTGAGGAGCTTCTTGCTTTCCACGCGCAGGCGAATGGCGTTGGCAAGGCTGACCGCATCGGCAAGCGCGGTTTGCGGCAGGATCACCGCGAACTCTTCGCCGCCGTAACGCGCCGCCGTGTCGCGGCCCTTCACGTTTTCTGAGAGGCAATTCGCCACCAGCTTGAGCACCTGATCCCCGGTCTGGTGGCCCCAGGTGTCGTTGAACATCTTGAAGCGGTCGATGTCGCACATGAAGAGACACAGCGGCTCGCCAGTCTTGCGGGCGCGGGCGATGGAGGCGTCGAGATCGTCATCGAAGGCCTTGCGGTTGCGGATGCCGGTGAGCTGATCGGTCAGGCTCTCCATGCGCACGTCGTCGAGCTTCGCCTTCAGGTCGTCGACTTCCTGCGAGGACCGGTGCAGCTCCGCTTCGAGATCCTTGGTGCGGTTCTCCATCACGCGGGTGGCGGTGATCAGGGTGCCGACGAGGTTCGTCAGATTGGCCGGCGGCAGCGCGCCGCCGAGTTCGCCGCTCGCCTCGGTCAAGGTGCGGTTGTACGCAACGGTGTCGCGTTCGGCCTGCGCGATTCGTGCGATGACGTCGGTCAAGGTACTGCTGATGCTGGCGCCCAGATCGGAAACGGCAACGCCGAGCTTGGCGCCAAGATGCTTGTCGCGCAGCTGTTCGAGAACGTCCGGCGTGAATTCGCTGCCGGAGCCGATCATCGCATCGACGGCACGCCTGAGATTGAGATCGTGCTTCGCGGCGTAGCCGTGGAACAGCTGATAGTTCTCCGGCGAGGGATCGACGCCCAGCCGTGCCATCACGGCAAAGGCTTCGTTGGCGATCTGCCGCTTCTGTTCGAGATTCGGATTCACGTGCCAGGCGCCCGCGGCTCTGTTCACCGCCCGCGAGTGTGGCGATGTGCGGGAAAAAATCCGTTAAAACTGTGTTGCGGCCGCTGTTCTGCTTAACAAAGCGTCACCGCGACGTGCCGAAACTCGTCAGGAGAAGAGCGATGCCGTTGCTCGCTCGCGATGCGAGGCGCCGATATAGCGCGACATGAACCAAAGCGCGGCACTCACCACGACGAAGTCATCCACAAAGCCGATACCGGCAATGAAATCGGGAATGAGATCGATCGGCATGGCAAAATAGCCCAGCGCCGCGACGAGCACGACTTTCGCCTGCATCGGCGTGTCGCGATCAAGCGCGCAGTAGTACATCGCGGCGAGGTCCCGGGCGAACGGCACCGTTGCCGCAAGCCGCAGCAGCTTGCGCCACAGCACACGCGACAACGCACACTCGCCTTGCGGACTTGCGGCGCGGATTTGCAGCATGGTTGCGGCCGGAAGCGGCGCGGAATCCCACAGGCGGCGCTTCACCTTAGTCCACCATGCGCGGCGCGCCTGCTCGCGCCGTTCCGCTGCGTTCTCGTGGGGAAACGCAACGTCGGGAACCGGCTGTTCAAGAAAGGCGCAGAGACCGGCCCAATCCGGTTTGCTCAGGATGTCGATCTGCAAAAGATCGCCCGGCCGCGCGGCAAAATACGCACGCACGGCTGCATTGTGCGCTTCGTACACGTCCACACACCGCGCTTCGTTGCCGCGGACGCTCCGCACGCCGTAAATCCATCGCAGCATCTCGGATGGATTGTCGCCGAAATGGCGCACCATGCTGGCGATCCAGTCTTGCGGCTCGCGAACCGTCAGCACGAATTTCGAGCCGGGGAATCGTGCATCCATCTTCCGGAACAGCAGCGGCCATGGATTATCGGAAAATGCGTCGCGCCGTTCGGCAATCGGCAGGACCGCGGCGAGCACCTTGCCGGCGGTCAGCGGCGGCTCGATCCACAGGCTCTGCTTCTTGGCCGAGACATTGATGAAGACGCCTTTGTCGGTGTCGTAGCCGAGGATGCGGAAGGCGGCATCGAGCGACGAGGTTCCGGTCTTCTGGAAACCGATGCCGAAGACTTTTGGCCGCCCCCCGGACATGGCGGCCTCAGACCGCAGCGGCCGCCTTCACCTTCTTGCGCGGCGCCGCAGCCGGTTTTTCCTTCGGCAGCGGAATGGGCCTGAGCAGGAAGGGCGGCAGTTGCTCGGCGTCCGGCTTCTTTTCCGCGTGCGGCTGCGAAGCCTTTGCCTGCTTCGCCGGCGTATTGCCGCGATGCTGTTTTGCCGGCCGATGATCGTGCTGCTTCGGTTGCGGAGGGGCCTTGGACGCGTGCGGTTGTGGCGCGTGCGCAGGGGCCTCCATGGCAGAAGGTGCAACCGGCTCCATCGAAGCGCGCTGGCCATGATCCTTCACCGGCCGCGAATGCGCATTACGGCCGCGATGCGATGCCCCGCGGTTGCGATCGCGGCCGCCATGACGGTGCTCATCGTGCGGACGCGCCTGAACCGCCTCGGCCAAACCTTCCAGGGTGCGGCGTTCGACCTTGTGGCCGGTCAGCCGCTCGATCGCATCGAGATATTTCGCGTCGCGCGACGTCACCAGCATCAAGGTATGGCCGGAACGGCCGGCGCGGCCAGTGCGGCCGATGCGGTGGACGTAATCGTCGGCATGGAACGGCACGTCGAAATTGAAGATGTGGGACACGGCGGGAATATCGAGACCGCGGGCCGCCACGTCGCTCGCCACCAGGATGGTCAGCTCGCCCGTCCGGAATGCATCGAGGGTCTTCGTGCGCAAGGACTGGTCGAGATCGCCATGCAGCGGCGCGGCATTGAAGCCGTGCTTCTTCAGCGATTTCGCCACCACATCCACGTCGCGCTTGCGGTTGCAGAACACGATGGCGTTGGTGATGTCGCCGGCTTCGCGGATGAGGCGGCGCAGCGCCTCGCGCTTGGCCCAATCGCTGGCCGGAACGTCGATGGCTTCCTGCCTGATGTTCGCCGCCGTGGTCGCGGGGCGGGTGACTTCCACCCGCACCGGATTGTGCAGGAACTGGTCGGTGAGTCGGCGGATTTCGGGCGGCATGGTCGCCGAATAGAACAAGGTCTGCCGCGTGAACGGGATGAGCTTGCAGATTTTCTCGACGTCCGGGATGAAGCCCATGTCGAGCATGCGGTCGGCTTCGTCGATGACAAGCACCTGCACCTGGCTGAGCATCAGCTTGCCGCGCTCGAAATGATCGAGCAGGCGGCCCGGCGTGGCGATCAGCACATCGACGCCGCGATCAAGCTTCTTCTCCTGATCGTCGAACGAGGTGCCGCCGATCAACAGCGCCATCGAAAGCTTGTTGTACTTGCCGTACTTCTCGAAGCTTTCGGCGACTTGCGCCGCGAGTTCGCGAGTGGGCTCGAGAATGAGCGAACGGGGCATGCGCGCCTTGGCGCGGCCGCGGGCGAGCAGCTCGATCATCGGCAGGGTGAAGCTCGCGGTCTTGCCGGTGCCGGTCTGGGCGATGCCGATGATGTCGCGGTGCTTCAGTACCTCGGGGATGCCCTGGGCCTGGATGGGGGTGGGGACGGTGTAGCCGGCTTCGGCTACCGCCTTCAGAAGATCGGCGGAGAGGCCGAGGCTATCGAACCCAGATGTGATGGGCTCGCCGGCGGCGTTTTGAAGAACCTCCCCTTGCAAAGAGGAGGTCGACGCGCGGGAGCGCGTCTGGTGGGGATCATTCGACTGATCCCTCCCCGGATCGCTGGCGCGATCCGACCCTCCCTTTTCAAGGGAGGGTGATGTGTTCGGGTATTCGTTTTGCGAAATTGAGGGGGTGGGGTCCCCCCCGGCCTGCGCCGCCCGCTTCCGCCACCAGCCGGCGCGCGGCTGCGCCGCCGCTGAGGGGGAATTCGAAACGTCGCCCGCCGCAGCTTGCGGCAGAGCGGTTCGGGCATTGGGGGTAGAAGAAGTGTCCGAAAGGCTTACTTCACTCGCGCCGGCGTTCGTGCCGGCCAACGTTTCACTGATCATGCGCTCCTAAACGGGCGCCTCAGTGCGCCCTGTCGGCCACCCATATTGGGGCCGATTCGATACGCAAGAATATAACGCCCCCGAACAAAATGTCAACTCGCGACTGGGGTGCTTCCATGAGGCGGAAACGTATTGTATATCTTGTAATAACAAAGGTACAAGATCATGGAACAAGACACAAAAATTGGGCAGGCCGAAAAGCTCCTCTCGCGACCGGAGGGCGCTACCATGGATGAGGTGGCCAAGGCGACCGGCGACTACCAGTACAATGTCCTCCGTCGGCTTGAGGCGCGGGGCTTTTCGGTCCGCAGGGAGCGGGAAGGCCGGACAACCCGGTACTGGGCCACCGCCCCAACCGTGCATGCGTTCGATCTCACCGTGTCGGCGAACGGTCAGACGACCTTGCCGAAGGAAGTCCGAAGGAAATTCGGAGTGGATAAAGGCGGCCGGGTCCGGCTCGTGCTGGATAGCGCAACGCAGGCGACACTCGCTCCGGCATCGATCGGCATTGGGGACCTTCGCGGCATGCTGAAGAAGCCGCAGCGGGCGGCCACGCTCGACGAGATCGAGGAAGGCATCATCCGCGGCGCCACCAGGACATGATCGGCATCGATACGAATGTGCTTGTCCGGCATCTGGTGCAGGATGACGAAACTCAGGCGGACCTTGCGGATGCGTTTCTTCAGCGGAATTGCACGGCTGATGATCCCGGCTTCGTAAACGGCATCGTCCTTTGCGAATTGGTGTGGACCTTGGAGCGGACCTACGGCTATGCGCGAGCCGATATCGCCCGCATGCTGGACAACCTTTTCATCACGCGGGAATTGCATATCGAAAACCGGGGGCTTGCCGTATCGGCCTTGGACCGGTTCAAGCGCAGCAACATCGAATTTTCCGACGCGCTGATTTGCGAAGGAAATATCGCGGCCGGTTGCACGGCGACGGCGACTTTCGACCGCAAGGCTGGCCGGCAGCCGGGATTCATCGCTGTGAGGTGACTACATTATCCGACGACACGCGGGCGGCCGGGCTCGCCGAAGTCGCATTCCAGCGTGGTGCGGTCCCAGTGGGCCAGATCGGCGGCGGCGGCGTAGGTCGATTGCAGGAAGTCCATCAACGTTGCGCGCGGATCGGGCGAGGTGCGGACCACTTCGTAAGGCAGAACGAACTCGCCCAGCTCGGCGCTGAAGAACGCGTCCGCCGGTGTGACGCGCGCGTTCGCAAAACCCTCCGGCATCGGATAGGCGTACGAATAGAAGGCGGCATACGGGATCGGTCCGCCGCCGGGCCAAAACCCGGCGCTCGACACTTCGTGGCTGTAGGCCTCGCGCACCACGGCATCCGGCAGATTCGGGATGCCGCCGGGATGCAGCGGCGCGCGCCTGCCGGAGAAGCGCGTCACGGCGAGATCGAAACTGCCCCAGAAGAAATGCACCGGGGTCGCCTTGCCGAGAAAGCCCGTCCGGAATTCCGACAACACCTCATGCACGCGCAGCAGCACGCGCCAGAAGGCTTGTGCGTACTCCGGATCGTAGGCGGCGTGGGCACGGTCATGCGGGAAGGGAATTGCATCGGCGATCTCGTTCGGCATCTCGTCGATATGGACAGAGACATCAAGCTCGGCGAGTGCCGCGATGACTGCGGTATAGAAATCGGCGACCGGCATCGGGCAAAGCGGAACGGTGCGTGAGCGGCCATCGGCGCTGCGGATGGCCAGCACGTGATCGAGGAAATCGAATTCGATCTGCAGATCGTGTCCGCCGCTCGAAATCAGCGGCGTCTCAAGCCCGCGCGCCGAAACGCGAAACGTCACGTGCCAGGAATGATTGAGCCATGGCGTCAGCGCCAGCCGCACCTTGCCGACGATCTGCGTCCACAGCTGCAAGGTGGCGCAGGTGTCTTTCCATGCCTCGTAGGGCAGTTCCGGCCAGCCGCTCACGCGTCACGCCTTGTAGAGCAGGCCGATCCATTCCGCGACACAGGCAGGGCGCTGCTGGCCTTCGATCTCGACGGTGAATTCGCTGGTCGTCTGGACTGCGTCGCCGCGCTTTTCGACCGCCACCAATTTTTGCCGCCCCCGCACTCGGCTGCCCACCTGCACGGTGTTGGTGAAGCGCACCTTGTTGCAGCCGTAATTGATCCCGCGCGAGACGCCACTCACCCGCATGATCTCAGCACCCAGCACCGGCAGCAGCGAAAGGGTGAGAAAGCCGTGCGCGATGGTCTTGCCGTCCGGCATCTCCTTCTTGGCGCGATCGACATCGACGTGAATCCATTGGTGGTCGCCGGTGGCATCGGCGAATTTGTTGATGCGCTCCTGATCGATGGTGAGCCATTCGGAGACGCCGATTTCCTGTCCGGCCAGCGACGGCAATTCCTCGAACGATACGTTGCGCATGAAGCTCTCCTCAAGCTTGGCGAATTTACACGATACGCGAATCCCGCTTGCCCCAGTAGCGACCGCGGATCAGGCGCTTGTAGAGCTTGCCGGTGGCGTGGCGCGGCAGTTCGCGTTCGAAATCGACCGAGCGCGGGCATTTGATGGGCGACAGGCGCTCGCGGGAGTACGCGATCAATTCCTCCGCCAGCGCGGGCGTGGCATCGTTCCAATCCGCCGGCTGCACCACCGCCTTCACTTCCTCGCCGAATTCCTCGTTGGGTACGCCGATCACGGCGACATCGGCCACCTTGGGATGGCCGATGAGCACATTCTCCGCTTCCTGCGGATAAATATTCACGCCGCCGGAGATGATCATGAACGCCTTGCGATCGGTGAGGTAGAGATAGCCTTCCGCATCGAGCTTGCCGACGTCGCCCAAGGTCGACCAGTCGGGATGCGCGGGATGGCGCGAGGCACGCGTCTTCTCGTCGTCATTGTGGTAGCGGAATTCCGACGCGCCGGCGAAATAGATGATGCCTTCCTCGCCGGCAGCGACCTCGTTGCCTTCATCGTCGCAGATGCGGATTTCGCCGAGCAGCGATTTGCCGACCGTGCCGGGGTGCGCCAGCCAGTCGGCGCTGTTGACATAACAGAATCCGTTGCCTTCCGTGCCGGCGTAGTATTCGTGCAGCACCGGTCCCCACCAATCGATCATCTTCCGCTTGACCTCGATGGGGCAGGGCGCTGCGGCATGGATCGCCGCCCTCATCGAGGACACATCGTATTTCGCGCGGACGTCCTCGGGCAGCTTCAGCATGCGCACGAACATGGTGGGCACCCATTGGCTCGCCGTGGCGCGATGTTTTTCGATCAGCGCCAGCGCGGCCTCGGCATCGAAATGCTCCATGACGATGACGGTGCCGCCGGCGCGCTGCACCGCCATGCAGTAGCGCAACGGGGCAGCGTGATAAAGCGGCGCGGGCGACAGATAGATCGTGTGCTCGCCGAACGCGAACAGGGCCGCGACCAGTATCAGCAGCGGGCTTGGCGCATCGATGGCCGCGCCCGAGAGCGGAACGCGGACGCCTTTCGGCCGCCCCGTGGTGCCGGAGGAATAGAGCATGTCGGTGCCCGCGGTTTCGTCGGCGATGCGGGTGATCGGCATGGCGCCGGCTCCGGCTTCGTAGCTGGCGTATCCGTCGATGGCGCCGCCGACCATGAAGAATTTCACCTGCCGCAGGAGCGCCGGCAGCTCGGACGCGGCTTTGGCAAGTCCGCTCGAAGCAACCAGCAATTTCGCGCCGCAATCGCGCACGATGTATTCGACTTCGCCGGCCGTCAGCCGCGACGAGATACAGGTGAAGTAGAGTCCCGCGCGCTGCGCCGCCCAGCAGATCTCGAGATAGCGAAGATTGTTCTCCATGAAGAGCGCGACGGCATCGCCGGGTTGCAAGTCCAGTTTACGAAACAGCTGCGCGCCCTGGTTGGAGCGCTCCTCGAGCTCACGATAGGTGAGGCCTTCGCCCGAGCCCGCCATGGTGATGGCGGCCTTGTCCGGCGTTGTTTGCGCATGCAGGGCAGGATGCATCAGGTGTGGCGCGCCTCCGAGGCTAATTCACCGTCACCGCGACCGGCTTCGACGGAATTCCGTTCGCCACAACCTCCAGCGAACTGGCGCCGGTTTCCATTCCCGCGGGCACATCGAAGTTGGTGGACACCGTCGCCTTGCCGGTCGCCACACCCATGGTGCTGTGGTCGTGCGTGCGGGCGTAGAACACATGCCCCGTCGCAGCGTTGGTGATGCGTACCAGCGGATAGTTGGTGTGTGAGTCGAACTCATCTCCCAGCGATGCGCCCTGCGTGACGCCATTAAACTGCTCACCGGAGATTTGGTACGTCTGGCCGCGCGTTACGGTTGACGGCGCGCTGGTGATCTTCGGCGCCCAGGCAGCCTTGTACTTGCCCGACGGCTGGTACACCTGCGATCCGGAGATCAGCACTTCCCCCGTTGGCAGGTTCATCAGGTTGCAGCAAGCCGAGCCGACGCGTGTCATCGTCGTGTCGTTCGCCTCGTAGAGCACGCCGTTCGAGCTGTCGATCAGCACATTGCCGTTTGTCAGCAAGGTGACGGGTGCGTCGAACGCCTGATCGCCGCTGGGGAAATCGGGACCCGGCGTCCAGTGCCCGCTGGGATCGCCGGCGCTGGGCGGCGTGTAGATGGACGTGTGCGCAACCTGCTCGCCGTCGGGGATCGAGCCGGTGGCGAACACCGTGCCGTCGGGCCGCAGCACCGCGCCGCCGACTTCGCCCGGCGGATCGTAACACTTGTTCTTCGGTCCGTACTCGATGCAGCGGCCGCAGCAATCCTGCGGCCCCCGCAAGTCGACCACGGTGCTGCCGGCGTCCACCCACTTCCCCGAACTCACGAGGTAACGCTCCGATTGCGGATGCGCCTTCACGTCGAAGGTGAGGATCGAGTCATCCGGCATGAGGATGTAACCTTCCTCCGCATTGAAATCGTGCTTGTGCGTCGACGGCAGTTCAGACCAGGCGAGCGTGTTCGGATCCAAGACGAACATCTTCTTCTTGAATTTTTCGCCGACCAGGAAGCGGCCGTCCGGCAGAACGGTCGCGGGAGAGTCGCCGATGAAGGGCAGCAAATTGAAATCAGGTGTGATGTCGGTCCATTTGTCGGCGATAGGATCGTAGATCGCGCTCAGATTGGTGAACGAGAACTGGTCGAAATTGTACTCGCCGCCGGCGATGACCACGCGGCCGTCGGCCAGCACCGATTCCGCCATCGCGTAAGGCTCGTAGCCGGAGGGCAGGCTCGCCACCTGCTTCCAGGTGCCGTTGACGTAGCTGCCGGTGTTGTCCGGCGTGAGCTTCCACCAGTCGGCTTCGCCGTAGCCCTGCGCCAGCACGGTGCCATCGGTCAGCTGCATGGTGATGACCGCGCCGTCCGGCGGCTGATGGGTGAGGTTCTTCAAGGTGCCTGCCGTGGCGGCGGAGCCGAAAAGCGCGAAGGCGGCAAGCGACAGCGCAAAGATACGACGCATTTTGGATTCCCCAGCCCGTTGATCGGAATTGCCGCCCGACTTTGTGTGGCCACCGCTCCCCGGTCAAGACACAGGGGGTGAACCGCCAGCCTTCACGAGCAGGAATCAGGACTTGCCGGCGTATTTGCTCGCAAGGATGCGCCGCCGCTCGGTGGCCGACAGGCCCTTGCGATCGAACTCCCGAAAATCTTCTTCCAGTTGGCGGCTCGGCTCGATGCCTTCGACCTCGCTGATCTTGGCAAAGCTATCGCGGCCGATCGTGTAGGAGGCGCGCTTTGGCTTGGCTTTCGTCTTCATGCTTCAGATTATATCAGGTCGAGACCGCTTCCATAGGGGCACCGTTGCTTCTCGCCGTCCCGTGCAACGATGTTCTCTGGCCTCAGGTCTTACCTGGCCGAAAATAGTGAGCCTCTTCAAACTCCCAGGTTCCTGCTTCTTCGCCCGCCTGAAGAACACGATAAACCTCGGGTACGTTGCCTATCGTTGGCACATCAATTGAATACAACTTCTGCTCGCCACTGGCGCCTTCGTACGTGCAGCCGAGTGCTTCCAGTTTTTTCCAGTGCTGTAAAAAATAATTGTGATCGCATCCAGCCGGGAGCCTGACACGATATGTCGAATGCCCACCTCTCTCTACGACGTTCACAAACTTCAGCTCGCCATTTTCATTCTTGGCAAGAATCTTATCACCAAGGCTAATTCCATACGCCTGAAACGGGGAATTATCGATTACGTAGATGTCGTCCCCAATGGCCTTAGACCAAAGGCGCTCGGTTACAAACCCGGAATCGCTTTGGTCCGAGACATCAAAGGTAATCTTGACGAGAGCATCCTTCATTTTTATTGCCGGAACATCTTCTTCACAAATCCCAAACGTGAACCAGGCGACAGGATAGCAATTCCTGCAACATGGGAAAGCGCCAGTGCTTGGGAGACCGAACGTGTTATTCCGCCGGAACGGCGATGGTCCTTCGGTCGCTCGGCAGGAACAGCGCGGCGAGCATGGCGGTGGCGGCGAAGATCGCCAGTGCGATCAGCAGATAGGTGAAATGGACCTGCGGATTGTAGAAGCGCGCCACCAGCCACACGCCAAGCGGCGTGCCGATCGCCGATAATCCGTAGCGGATGCCGAACACCATGCCGCGGCGCCGCGCCGGCGTGTAGCGCGCCAGCAGCAAGGTTTCGATCGGCGCCGTGGACTCGAACAAGAGCACGATCAGTATGCCAATGGCAGCGATGCCCCAGCCACGGCTCGCCGCCAGAAGCGGGAAGAGGGCGGCGAGCAGCACGAAGATCACCGCGTAAGCGCGCGCGGCGTTGCCGCGATCTGTCAGATGGGCGCCGGCGAACTGGCCGGACGCGCCGATCAGCTGAATGGCGCCGGCGATCAGTCCGATCATGAAAAAGTCGGAGGTGCGCGCGATGGCGCTCAACTGCACCAGCTTCGGCAGCGCCGCGCCAAACGCCGCGTAGAGCGCGAGCGAGACGGTCATGGTGAGCGACAGCACGGCGAAGACGCGAGTCATGTCGGCGCGGCTCGGCGTGTGGGTGGCCGGGATGTGATCGTCGGCGCGATCGACAATGCGGCCGGCGAGATAAAATCCGATCAGCACAAGTCCGATGGCGATGGTGATCGCGCCGGGAATCATGAAAGCAACCCGCCAGCCGGCGAACTGCGCCAATCCCGCCGCCGTCACCGGTCCCAGCGCCACGCCAATGCTGCCGGCGATTCCCGTCACCGCAATGGCGCGGCCGCGCACCCGCGCATGCTTCACCACCCAGGAAAATCCCACCGGGTGATAGACCGAGCCGGAGAGCCCCAGCAGCGCCAGAGCGCCTTCCATCTGCAACGGGGTCTGCGCCAGCCCGCACAGGATTCCGGATGCGCCAAGGCCGAGGAAGCACAGAACCAGCACCTTGGTCTCGCCGATGCGGTCTGCCAGCCATCCGGCGACCGGCGCGCCGACGCCCACGAGCATCGCGCCGATGGTCCACAACCCGATCAACTGGTTGTAGGGCAGGTGCCATTCGCCCGTGATGATCAGCACCAGGGTGAGATAGAGCGTCAGCAGGATGTGGTGCATGCCGTGCGCAGCGCTGGCGAAGAACAGGACAGGGAAGGGGGCACTCAGGCGCATCGCGACTCGACAATGGAACTCGAGCGGGCGAGGCTACTGAAAGGGTGGGCTTGCTGCCAGCGCAACCCGCGCATGGCAGCCGAGCGGGATCGAGGGGGAACGCGATGGCGCTGCTGCGCGTGTGGCTGCTTGGGCTGGTGGCGCTGGCTATCTGGTTTGTCTGCCTGTGGGGCAGCGTTCCGTACAAGCCTGCGAGCGTTCCACCCAATGGTTCTGCGTTCTCGGTGGAGAATGCCGAGCATGTGCTGGCCCGGGTGCTGGGGCCCGAGAAGCCGCATCCGGTTTCAAGCGCCGAGAACGCAGCGGTGCGAGGACGCATCCTGAACGAGCTCGCCGCGTTGGGCATTCCGGCGCGCACCTACACCGCCTTCACCTGCAACGAGCAGGATGCGCGCAAATTCGGCGTGCTGCCGTGCGCCACGGTGACCGACATCATCGCCGATGTCGTGCCGGGCACCGGCAAGGCCATCGTGATGATGGCGCACTACGACTCCGTGCCTGCCGGCCCGGGTGCATCGGACGACGAGTCCAGCGTCGCCACCATTCTCGAGGCTACGCGCGCGCTGAAAGCCGGGCACGGCAAGTCGCTCCACCCGGTCATCGCTCTCATCACCGATGGCGAAGAGGCGGGACTGCTTGGCGCCAACGCCTTCCTGCAGAACGCTGCGCTGAAGGCGCGCGTGGGTGCGGTGGTGAATGTGGAGGCGCGCGGCACCAGCGGCGCCAGCCTTCTGTTCCAGACCAGTCCCGGCGATGCAAGGCTGATCGATCTCTACGCCGCGAGCGTGCCGCAATACGCGACGAGTTCGCTGTTCGCGGAGATCTACAAGCGCCTGCCGAACGACACCGACCTCACCTTGTTCATCGATGCAGGCTTCACGTCGTTCAATTTCGCGTTCGCGGACAACGTCCGCTACTACCACTCGCCGCTCGATCTGCGCCGCAACTTGAGCCGCGCCACCCTGGCCATGCACGGCAACAATCTGCTCGGCATGGTGCGCGGTCTCGAGCACACCGATTACGCCGCGCTCAGGGACGGCAACGATGTCTACCTGAGCATCCTGCAGGTGTGGCTGCCGCGCATTCCGACGGGACTTGCACTTCCGCTATCCGTGCTTGTGTTTGTCGTGATCGCGATTGCCGGCTGGCTGACCCGGCAGCCGAACATCGGCCCCGGAACGACCCTTCGGGCCGCGCTGATGCCGCTCGCGCTGCTCGCCGGATGTCTGGTGCTTGGATTCGTTTTCGCGTTCATCGCGCGGATCGTTTCGGCAATGCCAGATCCGACCTACGCCTATCCGCTGCCCATGCGCATTGCGCTTGGGCTTGGCGTCTGGGGCATGACGATGCTGGTCGCGCGCATGACGAGCGTGCATGGCGCGGCGGCTTCGGCATGGCTGTGGGTGGCGGGTCTTGCGATCGTCACCGCCGTAACCCTACCGGGGCTTAGTCCGTATTTCCTCTTCCCATCGCTGGTGGCCGCGCCGCTGTTGCTGGTGGCGGCGTTCGTGCCCGGCAAGTGGGACGGCTTGCTCGGCGGAATCGCGCTGTTCGTCGCCGCATTGACGGCGCTGCTGGTGTGGTTTCCGCTGGTGGTCACCGGCGAAACTCTGATGGGCCTTAAGCTGCACCCGCTGTTCACCCTTCCGGCGGCGTTCGGACTGATGACCCTGGTGCCGCTCATGGCGCGGTGGCCGCGTGCGCATTTGAGCTGGGTCTCGTGCGAGACGTTCGTGTTCATTGCCGCAGTGTTGGTCGCGATTCTGGCCGGTCTGTATCCGGCATACAGCAGGGCCTCACCGCAGCGGTTGAACCTCATCTATTTCGAAAACGGCAACAGGCCGGCGCGCTGGATTGCCGACACCTCGTGGAAGGCGAAAGCGCCGGAGCCTATCCCGGCATCGCTGCGCAAGGCGGGCGGCTTCCACTATGACAAGGAAGCCTATGCGGGACTCGATCTTGGCGCCGGCGATGTGGCGCCGGCGGGAAGCCCAAGCTATCCGTTGCCCTCAGCCACCGTGGTGAGCGACAGCAACACCGGCGGCATGCGTCACGTGACGGTGCGTCTGCGCGGCTCCGCCGCGGCCCACGCCATGGTCCTCGTGGTTCCCAAGCAAGCGCAACTGGTTTCGCTCGATGTTCGTGGTCAGCACGTGGCTGCTCAAGCTCCCGGCGATTTTCGCCTCATCTGCGCCAGTCGCGACTGCAGCGATCTCAGCTTCTCGCTGACCCTGCGAAGCATGGAGCCCGTGACACTCAAGTTCGCCGAACGCCGCTACGGCTTGCCGGCGTTCGGCGCCAAGCTCGCCGCGGCGCGTCCCAACACCGCCATGCCATCGCAATCCGGCGACGGCGTGCTGCTGGCGAATTCAGTCGCCCTGTCGCCTCGCTAGCGCTTGCCCCGTGGTACCGCATATGATACCAATCTCGCATGGCCGCCCGCGATAAGCTCCTTGATCGGATGCGGCGCAATCCGCGTGGCGACTGGCAGATCGGTGACTTGAAGGCCGTGGCCGAGCGATATGGGATCGAATGGCGAAACCCGAGCGGCAGCCATGTCATCTTCCTGCCGTCGCTCGGCCCGATCTTGTCGGTGCCGGCGCGGCGGCCCATCAAGCCGGTCTACATCAGATTGTTTGTGGAGATGATCGGGCGTGTGGAATGAGATGCGGAGTTGCAGATGAAAACGTCTCTCGAACGATATCCCTTCATCGTACGCAAATTGTCGGAGGAAGAAGGCGGTGGGTTTCTTTGCGAGTTCCCTGACATTGCCGGCGTTTTCGGCGATGGGAAAACCGCTTTGGCTGCGATCAAGGATGGCCAGAAGGCTCTCGGCTCAGCAGTCGCCGCGCTGCGTGAGACCGGCCGCAACGTTCCGCCGCCCGGCAGCGCGAGCGGGCAATGGCGAATGCGTGCTCCCCGTTCGCTGCATCAGCGGCTGGCGGCGCGCGCGAAAGCCGAGGGGGTCAGCCTGAACACACTTGCCGTCAGTTTGCTCGCAGAGGGCCTGGGCCGCCGTAGTGGGAAGGCAGGCTAAGTTTGGCGAATGTTAGAAAAGGGCACCTCACGCCGCCGCCCGAATGGTGGCGCCATCTACGCTGGGCGAAACGGCAATTCTGGAAGGCCGAGCGTCAGGCCGCCAAAAGCCTCTGCGAAGCGGAGCTCAGTCGCGAAGCGTCAGAGCCGCCCGCTAATTTGAATTTGCCTTTGAGGGAGGCGGGCTACTGACTCCTGAGCCGGAGTTGGGCGGAGGAGTCGGTGGCGTTGAGCTTGTAGACGAGGCCGGCTGGTGACCCCGCCCAATCGGAGCGGGTTGGTGACCCTTGCCAACGGAGGTTTCGTTGCCGCTACTCCCCTGAGCCAAGACCTGGTGACCATCGCTAACGCGCCAGCGTGTGAAATAAGTCATTTCAAGCTCCTGCGGATTGCTGCCACAGCGTGATAGCCTTGTGTCCCTTTGCGTCTGCCAGATCCCTTTTCCGGCGTCGTCCCGATTCCAAGTGCCGTCCGCGTTGATCCTATACACTGTTCGAGAAAGATATCGCGCTCATTCGGGTCGGAAGATGCAAACGAACGCCTTCCAAAATAACCGGCCACTTGGCTCCCGTCTATTAGGGTGACGAGCATCCAGCTGGGTTCTCCCACGGAATCGAACATGTAGTCCCATGAATTGGGAATGGGGTGCGGAATGCGAATCCCGATTGCGCCGGCCATGCGCCGATGAAGGTTCCGCTGCCAAACAAACCCGAACAGAAGGCCGAGCGCGACCGGCCCAACGAAAAAGACAAAAGCCAAACAAGGACAGCAAGAAAGATGTTTCGTTCCAGAACGTCCCATTCGAACGCGAGCCAAAGTAGCCAACCGAAAAATGCATAGTTGATGGTGCTGAACGCCAAGTACGAAAGGATGCCACGTTGATCGGAAAGCTCCTTCGCCGGAACGATAAGTCTGAAGAGCGAAACCGTGAGGAATCCAGGCAAAAGCAGCGAGAGTACGAGTAGCGCTGCTTCGATATTAGTTAGCTCCATCTCTCTCCCCTAGTCTAAACATCCACGTCGGCGGCGGCGAACTGCGCGTTTTCCTGAATGAACTGGAAGCGCAGCTCGGGCTTCTTGCCCATCAGCCGTTCGACGAGCTTATCGGTGTCCTTCTTTGCGTCGTCGGGCACTTCCACCTGAATGAGCGTGCGAGCGCCCGGCTTCATGGTGGTTTCCTTGAGCTGCGCCGGCATCATTTCGCCCAGGCCCTTGAAGCGGGAAATCTCCACCTTGGCGTTGCCTTTGAAGGCCGTCTTCAACAGCTGATCGCGGTGGCGCTCGTCACGCGCATATTCCGTCTTGCCGCCGTGGCTGAGGCGATAAAGCGGCGGCATGGCGAGAAACAGATGGCCGCCTTGAATCAAGGCCGGCATCTCGCGATAGAAGAAGGTCAGCAGCAGCGAGGCGATGTGCGCGCCGTCGACGTCGGCATCGGTCATGACGATCACGCGCTCGTAGCGAAGATCGTCCTCGCGGTAGCGGGAGCCGGTGCC
The DNA here is from genome assembly GCA_036500585.1 of Rhizomicrobium sp. GTDB lineage: Bacteria > Pseudomonadota > Alphaproteobacteria > Micropepsales > Micropepsaceae > Rhizomicrobium. The sequence goes on from DASYBT010000211.1 coordinate 33,382, forward strand.
GCAACCCAGCGCCTGCACGAGGCTGGCGAGCTCCGCATTCTGCTCCAGCTTACCGGCGGCGGCGCTGGCCACATTCAGGATCTTTCCGCGCAACGGCAAAATGGCCTGGGTGGCGCGATCGCGCGCCTGCTTGGCCGATCCGCCGGCAGAATCGCCTTCAACCAGAAAGATTTCGGTGCCGCCCGGCGCATCGCGGGTGCAGTCGGCGAGCTTGCCGGGCAGACGCAGCTTGCGCGTCGCCGCCTTGCGCGAGACTTCGCGCTCCTGCTTACGCTTCTGCCGCTCGTCCGCCTGATCGAGGACGAAGTCGAGCAGCTTGCCCGCTTCCTGCGGGTTTTGCGCCAGCCAGTGATCGAAGTGATCGCGCATGCTGGATTCGACCAGCCGCTGCGCATCGGCGGTCGACAGTTTTTCTTTCGTCTGGCCCTGGAATTCCGGCTCGCGGATAAATACCGACAACACACCACAGGCCGCTGCCATCACATCGTCGGGCGTGATGTTCGCGGTTTTGCGATTGTTGACGCGTTCGCCATGAGCGCGCAGGCCTTTGGTCAGCGCGTTGCGCAGGCCCTGCTCGTGCGTGCCGCCCGCGGTGGTGGGAATGGTGTTGCAATAGGAGTGGAGGAACGGATCGGCCATCGGCACCCACGTCACCGCCCATTCCACCTGCGGACGCTTGCCTTTGGATTCTGCTTCCGGCGGGCCGAAGAATTCCCGCGTCACCATCGCTTTGCCGGAAATTTCGCTCTTCAGGAAATCGAGCAGGCCGCCGGGGAAGTGCAGCTTGTCCTCGGCCGGCGTCGTGCTGTTGGCCTTCAGCAGCGACGGATCGCACGACCAGCGGATTTCCACGCCGCGGTAGAGATACGCCTTCGACCGCGCCATGCGGTAAAGCTGCGCCGGCGAGAAGTGGACATCGCTCCCAAAAATCTGCGGATCCGGCTTGAACGTGACGGTGGTGCCGCGACGGTTCACCGCGCCTAAGTCCTTCAGTTTGCCTACTGCCTTGCCGCGCGCGAACTTCATGACGTGAGCGCGGCGGTCGCGCGCGACATCCACCTCCATCCACTCCGACAGCGCGTTCACCACCGACGCGCCGACGCCGTGCAAGCCGCCTGAGGTGTCGTAGACCTTGCCGCCGAACTTCCCGCCGGCGTGCAGGGTGGTCATGATCACTTCCAGCGCCGATTTGTTCTTGAACTTGGGGTGCGGGTCGATCGGAATGCCACGGCCATTGTCGTGGATGCTGAGAACATCGCCCGGCCGCAGCTCGATTTCGATCCGCGTGGCGAACCCGGCCACCGCCTCGTCCATGGAATTGTCGAGGATTTCCGCCGCCAGGTGATGAAGGGCGTGGCTGTCGGTGCCGCCGATATACATGCCGGGCCGGCGGCGTACCGGCTCAAGGCCTTCCAGCACCTCGATGTCCTTGGCGGTGTAGCCATTGGAGGAGCCGGCGGCGGTTTCGAACAGGTCGGTGGGATCTTTGGGTGGTTTCTTGGCCATGGGAGGGATGATTCGTCGTAAACGGCAGCTTAACGGAACTCAACCATTTGGGTATGCGCGAGCGCGGTGGCAATCATGTGTTAAGCAGCGAAAGCACATCGCGCCGCGAAGCACATGCCTAAGCAATTCTTAGGACACAGGCGCTAACAATCCCCCGGCACGCGTCATCAGGATCATGCCAGTGGGATATGGGCAGCGTCTTCGCATTCAGAGAAGCGCCGACGCACGCGTTTTGAAGTCGCAGCTCGATCTCATCGCCGAGGTCGTGCATTCCACACGCTTCGTCAGCCCGGCTTGGGCGTTGCTCGTTGCGGTCATCGGATCGAGCCTGTTCGGCCCCCTGGGAAACCGCCCGATCTATGTGACGGGGATCGCCGCGGCGATCGTGGCGGCGGTGATGTTTGCCGCAGATCGCTTCGTCGACGCCTATCAGCGGGATGTTGCCGCGCATGCCAGCGCCGAACGGCTGCAACGCTGGTTCACCAAATTCACCGCCCTGCATGTCGTCATCAGCGCCGCCTGGGGCGTGTTGCCGTGGATCGTGTGGGAGCCCGGCAACCAGCTCAACCATGTGCTGCTCGCGGCGACGATGGTTTGCGTGTTTTCCGGCTTTGTCGTCACGCGTGCCAATCACATGGACATTCTGCTCGCCATGCTGGTGCCGATCGTGGCGCTGACATCGCTCAGGCTGCTGTTCGCCGGCAGCTGGCTCGATGTCGCGCTTGCCGCGATGATGCCGATCTATGCGCTGCAGCTGTTCCTCGACGGCCGCCGCATGACCTACCGCCTCGACGAGGACTCGCGGCTGCGCTTCGAGGTCGAAGACCTTGCTCGCGAGCTGGAGGAGGCACGCGACGAAGCGCTGCGCAAGCGTTTCGAGGCCGAGACAGCCAATGCCTCCAAGACGGCGTTCCTCGCCAACATGAGCCACGAATTGCGCACGCCGCTGAACGCGATCCTCGGCTTCTCGGAAATCATCGCCAAGGAGTGTTTCGGCTCGGCCGGTTCGCCCCGCTATGTGGAATATGCCGGTGACATCCACGCTTCCGGCTCGCATCTGCTCAGCCTGATCAACGATTTGTTGGACGTGGCGAAGATCGAAGCCGGCCGCATGGAAATCGAGCCTCAGCCGCTCGATGCGCAGAAGGTGTTCGACACGGCCCTCAAGATCACCAGCGCCAAGGCGCGCGAGCGCAATCAGCAGCTCATCATCGATGTGGAACCGTCAGCGCCGCAGCTGTGGGCGGACGAGCGCGCGCTGAAGCAGATCCTGATCAATCTCGTTTCCAACGCGGTGAAGTTCACGCCGGAAGGCGGCCGCATCGGCGTCGTCGGCAGCCGCGCGCGCTGCGGCGGATTCCAGATCATGGTGCAGGATAACGGGCCGGGAATCCCGCGCGACAAGCTCGACAAGGTTTTCAAGCCGTTCAGTCAGGTGGACAATCGCTACGACAGACAAGGTGGTGGGACGGGGCTGGGGCTCGCTCTCGTGCGCGGTCTGGCGGAGCTGCATGGCGGCCGCGCCTGGATCGAAAGCGAGCACGGCCATGGCTGCCGCGCCTATGTGGTTCTGCCGGTGGATGCTGCCAGCCAGCGCCATCCGGCGGACCGCGAGCCGGTCATTGCCGCGGCGTAATCGCTTGGCGCCTTACGGCGTCAACTCGAAGACCTCGCCGGCGCCATTCGGTCCGCCGGTTTGCGTTGTTCCAAAAATGTTGCCGACAGCATCTACAAGGATCGCTGAATTCGGGTATTCGCCGTCAGCGCAATTGGGGCGGCGGCAAAAGCGGCGCAGCACGTCAAACGATGAGTCCAGCCGAAAGATTGTACCGCCGCCCTTGCCGTTTTCGTCGGCGTCGTGTCCGCCACCGTAGATGCTCGCCCCATACAGGCTGCCGGATGGTGTCGCGAGTACACCGACTGGCTGAGTGCCATCGCGACAGTCAGGCCTTTTGCAGAATTGGTGGATGATCTGCTCGCTCCAATCGGTGCCCGCCGCAAACTGGAAAAGCAGGTCACATCGGTACGCAAAGGCGCACGAGTTAGGGTCTGTACTGGCGGCCCCGATGAGATTACCTGCCAGGCCTTCCGTGACGGCCGTAGGCGCCTCTCCGTCGGTGCAATTCATTTGCGAGCAGAAATTATACAGGATGGTTTGCACCCGCGTGTGGTGCTTCTTCTGGAGTTCGAACAACGTCCCGCCGCCGTTTGCGCCACCCCACGTGGCTGTGCCGAAGAGATTGCCGGCTTCGTCTACCACGACGTTCGCGGCGGGAAACCCGCCATCCACGCAGCCGGACTGGAAGCAAAACGAATGGATCACATCGATGGACCATTTTGCGTTCGCGGGCCGAGGCGATGTCCGGAAGACTGCGCCATACAGACCCAGGCCACCGAGCCTGCTGGTGCCATAGAGCGGCGAAGTTCCGTCGTACATGGCCCCAGTGCTTGCCCCTGCGTAGGTGAGCCCGAAATTGGCTTGGCTAAGGTTCTGACAGTTGTTGCCCGCTTCAGGGCAGATGTCCGCTAGGACTTGGTACGTCCAGATAGTTCCGTTGGCGCTGGGGATCAGTTTGAAGATCAAGCCACCCGGGCGGCGGCCGCCGATATTGGTCATTCCATAGAGCGCGCCGGCTTGATCCACAACCAACGGCCCTTCCACGATAGCCCCGTCGCGACAGTGGGCTTTGGCGCAGAAGTCATGCAGGACCTGATAGGACCACCGCTTTCCATCCGGCGTACGGTGCAATTCGAATACGGTGCCCCCGCCGTTGGCCCCGCCGGATTGTGTTGTTCCGTACAAGTTGGCCGAGGAGTCCGAAACAAGTCCGGCGTATGTGGATTGGCCATCGCGGCAATTCACGTCGCTGCAAAAAGCATGGAGAATGTGCAGGCTGTATTCGTGCGCCGAGGCGGCACTGCACGCCGCGAAGAAGGCAATGGCTATCGCAAACAACGACTCCTGAAAGCACTGGCTCGGAAGACTACGCGGCATGTGCGCCCCCTCGGCAACCGTACGAGGCAGAGTGAGCGCCCGACATTAGTCCCCCGTCAACCTGCAATTTGCGCAGCCGAAAAAAAAGGGCGCACCGAAGCGCGCCTTCATTGGAGACTGCGAGAGCCGATTACACGGAATAATACATCTTGAATTCAATGGAGTGGCACCAGGCCTTACGGCGAAAGTTCAAACACCTCGCCGTCGCCGTGCGGGCCGCCTTGAGAGGTCGTTCCGAATACGTTGCCCGCCGGATCGACGACGACGCTGGGATCGGGATATTCGCCGTCGGCGCAATCCGGCTCGCTGCAAAAGCGGCGGAGCACATCGAAGGAGGATCCGAGACGGAAGATCGTGCCGCCTCCTTCGCCATACTGGTCGATGTCATGACCGCCGCCACGCTGAGTCACACCGAAAAGATCACTCCCTGGCGCAAGCGCCAGCCCAGTCGGTAGACTCCCGTCCCGGCATTCAGCCCTGCGGCAAAAATGGTGAAGGACCTGTTCGGTCCAACTTGCGCCGGACGTAAACCTAAAAAGCAGACCGCACTGGCACAAATTGTGGCTTGCACTGGATGTGCCGATCAGATCGCCTGCCAGATCTTGCGTCAACGATCCGGGTGCCTCTCCATCGGTGCAATTGGGTTGCGAGCAAAAGTTATACAGAGCGGTTTCTGTCCAAGCGCGTTTCTTCTTCTGAAGCTCGAAAAGCACGCCTTCGCCGTTCACGCCGCCGGCTGTGGTTGTTCCAAACAGATTTCCAGCAGCGTCGACAACCACGTTGGCGCCCGGAAGCTCACCGCCATCGCCGCATTCTGTTTGAGAGCAGAAATCGTAGATGACCTTGAAGTGCCACCTGCTCCGGCCCGGCCGCGGCGGCGTGACGGAGAACACGGTGCCTGACCCATCCAGGCCGCCAAGAAAGCTCGTGCCGTAAAGCGGCGACGTGCCATCGTAAAGCGCGCCCGCGGCTGCGCCGGCATAGGTAAGGCCGTAATTGATGAAGCTGATGGGCTCGCAATAGTCGCTGGGTGCAGGACAAATCTCCGTCAGGACCTGATACCTCCAGAGGGGTCTCTCCGTGTTGGGGGGTGACAGTTTGAAGATGACGCCGTAGCCACTGTCGCCACCCACAGTAGCCACGCCATAAATTGCGCCGGCACGATCCACAACCAGCGGTCCGTCGACGAAGCTGCCATCGCGGCAGCGGGTTTCGGTGCAGAAGTCGTGTAGAACGCGATAGCTCCAACCGTTTCCATTCGCGGCGCGGCTGAGTTCGAAGATCGTACCGACGCCAACGAAGCCGCCGTATGTGGTGGTCCCGTACAGATTGCCAGTTGCGTCGGAAACAAGGTCGCCGGCCCATTTGCCATCGCGGCAGTTCGGCTCGCTGCAGAAGCCATGGAGGATATGCAAATTGTATTCGCGCGCGGACGCTGGGGCAGCCTGAGCGATGAAAGTGCTCGCCATGGCTGGAATCAAGAGCCGAAGGATTTGACTGCGAACATTGCGCGACATGGTTGCCTCTGAACGCGTTCCTGCGGCACGCAGAGTGCGGCACTCGCTTTAACCACGCGTTAAGGTGCAACCTGCGGCCGAAAAAAAGGGCGCACCGAAGCGCGCCCTCGTTGGACTGCGAGAGCCGATTACACGGAATAGTACATCTTGAATTCGATCGGATGCGGGGTGTGCTCGAAGGCATACACTTCGCTCATCTTGAGATCGATGTAGCTGTCGATGAAGTCATCGTTGAACACGCCGCCCTTCTTCAGGAACGTGCGGTCGCGATCGAGGCTTTCCAGCGCCTGTCGTAG
>DASYBT010000212.1:0-3903 GCA_036500585.1 Rhizomicrobium sp.
GATGCCTGCAAAGGCGGCGTGAGCTTGGGAGCGCCGGGCGCCGGGCGGCCACTTTCGACCTCCTCGCGGGTGACCAGGCCATGCCTGACGGCGTTCTCGGTCAGCGCGAACAGCCATCGCTCGTAATAGCTCGCACGCAGGTAATCGGCAGCTTGCATGCGCTCCTGCTGGTGCCGGCCGGCATCGATATTCCAGCGTCTCCAGGCACCGGCCGCGCCGGAAAGGGCGTAGATCCGCGCTTCCCACGCTTCGTGGAACACTGGCTCGTTCGGTTCAATGACGAGCGGCGGAAGACCATGCATGCCGCCCATATCGTGCACGCCGTTCATGGCACGCGCACCCGGGCCGTGCCGATCATGGTATCGCGCGTAACCAGTCCGGCGAGTTGTTCTTCGCTCATGTTCTCGCTGCCGGCGGGACGTTCCGGCAAGACGAGGTAACGAATCTCGGCGGTCGAATCCCAGACGCGCACCGCGACGGAATCGGGCAGGTCGAGGCCGAACTCGCGCAGGACGGCGCGCGGTTCGATGACCGCGCAGGGAGCGATAGGCGTGCGATTTGTACCAGTTCGGCGGCAACCCCAGTACCGGCCACGGATAGCAGGAGCAGAGCGTGCAGACGACCATGTTGTGGACGGCAGGCGTATTCTCGACGGCAACCATGTGCTCGCCTTGGGTGCCGGAGTACCCGAGCTCGGCGATCGCGGCGGCCGCGTTCGCGATGAGACGCGCCCTGTAGGCAGGATCGGTCCACGCGCGCGCAACGACACGCGCGCCGTTTCGCGGGCCCACCTTGGTTTCGTAATAGTCGATGATGGCATCCAGCGCGGCCGGATCGACCAGGCCCTTCTCGATGAGCAATGATTCCAGAGCCTTCACGCGAAGGGCTGTGGCGGACGGCGGCTCCTGGCCGTGATCATGGTCGTGGCGCTCGGTGTGCGGATGATCGAGATCGGCACTCATCGGCGCGCTCCTCATCTTGTGCAGCGTCTAGTGTCCCGAATCTGAAGTCCGTCATATCAGGGATTCGTAATCAGCATTTCGAACGATTCGGCGGGACTTGCGAGCTTTTCTGCGTCGAAGCAGGAGAGCATGGATGGCGGGACGGCGGCTGGAAGCGCTGGCGCTGACGGAAGCGGAAAGGTCCGAACTGACGGCAATGGCCGCGCGGCCGAAGACCGCACAGGCTTTGGCCCAGCGCGCACGGATCGTGCTGACGTGCGCCGACGGCTTGGAAAACAAGGCGGTTGCGCGCTTGCTCGATGTGCATGCCATGACGGTGGGCAAGTGGCGCCGCCGCTTTCTGGCCCAGCGCGTCGACGGCCTGCGCGACGAACCGCGGCCGGGCGCGCCACGTACGATCGAGGACGCGCGGATCGAAGCGGTGATTACCCGGACACTGGAAAGCCAGCCCGAGGGAGCGACGCATTGGAGTTCGCGGGGCATGGCGCGCGACTGTGGCCTGTCGGTCAGCACGGTGCAGCGGATATGGCGCGCCTTTTCGCTGAAACCGCATCGCCAGGAGACGTTCAAGCTTTCCACCGACCCGGATTTCGTCGCCAAGGTGCGCGACGTTGTCGGGCTGTACCTATCTCCACCTGAACATGCCATCGTGCTTTGCGTCGACGAAAAGTCCCAGATACAGGCGCTTGACCGCAGCCAGACCGTATTTCCGATGCGGCCCGGCCAGCCGGAGCGGCGCAGCCACGCCTACGTCAGGCACGGCACGACGTCGCTGTTTGCTGCACTCGACGTTGCCACGGGAAAGGTCATCGGCCAGTGCTATCCACGTCATCGCGCCGCCGAATTCCGCACGTTCCTCGATGAAATAGAGGCCAACGTGCCGGCTGGCCTCGATGTGCATCTGGTCTGGGACAACTACGCCACCCACAAGACCGCCCTGATCCGCGATTGGCTGGCCAAGCGGCCGCGCTGGCATGTTCATCTAACCCCCACCAGCAGTTCATGGTTGAACCAGGTCGAGCGCTTCTTCGCGCTGCTCACCGAGAAGCAGATCAGGCGCGGCGTACATCGCAGCGTCGACGAACTGGAAGCTGCCATAAACGCCTTTCTCGACCGCCACAACGCCGCACCGAAGCCGTTCCGGTGGGTCAAATCCGCCGATGACATACTCGCCGCTGTCGAGCGGTTTTGCACTTACAACACTGCAGCGACATGATCTGATGGACTTAAGGTTCAGGACACTAGCAGCCTGTCGGACTTAACACGGCTCGCAGGGGGTGTTTAGAATCTGGGCAGTGATTCGCTTCCTTTCGAGCCTGGTCCTCCTTCTGCATGAGTAACTTCCGCCCTGTTGATCGCGACACCGGCTTTCTGATGCCGCCGTCGGTGGATGAATGGCTGCCTGAACGGCACCTTGCGCGGTTCGTGGTCGAGGTGGTTGCGGGGCTTGAATTGCGGGCGATGACCGGCTGCTATCGTGGCTCCGGGGAGGCGTCCTACCACCCAAGTGTTCTGCTAGGCCTGCTCGTCTACGGTTATGCCACGGGCGTGTTTTCCAGCCGAAAACTGGAGCGAGCGACCTACGATTCGGTCGCGTTCCGCTTCATCGCCGCCAACCAGCACCCCGACCACGCCACGATCGCCACCTTCCGCCGGCGCTTCCTCAAACAGATCGAAGCGCTGTTCGTGCAGGTGCTGGTCATGGCGCGCGAGATGGGAATGCTGAAACTGGGCACGGTGGCGCTGGATGGCACCAAGATCCACGCCAACGCGAGCCGCCATAGCGCGCTGTCCTATGAGCGTGCCGGTCAGATCGAGATGCAGCTGCGCGCGGCGGTCGCCAAGCTCACCGCGATGGCCGAAGCGGCCGATCAGGCCGATGTGCCGGATGGGATGTTGATCCCCGAGGAACTGGCGCGGCGCGAAAAGCGCCTGGCCGAGATCGCCCGGGCGCGCGCGATCATCGAGGCGCGGGCGAAGGAACGTTATGCGCATGAGAAGGCCGAGCATGAGGCCAAGATGGCGGCGCGCGCAGCCAAAAGTGCGGAGACCGGCAGGAAGCCGGGAGGCCGGCCGCCTGCACCTCCCGTGGAAGCGCCAGGCCCGGCGGATCAGGTCAATCTGACGGATGAAGAATCGCGGATCATGCCGATGGCCGCTGGCGGGTTCGAGCAGTGCTACAACGCGCAGGCGGCGGTGGCTGCGGACAGCCTTCTGGTGGTCGCCGGCGATGTGGTGCAGGCGCCCAACGACAAGCAGCAAGTGCCGCCGATGCTGGGAGCGCTTGCTGCACTGCCCGGCGAACTTGGCAAGGCCGAAACTTTGCTGGCGGATACGGGATATTTCAGCGAGGCGAGCGTCAACGCGTGCGCTGCCGCGGGGATTGATCCGCTGATCGCGCAGGGCCGGCAGAGCCATTACCCGCCGCTATCGGAGCGCACTGCCGCCGATCCGCCGGCGCCGGAAAATCCGACGCCGGCCGAGGCGAGGGCTCATCGCCTGCAGACCAAAGCTGGCAAGGCCCTCGATGCGCTACGAAAGCAAATACCGGAACCGGTGTTCGGCATCATCAAATCGGTGATCGGCTTCCGGCAATTTTCGTTGCGTGGCCTGGAGAAAGTTCGCGGTGAATGGAAACTCGTCACCATGGCCTGGAACATAAAGAGACTATTCGCCCTCGCAGGTGCGGTTTGAGGGAGAACCGCGCCCTCCTTGCGCAAACTGGCGCACTGATGGCCCGTCAGCGTGCCGAAAAATCGACCCAACCACGATCGGCTCGCCGCAGGCCGCACCCAACACCAACCAACGCCGGCCCAACCCATCCAAATTCGCCCAGTCCATTAACGGTCCGCCAACTCACTCCGACAGGCTGCTAGAGCGCTGGGAAAGACTTTCGCTTAGCGCGACGGGTTCCCAACCGCATCGATGATGCAGGCACGCA
>DASYBT010000213.1:0-11897 GCA_036500585.1 Rhizomicrobium sp.
GGCGATGTCGTTGACTACGTTTCCGCTGAGCTCATGCGCAGGGGCGAGATCGTCGATCCGCTGGACATTTTTTCTCCGGGTGCGGGGAAGAACGATAAGAATTTTGGGTGTCGATCCCAACAAGATTACACGAACCAGTAAGTTCGTGGAGGATCTTGGCGCCGATTGAGAAAGGCCAGGCGGCAGTTCCACGGCTATTGAGATGCTCGCGGGAGGCAGAGTTATTGTTCGATCAGATTGACCCGGTAGACGCGGCTGGCGGTGCCGCTGAACAGCGCCGTCTTCTCATCCGGCGAGAAGTCTGCCGCAAGACGCTTGAAGGCATTCCACAAATTCACGTAGGTCGCGCCGAAGCGATCCACCGGGAAATTGCTCTCGAACATGCCGCGCCGCGGACCGAACGCCCCGATGCAGGTTTCGATGTACGGCTTCCACTCGCGCGCCAGCCGCTCGGACGAGGCTTCCGGCTCGTGCCAGCTCTTGCGCCAGCCGGCGAACGGCATCGGCAGCCCGCCGAGCTTCACGACAACGTTTTCGCATTTCGCAAGCGCGCAGATGTTGTCTCGCCATTCATCGAACCGCTCTTCGCGCTTGCCGGCATAGCGCGCGATGCCGAGTGGCGTGCCGACATGGTCGAGCACGATGGTCGTGTCGGGGAACGCTTGCGCCAGATCGATGAGATCGGGCAGTTGCGGCTCCAGCAGCCACGAATCGAAGGAGAGGCCCAATTTGTGGAGCACCGCGAAGCCGGCGCGGAATTTGACGTCGCGGTACAAGCCTGCGGGCACGCGGCCGTGCAGCGGCCCCAAGACCATCGGGTCTTCGTCAAAGGATGCGCTTTGGCGAATGCCGCGGAAGCGCCCGTGTCCCGCTGCGATATGGGAGCGCAACACGTCCTCCACGACGCCGGGCTCTTGCCGCAGGTCCGTGTGGCCCACGATTCCGGCGCAAGCACGCACGTCGCCGTACAATCCGCTCGCCGTCATCGCCGCGATGCCGTTGACGAACTCCGTTTCGCCGACGGGGCGCAGCGGCTCCGGTCCGTCAGCGCGGTACATCGCTCCGCACTCCATGTAGATCGTGCCGCGGATCTTGTGGCCGCTCTTCAGGTCGGCGAGCAGCTCATCCAGAAGGTACCGCGGCACTTCGCGGATGATCTCCATGAAGCCGTGCTCGATCGGCGGCAGGTTGCGCAGGATATCTTTCGGCCGGTCCCACAGATGATGATGCGGGTCGACAATCGGCAACTCCGGTTCGAGGATTTGCTCGGTCATGGTGTCAGAACCACACGGCCGGTAATCTTGCCATTGCGCAGATCGTCGAGAGTCTTGCTGGCGTCAGAGAGCGGCCGGTTTTCGATGGGGATCGGCCGCACTTTGCCGTCGCGCACCAGCGCCATCATCTCCTGCGCTTCCGGAAGCGAGCCGACGAACGAGCCGGTGATGGTGAGCGCCCGCAGTGGAAACATCGGCAGCGGTGAACTCATCTGCCCGCCGAACAAGCCCACGACAATGATCTTGCCGCCGCGCCGGACCACCGAATTGGCAAAGGCAAAGCTCGCCTCGGAGCCAACGAAATCAACCACGGCGTAAGCGCCGCCTTTGGTGTCTGTCAGCAGTTGTTTCGCCGCATTGGCATCTTTCGTGTTGTAGGTCGCAATTGCGCCGCCGCGTTTGGCCGCTTCCAGGCGGCCGTCGTTGATGTCCGCCGCAATCGGGCCTTTGCCGAACAGCGCGCAAGCAAATTCGATCCCCATCATGCCGACGCCGCCGCAACCGAGCACAACCACCTGATCGTCCGGTCCGAGCTTGCCGACTTTTTTCATCGCGCCGAAGGCGGTGAGGCCTGAGCACATATAGGCGGCAGCGAGCGCTGGCGGCGTATTGCCGTAGTCGAGCAAGTATTTTGGATGCGGCACCAGCACATGCGTGGCGTAACCTCCCGGCACATTGGGCGAGCAGCCAAGCTGGCGCGGCCGGCCGACGCACAGATTCTCTTCGTCGCGCTGGCAGGCGGCGCAGTCGCCGCAGCCGATCCATGGGAAGACGGCGTAATGCGCGCCGATCTCGATCCCTTTCACATCCGGCCCGACGGCTGCGACTTCGCCTTCGATTTCGTGCCCCATCACGTGTGGCAGCGGCAGCTTCAGCGGCATCTTGTTGCCGCTACCGAGATCGAAGTGTCCATCCTGGATGTGCACGTCGGAATGACAAACGCCGGCATTGTGCACGCGGATGAGGACTTCCGTGCCTTTCGGCTCCGGCGGCGTACCTTCGATTTCCTGAAGGGGTTTGCCGAATTCAACAATGGCTTCGCTGCGCATGTTGTTCTCCAATAGCGGCTGGCCAAACTCTGGCACGCTGCGGGCCTCGTCTCAATGCGCTGCGCGCCGGGCGCGCGCCAGTGCCGCGAATTCCGCGATCGAGAGGCGTTCCGCGCGAATTGTCGGATCAAGTCCTGCTGTGCGGACGAGTGCCTCGGCGTCCGGCGTCAGCGATTTCAAGCTCTGGCGCAGCATTTTCCGGCGCTGTCCGAATGCCGCGGCGGTCACCGCTTCGAGATCGGCAAGCTCGGCCGGTGCAACCGGCTCAGCCAGCGGTTCGATCCGCAGGACAGCGGATGTGACGTTTGGCGGCGGCGTGAACGCACTTCGGTTCACGTCGAACAGGATCCGGGCCCGCGCGCGCCATTGGCAGAGAACGGACAATCGGCCGTAGGCAGCCGTGGCGGGGGCGGCGACGATGCGTTCGGCCACCTCGCGTTGAAACATCAAGGTCGCGCTTTTCCAGAACGGCGGCCAACTGCGAGCGGTCAGCCACTTCACCAGTAAGGCGCTGCCGATGTTGTAGGGCAGGTTCGCGGCGATCCGCACGTCACCATCGATGCCGTGGGGATGCAACACGGCGGTCTCGTCGATCTCGAGCGCATCGGCGGAGATGATTTCAAGCCGATCCGGAAATGCCGCCTGGATCTGGCGCGGCGGCGCGAGGCAGCGCTCGTCGCGCTCGACAGCGATCACCCGTGCCGCGCCCTCCGCGAGAAGGGCACGCGTGAGGCCGCCTGGGCCCGGCCCCACTTCGTAGATCGTGGTGTTCTCAAGCGGTCCTGCCGCGCGCGCAATGCGGCGCGTGAGATTGAGATCGAGCAGGAAATTCTGGCCGAGCGATTTCTTTGCGGCCAACCGGTGCGCGGCGATGACGTCGCGCAGCGGCGGCAGCGGGTCATCCTCTGGCATCGGCCATTTGCGCGGCGAGTCGGATGGCCGCGATCATGCTTTGCGGATTGGCTTTGCCGGTGCCGGCGATATCCAGCGCGGTGCCATGATCGGGCGACGTGCGCACGATCGGCAGCCCCAGCGTGACGTTCACGCCTTCCCAGAACGCCAGCGTCTTCAGCGGAATCAACGCCTGATCGTGATACATGCAGAGGGCGGCGTCATAACGTGCACGGGCTTCGGCGTGGAACATCGTATCGGCCGGCAACGGGCCAAGGACCTCGGCGCCGGTCCCGCGTAAAGCCTCGAGAGCCGGCCAGATGATGTCGCGCTCTTCGTCGCCAAGTTCGCCATCTTCCCCCGCGTGCGGATTTAATCCGGCAACCGCCAGACGAGGCGCCGCAAGGCCGAAATCCCGGCGCAGCGACGGAAGAACGATCTCGCCGGTCTCGACGATAGCCGCTTTGGTGATTTCGCGCGGTACTTGCGAAATCGGTATATGGATGGTGAGCGGCACGACCCGCAATCCGCCGCCCACCAGCATCATCACGGCGCGATCGGCGCCAGTAATCTTCGCCAGATATTCGGTGTGGCCGGCGAATTCGAAACCGTCCGCCATCAGGGCCGCCTTATGAATGGGGCCGGTCACCACGGCGCCGCCGGTGTCGCGGGCGAGCGCCACCGCCACATCGATGGCATCGACCACGGCGCGCGTGTTTTGCGGGTCCGCTTTTCCGGCGGCACGCGGGACCGCGACCGGATGCGTTTCAACAAGCGCGTCATGACGGATTTCGCCGCACGATGCGAATACGGAAGGATCGCCGACAAGCTTTAGCGGCCGCGCCCCGATGCATCCGCCGAAGAATTCGAATGCATCCACCGCAACTTCGGGCCCGATGCCCGAAGGCTCGCCCATGGTGATGTAGATCGGGGCGTCAGCGGAGCGAGGCGGAGGACGACTTGGCATTTTTCAGCGCCCGGTCCTCTGGCGTTTCGATATCAGCGACACGTTTCAGGTCGCGCAGGTAGTGGCGCGCATAAACCGCCATCTGCTCTTCGTAAAGCTGATTTTCAACCTCTTCGCGCTTGGGGGCCTGCCAAACCTCGATTTTTGGCGGCGGAGCGTCGCAGCGCACGATAAGTTCTACGCCGGCGGGAGACTCAAACGGCTCAGTGGTCTCGCCGGGATGCGTCTTGGCGATTGCATCGCGCATCTGCGCGCTCACCTCGGCAAGATTCATCTTGCCCAGGTTGAAGAGCACCGCACCTCTGAGATGCCCAACCAGCTCCTGCAGGCTGTCGCATCCGGCGATGTGCTGCCGCAGGACGTTGGCCGCCTGGGTTGCGCCATCTAGGAGTTTCGTCGGCGGCTTGGGACCGATCGGCAGAAGAATGCGCTCCAAGGTGAGAGCGGTCGGATGCTCATCCGCCTGTTGGGTATCCGGAACTTTTGTGCCGGCCGGTTCGTACCGCGCGCGTAGCAGGAGGAGGTAATATCCGCCGGACGCCTTGATCGGTTCGCTCACGTCTCCGGGCTTCATCTTTTGCACCGCGCCATCCAGCTCGGGCACGAGCTGCCCCTGCTGCACCGTACCGATATCGCCACCAGACGCTGCGGTGGGGTTCTGGCTGAACTGGCGAGCCACGGCATCGAAGGGAGCGCCTTCGCGGATCTGCGCAAGCAGCCCTTGCATGTTCTTCAGGACTTGCGCGTCCTGTTCGGGACTGTCCACCGCCTCGAAGATCTCGGAGACACGAAAATGCGTTTTGTCCGCGCCTTGTTGAAGGCGCTTCATCTCGGCATCGACCTGCTGCGGCTGGATGTGGACTTCGTCGCCATATTGCCCATCGACAGCCTTGCTCCACGCGATCTGCGCTGCGAGCTGACCACGGAACGTGGCCATGTCGACGTCCCCTTTCGCGAAGACCGATTTGAGCTGGTCCATCGAGAGATGGTTGTCGGTCAGGATATTGTTGATGGCGCGATCCACTTCGGAGGTGCTCACCGAGATCTTGTTCTTCGTGGCTTCAAGCATCTCGATACGTTCCGTCTCGAGTTGCGCCAGGACTTGCGCGCGAATCTGCTTCAGGCGCTCCGGCGTCATTTTGACGCCTGACGTCGCCATAAAAAGTGCCACCCGCTGCCTCAAATCATAATCGGTGATGATGGAGTCGTTGACCACCGCCGCGACTCCGTCGCTGGCGTTCTCGTTGGCAAGCAGCGGTTCGGTGCCGGGTGTCTGAGCGGCGGGTACCTCAGGCGGCACGGTGGTGTGCTTGGCCGCAGCCGCCCGTGCGAAGGCAGGCTCGGCCAGGACCGCTGCCGTCGAAAACAGGAATGTGCCCAGCACGGCAGCAATGCGAGTGTTGGCGGTCAAGGGGACTCTTCTTCGCTCTTGTCTCAAGGGCCGTTCCGCGTCCCATCCCCAACCGGAAGGCCCGCTCCTCAGCGGGCCGACAATAAGCAATTCTGCTCCCGGTTCAAGGCGTTGTGAACACGTGGCGCGGGAAAAGCTGGGACGGCTGATCCTTTTGGTCACCCGTCTTCAGGTTAATTCGCAACAGAACCGATGTGGACGGCGGAAGGTCGCGGTCGCTGGTGTAATCGCGTTGGTAGGCGATGGAGATGCCGAAGCACTCGTCTTCATAGCCGAATCCCAGTTCGTCATCGATCATCCGATCATTTTCGATGTCGCGCCGGGCGCCGGCGAACAGCGCCCAGTGCTGGAAAATTCCGATGGTTGCCTGGCCGTTGACCTCTTCACGGGAGTTCAGCCCGAGCAGAACCTCCTGCTGATCGAGCCGCAAATAGCTGAGCTCGATGTTCGACCGGCCCCAGGTACCATCGATATAGACCTCGTTGCGCCGCAGGTGCCCGGTGGTCTGGTCGACGTCTATTCGGTTCGTCATGCTGAAATGCGGCGGGAACTTGATGGTGAACCGGCCGACAACATCGGATGCATCGCTGTTGTCGACAAACTCGGCGAGCTGGCCGAAATTCGGATCCGGCTTCAGGCGGAACGCTTCGCCGACAAGCAGCTCGGTAGAACCTCCAGGAAAGTAGGCGGCGGCGCGTATCCCGGCGTTCGCGCGCGGGCCGGTCTCCACCAGATCGTATCCAGGCATGTGCTCGAAGCTGAACAGGTCATTGTCGTCCAGTTCGAAGTCGGAGCTGTCCTCGTTGGGGATTCCTTTCGGATTGCCGCCATAAGGCGCGGCGATCGCCTGAACGATCGGCTCCAGCACGTAAGAGGTGTCTTCGCTGCCGGCAACGAACGGCCAGCGCCAATCGATCGCGACATAGGGAAGCCCGCGGCTGATGTAATGTGCCTTTTCCGGAATAGCCGGGAAGTCCACCAGATCGTTGTTGGTGACGCGATAAACATCGCCGCGGGTGTCCGCTTGAACCGTGATCATCTGGCCATTGCTGGTCAGGATCGGCAGGCGCCAGCGCACTTCGGCGGTGGCGCGCTGGCTTTGCGGTCCGGAGTCGCGCGAGATAACCGCTGAATTGGCATCGAAGCGGAAGTCTCCGCCGAGAATTTTATGGGCGGGGATGAACGTGTACTCGATCAGCGGCAGGACCAGCGGAAAGAATTTCTGGTTATCCGAGAGCCGCAGCCCCTCGAAGTAATAGCCGGTGACCGCAAAGCGGCTTCGTCCGTCGATCCCCTCGATGAACATGTCATTGGTCAGGCGGTCGAGGCTCGATAGGTCGTATCGCTTAAGGTAGGTGTCGTTCGACGTGTATTGCGCATCGTAACCGAAGCGCCAGACATTGGTGAGAGGAACTAGTCCTGAACCGAAAATCGAGCTGTACCATTCGTGTTCGTGGCCGCTCAGGCCGCCATTGGGATTATAGGCGGTGCTGCCCTGCAACCACATGCCGCCGTCGTCCCACCGTTTGCGGTATTCGCCTTCCAGAAGTTCGCCGGCATGGGTCGTCAGCATCGGCATCACGGTCACGTCCTCGGAGTCCGATAACGCGAGATAGACGGGAACGCGCACCACGTAACCGAGAATGCTCGAATGCCCGAGTTCCGGCGTCAGGATGCCGCTTTCGTGTTTCACGGTCGGATCGGCCTGCCGAAAATAGGGCGTATACGCGACCGGTATGCCGAACATCTCCAGTGTTGCATCGTGGTAGGTGATGCGGTGGGTGACGTTGTTCCACTCCGCTTTCACGGCTTTCACCTGCCAAAGCGGCGTGCGCTGTCCCGGTTTGTCGCAGACTTTGCAGCTCGAGAAGACGCCGTGGAATGCGGTGACAACCGTCCCCTGGTTCGTGCGTGTCGCCTCGTTGGCGGCCATGCGGCCGGTCTTTCCGATGATGATGCTGAATGCCTGTGCTACGCCGTCGCGCATTTGGTCGGTAAGGACGGCGTGCTTCGCGAACGCCACGGTTCCGTCCGGCTCCATCACCGACACATGGCCGTCAGCCGTGGCGACATCCTTATCCTGGTCGTAGGTGACTTTGTCGGCCAGCAGGATGCGCCCGTTGTAGTCGATTTCCACATGACCTTCCGCGGTCACGAATTTCGTTTGCGTGTCGTAGGAAACTTCATCGGCACGGATGAGCCCGGTGCCGCCTGGCTTGCCAAGCAACTGACCTGCGGAAGCAAATCCAGCTCGGGCGCCGGAAGAATGGCGCGCGCCATACGCGCTCGCCGATACCAAGATCGACGTGAGCGCCAACAGCGCCAACCCCACCCGCGCGCGCCCCTCCCGCGGCATGCTCAGCCATCCTCTTGGTGAAAGACCAGAGTCATTCCGAGCAGGATGGCCACGGCTGCCGGTGCCGCTGCCGCAAGTGGTATCGGCAGGATGCCGCTGACGCCGAGCGCCTGCATGACGTTGCCGAAGAAATAGATGCCGAATCCCGCCATTGCGCTGTACAGCACGACGCGGCCCATTCCGCCAAGGCGCGCCAGTCGCAGCGAGAAACTCGCCGCCATGAAGATCATCGCGGCGAGCAGCGCCGGCAACACGAGCAGCGTGTCGAAGTAAAGCTTGTATCGCGATGCGGAGAAGCCCGCTTGCTGCGCCGTCTGGATAAAGCCCGGCAGCGCCCACAACGACATCGTTTCGGGCGAGGCGAAGCTCTCCTGGATGCGCGCCGGCGTCAAAGACGTGGGAATGAGGTAGCTGGCGTGATGCACTGGGCGGCCCTTGGTTCCGCTTACCCACGCATTGGTCAGAGCCCAGTTGCCGGTGCCAAGCTTCGCCGATTGCGCATCGATCCGGCCGAGGAAATGGTCGCGCTCTCCGTAACGGAAAATGATGACGTCATCGAGCCGCACGCCCTGATCGGCGACGCGCAAGGCATGAATGACCGATTGGCGGACGAACTCACCCGGTTCGACGCTCTGGAATTTACCGGCAGGCGCGGCCTGACGCAGCCATAAACCGTTGCGCGAAACGGCAAGTTGCGATGGCTGGTCCTTCAGGTACCGCGCCTCAAGCTCGGAGTACCGGCCCAACAGCAGCGACGAAAATGGTGTCACGGCAACGACGGACACGAGACCGAGCGCAATGGCTGCGGCCAGAGGCGGTGCCAGCAGATTCCACGCCGACAGTCCTGAGGCGCGGATGGCAACCAGTTCGTGGCTTCGGGACAGACGGATGAATGCAAACACGGCCCCCAGAAGCACAGCAAACGGAAGCAGTTTGAAGGCAAGATCCGGCAATTGCAGGAACGCCATTCCAATGAGGACCGCCGTCGGCACGTGCTTCGCCGTCGTCTCGTTAAAGAGGCCGACGATATCGATGGAGAACGCCAGGAAGCAGAAGCAGGCGAAAACAACGCCAAAACCAAGCAGGAACGATCTCGCGAGATACCGATAGAGGGTCCAGGACCAGCTCATCGCGCCGGCTCCGGCGCGGTTCGGAATAGGGGCCAGCCGGGTATCTCGATCGACCGCAAATCCACCATCGCGACGACCGCCGCGAGCAGCGGGATCAGATAAAGCAGGAAAAACAAATGCGGGTTGCGGCCGACGACGCCTTGGGCAGCGTAACCGATCAGTCGAAGAATTCCCGCCGCAACGGCTGCGACAGTCAGCCTTAATGCGCTGGCACCACGGCCGCGCCGACCGCGCATCACCGCGGCGAGCGCGATGAACGCAAACGCGAAAGCGTAAAGCGGCGCCGACAGGCGATTGTGGGCCTCCGCCAGGAACAGCCTCCGCATCTTGCCGGCCGGATCCTTCGCCAGATTCGGCGAGAACAATTCCGAGAGATAGCGCTCGCTGGTCTCGAGATTTTGCGACTGTTGCGGATTGGCGAATTGATCGAGTGCGAAAACATAGCTCTTGAACTTGAGGACAGACAGCCGGGCGCCGCCTTGTCCCGCCTGTTCAACCGTACCATCCTGCATGATCAGACGCGGACCGGAAATCGTCTGCGCCAGCACGCCGCTCGTCGCGATATATGTGGTTGGCCGCTTTTCGTTGCGGGTATCGTGCACGAGTATGCCATGGATGTGTCCATCGGGATCAAGCTCGCGGATAAAGACCGTGAGTCCCTTCACCGGTGTGTTGAAGCTGCCTTCGCTCAGGATCGCGGCTCCGATGTCCGCCCGGATGCTCATCACCTCCGCCTTCATCATCCGCTGCCCGAGGGGCATGAGGTACAAGCTGCAGAGATAGGTCAGCGCCGCCGCAATGGCAGCCGCGAGCAGCACCGGCACAGCAAGCTGGAATCGGCTGTAACCGGCGGCTTGCATCACAACGATTTCGCTTTCGCTGTTGAGGCGATGCAGCCCGTAAAGCGTGCCGCCGAAGAATGCGACGGGGATGATGATCACCAGCAGCTGCGGCAGCATAAGCACGGTGAGGTACACGAACACCGGCGCCGATTGTCCCCGATTGATGATGAGGTCCAGCAGCCGGAGCGACTGCGACAGCCAGATCACGGAAGTCAGCAGGAAGGTGAACAGCAGGATCGGTTCGATCAGCTGACGCAGGACGTATGTGGACATTCGCGGCATGCCGACCGAACACTCTGGTTAGATGAAGGGCATCCCGCCCTTTCGCAATTCGGACGACTTCCCCTAAACTAACAGCCCCGCGCCGCCAATCCCGAATACGTCGAAATGACAAATAGACAAGGGAATCAGGCGCTTTGCGCCGATAGCTTACCCGGAGATGATCATGCAAATCACCTTTGCCGCGCCTTCGCTGAAGGGAGCCGGCGCACTGGCCGTCGCTGTCCAAGAAGGCAGCTTATCCGGCTTCGCGGCCGAACTGGACAAGATGGCCGGCGGCGCACTCAGCCGCGCAATGGAGTCGAACCGGTTCAAGGCCAAGGCGGGGCAGGTGCTGGAGCTGCTTGCGCCGTCCGGCGTCGCGGCGTCCCGAATTCTTCTGCTCGGCCTGGGAGGGCCCGATATTTTCGACGGACGGGCCGTGGAAAAGGCGGCGGCGAGTGCGGTTCGGCGTTTGCTTACGAGCGGCGAGCAATCGCTGACGCTTGTCATTCCGCCGCCCAAACGATCGAAGCTGAAGCCGGCAGACATCGCGGCCCACGCCGCCCTGGCCGCACAACTGCGCAGCTATGCGTTCATCAAATATCGCACCAAGCAGCGCGATGAGCACGAGCCAACGTTGCAGAGTGTGACGATTGCCACCGACGACGTGTCCGGCGCACGCAAGGCGTGGGAGCCGATGCGCGCAGTGGCCGAAGGCGTGTTCCTGGCGCGTGATCTGGTGAATGAACCACCCAATGTGTTGTCGCCGCAGGAGTTCGCGAACCGTGCCAAGGCGCTCTCGAAAGCCGGCGTGAAGGTGGAAGTGCTGGGCGAGGCCGAGATGAAGAAGCTTGGCATGAATGCCCTCCTCGGCGTGGGGCAGGGCAGCGAGCGCGAAAGTCAGCTCGTCGTCATGCGGTGGAATGGTGCACGCGCCAAGAAAGATCAGCCGGTT
Organism: Rhizomicrobium sp.; assembly: GCA_036500585.1. GTDB lineage: Bacteria > Pseudomonadota > Alphaproteobacteria > Micropepsales > Micropepsaceae > Rhizomicrobium. Next base: position 11,137 of record DASYBT010000213.1, read on the forward strand.
GCGTTCGTCGGCAAGGGTGTGTGCTTCGATTCCGGCGGTCTGTCGCTCAAGACCGGTGCCGGCATGATGGGCATGAAGGGCGACATGGGCGGTGCTGCCGCCGTCACCGCCACGATGCTGACGCTGGCGACGCGCAAGGCGCGTGTGAATGCCGTTGGCGTCGTTGGACTTGTCGAAAACATGCCAGACGGCAAGGCACAGCGGCCGGATGACGTGGTGACGTCGATGTCCGGTCAGACTATCGAGATTTTGAACACGGATGCGGAAGGGCGCCTCGTGCTGGCGGATGTACTCTGGTACGCGCAGAAGACGTTCAACCCGAAATGCGTGATCGATCTCGCCACCTTGACCGGCGCCATCATGGTGGCGCTGGGCGGCGAGCATGCTGGCGTGTTCTCCAATAACGACAAGCTCGCTGACCGCTTGCAGCAGGCCGGCCGCGAAGTGGGCGAGCCGGTGTGGCGGCTGCCGCTCAACGAAGGCTACGACAAGATGCTGAAGTCGAAGATCGCCGACATGAAGAACATCAGCGGCACCACGGCGGCAGGCTCGATTGTGGCGGCGCAATTCCTGCAGCGCTTCATCGACAAGACGGCGTGGGCGCATTTGGATATCGCCGGTGTCGCCTGGCAGGACGGCGAACAGCGGCCGCTGTCGCCGGGATGGGGTGTCGGCTGGGGCGTGCGCATCCTCGACCGGTTGGTGTCGGACCACTATGAGGAGTGATGTTGAATTACCTCCCCCCTTGTGGGGAGGTCGAA
>DASYBT010000214.1:0-8442 GCA_036500585.1 Rhizomicrobium sp.
CTGATCGGCGAAGGCATCGTCAGCGAAGACGAAGTGAAGCAGATGATCGCTTCCTTCGCCGCGCGGCTGGACGAGGAATTCGAGTCGGCGAAGGCGCATCGCCCCAACCGCGCCGACTGGCTCGACGGCCGCTGGACCGGATTCGAAAAAGCCCCAGGCGGCGACCGCCGCGGCGATACCGCCGTGGAGGCAAGCAAGCTGCAATTGGTCGGCCGTGCCATCACCAGCGCGCCGGAAGGATTCCACCTGCACAAAACCATCGCGCGCCAGCTCGAAGCCAAAGCGAAGATGTTGCAGACCGGTCAGGCGATCGATTGGGCGACCGGCGAAGCATTGGCCTTCGGCACGTTGCTGGATGAAGGCTACCCGGTGCGCCTGTCAGGCCAGGATACTTCGCGCGGCACCTTCAGCCAGCGCCACTCGGTTCTGGTCGACCAGGAAAACGAAGACCGCTACGTGCCGCTCAACCACATCCGCGACGGCCAGGCGGAATTCGAAGTGGTGGACTCGCTTCTGTCGGAAGAAGCGGTGCTTGGGTTCGAATACGGCTACGCCACCGCCGAACCCAAGGCGCTGGTGCTGTGGGAAGCGCAGTTCGGCGATTTCGCCAATGGCGCGCAGGTGGTGATCGATCAGTTCATCGCCTCCGGCGAAATGAAGTGGCTGCGCATGTGCGGTCTGGTGATGCTGCTGCCGCACGGCTACGAGGGACAGGGACCGGAGCATTCTTCCGCACGGCTCGAGCGCTACCTGCAGCTTTGCGCGCAGGACAATATCCAGGTCTGCTATCCGACCACGCCGGCCAATTACTTCCATGTGCTCAGGCGGCAGATCCATCGCACGTTCCGAAAACCCCTGATCCTGATGACGCCGAAATCGCTGCTCCGGAACAAGCGCTGCATCTCGTTTCTTGAGGACATGGAGCCCGGGTCGTCATTCCACCGCGTATTTTACGACCAGGCGGAATGCGTGCCTGGCGCCACCACGGTGAAGCTGGTGCCGGACGATCAGATCAAGCGCGTGATCCTCTGCACCGGAAAGGTCTATTTCGACCTGATGGAGGAGCGCGAGAAGCAGGGGGAAACGCGCATCCAGATGCTGCGCCTGGAGCAGCTCTATCCCTTCCCCGAAGCGGTGCTGACTGAAGAACTGGCGCGCTTCCCCAACGCCGAAATCGTCTGGGTGCAGGAGGAGCCAAAGAACCAGGGCGCCTGGACGTTCGTCGCGCCGCGCATCGAAACAACGATCGACCATATGGGCCGACCGCAGCGCCTGCCCTATATCGGACGCCCGGAATATGCTTCGACCGCCGCCGGCCTGATGAGCCAGCACACCGCTGAACTGAAAGCCTTTTTGAATGAGGCGTTGACCATCTAACCCTCCCTTAAAAAGGGAGGGTCGAATTGCCGAAGGCAATTCGGGGAGGGATCATGCTACGGACTATGAGATTGACCCCCACCCGATCCGCTTCGCGGATCGACCTCCCCCTTGCAAGGGGAGGTAAGTCGCATCGAGAGACTAGTTGATGAGCATTCAGATCAAGGTGCCCGCGATGGGCGAGAGCGTGACGGAAGCAACCGTCGCGCGCTGGTTCAAGAAGGAAGGCGACGCGGTTTCGCGCGATGAGCCCCTGCTCGAGCTCGAAACCGACAAGGTGACGGTGGAAGTGCCGGCGCCGGCCGACGGGGCCATCGAGAGCATTTCGGTGAAGGAGGGTGACACGGTTCAGGTCGGCACCGTGCTCGGCGCCATTGCCGAAGGCAAAGCGGGTGCACCGGGTGCATCCCAGCCAGTACGCAATCCCGATGCCGCCGCGCCGAAGGCCGCTGCGCCTGCCGCCCCAAAACCTGCACCAGCCCCGCAACCCGCTCCTCAACCTCCATCGCAGCCGAAAGTCGCTGCCCCTGTGATGCCGAGTGTGCGGCGCATTGCCGAAGAGTCCGGATTGAATCCGGCGCAGGTCGAGGGCAGCGGCAAGGACGGCCGTGTGCTGAAGGGCGATATGCTCTCCGCGCTGGAAGCCCGCGCCACGGAACGCGCGAACCAAACAGCACCGGTCGAGATTCCCTCCGGTCCGCGTCCACGTGCCGATCGCGAGGAGCGCGTGAAGATGAGCCGGCTGCGGCGCACCATCGCGCTCAGGCTGAAGGAATCGCAGAACACCGCGGCGCAGCTCACGACCTTCAACGAAGTCGATATGAGCCACGTGATGCGGCTGCGCGTGGAATACAAGGAGAGCTTCGAGAAGAAGCATGGCGTGCGGCTCGGTTTCATGGGCTTCTTCGTCAAGGCTTGCATCGCCGCACTGAAGGAGCTGCCCAACGTCAACGCCGAGCTCGAAGGCGACGACATCATCTATAAGAATTACTACGACATCGGCGTGGCGGTTTCGACCGAGCGCGGGCTGGTCGTGCCGGTGGTGCGCGACGCGGATGCCTTGAGCCTCGCGCAGATCGAAGCGGCGATTCACGATTTTGGCACCCGCGCGCGCGACGGCAAGCTGAAACTCGAAGAGCTGCAGGGCGGCACCTTCACCATCTCCAATGGCGGGGTGTTCGGCTCGCTGATGTCGACGCCCATCCTCAACACGCCGCAATCCGGTGTGCTCGGCATGCACAAGATCCAGGAGCGCCCCGTAGCCGTCGACGGCAAGGTGGAGATCCGCCCGATGATGTATCTCGCGCTCTCCTACGACCATCGCCTGATCGACGGCCGGGAGGCGGTGACGTTCCTTGTTCGCGTGAAGGAAAATCTTGAAGACCCGCAGCGGTTGTTGCTGGATATTTGATGCCCGCCTGTCATCCCCGGCCGAGCGATGCATTGGCATCGCGAGGGGAAGGGACCAAGGTGTTGAAACCTTCCCAGTCTTGAAGATATGGCATCGGAATTGATCGTTGACGCTTATGATGCGTCGCCACCTGGGTCCCCTTCCCTCGCCGCGTTCCGCGGCTCGCCGGGGATGACAAGCGGGGTTGAGACATGAGTGACACGTTCGACGTCGTCGTCATCGGTGGGGGGCCGGGCGGATACAACGCCGCGATCCGCGCCGGACAATTGGGACTCACCAGCGCCTGCATCGACAAGCGCGGCACCTTCGGCGGCACCTGCCTCAATATCGGCTGCATTCCATCGAAGGCGCTGCTCTACACCAGCGAACTCTACGAAGAAGCGCGCGACAAGCTGCCGAAATTGGGTGTGAAGACGAGCGTGGAACTCGATCTCGCTGGCATGATGGCGCACAAGACGAAAGTGGTGGGCGAGCTCACCAAGGGCGTCGAGTTCCTCTTCAAGAAGAACAAGGTGGAAGGCATCGTCGGCGAGGCCAAGATCAGCGCCCCCGGCAAGGTCGACGTGAAGCTGAAGGATGGCAGCACACGCACGCTCGAGACCCGCAACATCGTCATCGCCACTGGTTCCGATGTGGCGCCGCTGCCCAGCGTGACGATCGACGAAGAGCGCATCGTCTCCTCCACCGGCGCGCTGGCTCTGAAATCCGTGCCGAAGCGATTGCTGGTGGTGGGCGCGGGCTATATCGGCCTCGAGCTGGGGTCGGTGTGGCGCGGGCTCGGCAGCGAGGTGACGGTGGTTGAATTCCTCGACCGCATCACGCCAGGCCTCGATGGCGAGATCGGCAGGCAGTTCCAGCGCATCCTCACCCGTCAGGGCATAAAGTTTCACCTCTCCACCAAGGTTACCGGCGTGGAGAAGAAGGGCGATGCGCTCTCCGTCACCATCGAACCGGCGGCCGGCGGTGCCGCACAAACATTGGAAACCGATATCGTGCTCGTCGCCATCGGGCGCGTGCCGTTCACCGGCGGTCTGGGGCTCGACACCGTTGGCGTGGCGCTCGACAAGCGCGGCCGCGTGATCACCGATGGCGCCTTCCGCACCAACACCGATGGCATCTGGGCCATCGGCGATTGCCGCGAAGGCGCGATGCTGGCGCACAAGGCGGAAGACGAAGCGGTGGCGTGCATCGAGAACATCACCGGCCGCTCCGGCCATGTGAATTACGATGCCATTCCGGCCGTGGTCTACACGCACCCTGAAGTGGCCAGCGTCGGTAAGACGGAAGAGGAGCTAAAGGTGGCCGGCATCACCTACAAAGTCGGCAAGTTCCCGTTCACCGCCAATGCGCGGGCCAAGACCATCGCGGCCACCGAAGGCTTCGCCAAGGTGGTCGCCGACGCCGAGACCGACCGCGTGCTGGGCGTGCACATCCTCGGCGCCGAAGCCGGCAACCTCATTCAGGAAGCCGCACTCGCCATCGAGTTCGGCGCCGCGAGCGAAGACATCGCGCGCACCTCCCACGCGCATCCCACGCTCACCGAAGCGGTGCGCCAGGCCGCCATGGGCGTCGAAGGCTGGACGATGCAGATGTGAGGCTGAGCCTCACGCCATGTCGCGGCAGGCTTGCGAGCAGCGGCGGCAGGTCTCGATGCATTCTTCCATGCCGCCGAGCTTCATGCAGTCGGCGGCACAGGCGTTGCACACGTCGGCGCACAGTGCGCAGAGCTGCCTGTGGAACTGGCTCTTGTGCATCATGAAGTCGGCCGCGGTGGCGCAGATGGCGGCGCAATCGATCATCAGCCGGAAATGCTGCGGCGCTACGTGTTCGCCGCCTTCGTCGAGGCAATGCGTCATCGCCATGGAGAGGCAGACCTTGTGGCAGGCAAGGCAGGCTTCGATGCAATCCTGCTCCTGTCGGCTGAACGCGTGCATGTGCGGTGCCCTTGCGGTTCGCCCGCAGGTAATCCGGTCTGCCGCTAATCGTTCCTCTGCGCTGCGAGAAGATCGTGGCTCACATGCTCGGGACGCACGCCAAGGCCGACGGCGCGGGCGGGAATCCGCTGCAGGAGCGGAACCGAATCGAGCAGCCGCACGAACAGCGGTGGCTTGAGTTCGCCGGCGCTTTGCAGAGTCGGTGCGACGATGTTGTTCTGGATCGCCACCTGGGCTGCTTGCGTCAGCCGCACCGGAAGCTCGCGGCACGCCTGTACCTTCGCCAGATCGCCAAGCGACGGTTTTCCGCTACGCAGCGGCCGCCACAGGATGTTGGCGGCGGCAACCGCGTCCTGGATCGCGAGATTGATGCCGACGCCACCCACAGGCGACATCGCATGCGCGGCATCGCCGATGCAAAGCAATCCCGGCTTCGCCCATCGCGTGAGCCGGTCCACAGTGACGGTGAGCAGGCTCACGTCGTCGAAGCTCTTGATGGCATCGACGCGATCGGCGGCAAAACCGGCGATGGAGGAAAGCCGCTTGCTGAACGCATCGATGCCTTCACGCTTGATCTCGTCGAAGCCGCCCTTGGGCACAACCAGTGCGCACTGCCAATAGTCGCCGCGATAGAGCATCACGAAGAAGCGACCGGCGGCGAGCCGCGCCACCGGCTCGGTGGGGTCGCTGTCCTTGAGCGGCAGCTTGAGCCAGATCACGTCGATCGGGACGCCGAACTCGCGCAACGGCAAACCGGATTTCTCGCGCATAGTGGAATGCCGCCCATCAGCGCCGATGACGAGGCTGGCGCGAAACTCGAACTCTCCGCTTTCGCCATCGGCGCGCACTCCGACCACCTCGCCGCTTTCTTCGATGAGGTCTACGGCCTTTGTCTTCATCAGCAGCAGGCGGAACTGCGGAAAGGCTTTCGCCTTCTCCGCCAGGAAATTCAGCAGATCCCATTGCGGCATCAGCGCGATGAACTTGCAGTGCGTCGGCAGATGCGTGAAGTCGCCGATGGTGAACTGGCGGTTGCCGATCTCGGCATGCAGGTGCCGCACTTCCTGATGCGGCAGTGCGAGGAACTCGTCGAGCAGACCAAGCTCGTGCATCACCTCGAGCGTGGAGGGATGCACCGTGTCGCCGCGAAAATCGCGCAGGAAATCGGCATGCTTCTCCAGCACGACCACATCGATGCCGCCGCGCGCCAGCAGGTAGCCGCAGAACATCCCGGCCGGTCCGCCGCCGGCGATGACGACATGGGTGGAAAGCGACATGCTCAGCTGCGCCTATTCGCTAAGAGCCTAGATCAATCGCGCAACAGTTCGTTGATTGAGGTCTTGGCGCGGGTGCGCTCGTCGACGCGTTTGACGATCACGGCACAGTAGAGCGCCGGACGATCCGCCCCCCCCGCTGTTGAGCCGGAGACCACCACCGAATATGGCGGCACGCGGCCGTAGAGAATCTCTCCGGTGGCGCGGTCGATGATCTTCGTCGAGGAGGTCAGGTACACACCCATCGACAGCACCGATCCCTCGCCAACGATCACGCCTTCCGCCACTTCGGAACGCGCGCCGATGAAGCAATTGTCCTCGATGATGGTCGGTGCCGCCTGCAGGGGCTCCAGCACGCCACCGATCCCGGCGCCGCCGGAAATGTGGCAGCCACTCCCGATCTGTGCGCAGGAGCCGATGGTAGCCCAGGTATCGACCATCGTGTTCTCGCCGACATGGGCGCCGACATTGACGAAGCACGGCATCAGCACCACGCCCTTACCGATAAAGGCGGAGCGGCGGACGATCGCGCCGGGTACCGCCCGGAATCCGGCGGCGCGGAATTGCGCCGCGTCCCACCGCGCGAATTTGGATTCGACCTTGTCCCACCAATGGGCCCCGCCGGGGCCGCCTTCGATCAGCGCCATGTCGTTCAGGCGGAACGACAGCAGCACGGCCTTCTTCAGCCACTGATGCACATGCCATTCGCCGCCGGCCTTCTCGGCCACGCGCAGCCGGCCGCAATCAAGTGCGGCGAGCGCGGCGTCAACCGCATCCCGGACCGGTCCCTTGGTCGCCGGCGAGAGCGTGTCTCGCGCCTCCCACGCCTCGTCGATGGTTCGTGCCAAGTCCTCGCTCATGGCGGAGCAAAATGGGGGAGGACTGACGCACAGGCAAGCCATCCGGTAACCATTTGTCTTTAGCGACCCTTAACAGCGGTCCCCGAGAATGCTGGCGGGAGAGCGCTCATGGCCGCAAGGTTCAATCCGTTCCGCGCCGACATCCTGCCTGACCGGCTGGAGCCGAAAGCGGTCGTCAAACTGCTCGAGGAGCAGGGCCATCGCGCCTACGAGGCGCTGGCCGGACGCGAGGATTCGCCGCCGGAAGCCCTTTTCTACATAGCGACCGAAGGCACAGCCGACAGCCGCCGCGCCGCTGCTGCCAATCCCAGCACACCAGCGCATGCCAACCGCATTCTGGCCGACGATGCCGATGACGATGTGCGTGCCGAGCTGGCGCGCAAGATCGGGCGGCTGATTCCTAATCTGCCGGACGATGCGAGCGAGAAGGTGCGGGCGCTCACGGTGGAAACCCTGGAGCGGCTCGCCCGTGACCAACTTCCGCGGGTTCGGGCCATCCTCGCCGAGGAAATCAAGCTGCTCGACTGCGTGCCGAAGCGTGTGGTGAAGGAGCTTGCCCGTGATGTCGAGAGCGTCGCTGCGCCTATTCTCGAATACTCGCCCCTGCTGTCGGATGCCGATCTGAGCGAGATCATTTCGACGGCGCAAGCCGCATACGTGCTGGTGGCGATCGCCAAGCGGCGGCCGGTCAGCGGCAACATCTCGGCCGCCATTGCCGAGGCGCTGTGCGTCCCGGCCATCTCGGCGCTGCTGGCGAACTCCAGCGCGGAAATCCGGCAGCAGACCTTGGACAAGATCATCGAAAACGGATCGCGCATCAAGGAGTGGCATCTGCCGCTCGTATTGCGCAGCGAGCTGTCGCAGCGGGCGATTCGCAGGCTCGCCGGATTTGTCGGTGCATCGCTCGTCGAGAAACTGGCGGAGCGGCGTGGCCTGGACGAGGAGACACGCGATTTTCTCGCGCGCAAAGTGCGCGAGCAGATCGACCAAGGTTGCATGGACGATACCGACCCCGGCGCCAACGCGGCGGAAGAGGTTCGCCGGCTGTTCAAGTCCGGCAATCTCACCGACGCAGCTGTCGAGGGCGCAGCGGAGGCGGGCCGGCGCGATTTCATCGTGGCGGCGCTGGCGAAGCTGGCGAACGTACCGGCGGACACGGTTCGGCGAATCCTGGATTCACATTCGGCAAAGCCGGTGACCGCGCTCGTTTGGTGTGCGGGGTTGAACATGCGAACCTCATTCAAGATCCAAACCTTCGTGATGCGGCTTCACGCGTCAGAGTTGCTTCCGGCGCGCGGCGGCGTGGGATTCCCGCTCACCGAAGCCGAGATGCGCTGGCATCTGGACTATTTCGCGGTGCCTGCGGCCTGAGCGCGCGACATCGGCGGCAAAAGTCCCTTGTCGCCGACATTGGCGACAAAGCCGGGGCGCCCGCTCGTGTAGATGGCGGCGAATCCTTTCGCGGTTTGCCCTTTGACGCAGCGTCCGCTGCCGACAATCTCGAATTCGGTTTCGGCGACGCAAAGCTTGCTTGCGCCGGTGACGACCGCACGCTTGTTCTTGCCCTCAGCCAACAAGTAGACGCG
>DASYBT010000215.1:0-5829 GCA_036500585.1 Rhizomicrobium sp.
GATAGTATCCACGGTATTTATATTTATGGTCGTCATAAATCCTTCCCTTGTGCCACTGGCTTGTTCCGTACGCAGGCTGACGGGAAATCTCTCGACAAACGACGCGGGTTCCCGCTCAATGGGGTTCGAAAGAAAACGTCAGGGATTAAGGCTGTAAACGACGCCACAGCAGCTTTCGCGGCGACTACCGCCTTCCGTTACGCCGTAAAGGTACCCGTTAAGTGGAAGGAGTTGTCCGACCGGATCGGGGTCTCTGTCATTGAAGGTGTGCAGGACCTTGAAATTGCCGTTGGGACGCAGCCGAAAGAGGGTGTAGCCTGCCGTCCCGAACAGGTTTCCCTGCCCGTCCAGCAGAAGTTCGGCTTCAGGGTCAAGGCCATTTGGCCCGTCGAATGAAAACCCGTCGTACAAGATCGTCTCCGAACCATTAGGCGCGATACGGAATAGCGTCCCTGAGTTATTGTGTCCGCCAAAGGCCGTGTCGCCGTACAGATTTCCGGCCGTATCGGCGATCAGGCCCGCCCTTGGTTGGGAGCCGTCGTTGGGCTGCGCTCCAAACGAATAGACGACTGAAAAGACGCCGTTGTTCGCGAGCTTGAACACCGTTCCCTTGTTAAACACTCCCCCCTCTTCGGTCGTGCCGTAGAGGTCGCCGGTGCCATCCAGAAGCAAACGGGCCCGCGGACCTTGACCGTCCGCACAGTTCGCCAGCGCGCAAAAGGAATAAAGAACCGTCTCTGTTCCGCCCGGCGCAATTCGGAAAACTGTTCCTCCGGCACCTCCGTTGGGGCCGCCACCATCCGTCGTTCCGTAGAGATTCCCGGCGCTGTCAGCTATCAATCCGGCCAACGGAATGGCGCCGTCCCCCGAGCTGCCGAAAGAATGCAGCGTTGTCTTCGTCCCGTCGGCGGCAATTTTGAAGACGGTCCCGCCGCTATCGGAAAAAGCGCCGCCCTCCATCGTTGTGCCGTATAAGTTGCCGCCGCCGTCCAGCAGCAAGTTTCCGTATGGCGCGAACCCGTCGGTATCGCCCTGGAAGGCATAGAGCTGGCTGAACGTGCCATCGGCTGCGATGCGATAGACGACGCCGCAGCCGGGGCCGGAGTGTCTGCAGCGCTTGTTCTTGATGCCGCCGCCCCGCGTGACCCCGTACAGGTTTCCGGCCGCATCGGCGATCAGCCCGCCCGAGGGGTACTTCGCCTCTGAAGGCAGGAAGCGATGGACAATCGTGAACCGCTTGGCGGCCGCGGCCTGCGGCATCACTGACACGGCGCTGGCAAGGCACGCGACGAACAGCAGCCTGGCGAGATTTTGGATTTTCGGCATGGCGCGATCCTCAGTTGAGCGCCACACTATTCCACCAATGCGTCAGTTCGACAACGCGCGATCCCTCGCATCGCGAACAGCCGCCGCGCTAGCGCGCCTGGTCGAGCCGGAACGTCACCACCACGCTCATGCTCGATTCCACGGCAGTGCCGTTCTGCAGCGCCGGCGTGTAGCGCCAATGCGCCTTCACCCACGCGATGGCCGCATCGTCGAGCTCGTCATGACCGCTGGAGTTCAGCAATTCGGCCGCGACCACCCTGCCCTGCTCGTCCACCGTCAGCTTGAGCCGCACATTGCCCGCATGGCCAAGGCGCAGCGCCAGCATGGGATAGTGCGGAATGGTGTGCGTGCCGGCGATGCCGCGGGCCGGCAAGGTCGGCCCCGCAGTCTGCGCAACGGGATTTTGGTTTCCACCTGACGTCGGCGGATTCTGCGGCGGCAAGGGGTTCGGCGTAGGCTCTGCCGTCACGATCACGGGCGGCCGCGGAACAGGTCTTGCCGGTTCGAAAAACCTGTTCGGCGTCACGACCGGCGGCATCGGGTTTGTCACCTTTATCGAGCGATCCTGTGGCAGCCAGCGAAATTGAACGTCAGGTTCCGCTATCGGACTCGGGATGATGTTGAGCGCAGTCAGCAAGATATAGAGGACCGCGAGGTGCAGCGAACCGACGGCGGCAAGGCCGAGGTAGCGGCGCGCGGAGATTTCCAAAGACAATGTCGGGATTGCGAGAACGGCGGCCATGGATTTCCTCCCCATTCCGATGGCAATCGGTCACGCCATGGCGCGCTTCAATCGGGGCGAATTGATGGTTGTCGCGATGCTTTTGCGCCATAATCGGCTGACGCAAAGTCAGTGACCAAACGTCAGTCCAATGCTCAGTCCACGCATCAAGAAACTGATCGGTGCCATCGCCATCCTCGTCTGGCTGCCGATCTATGCCTTGCTCGCCATGGCCGTCGGCATACGGGTGCTGCCGCATGCCGGCGCGGTCGTCGAGTTCCTCTATTACGCCTGTGCGGGGCTGCTGTGGATCGTGCCGATTGGATTGATGTTCCCGTGGATGGCGCGAGAGCCGCAAAAGCGAGCGAAACTCTAAACCCCATCTTCACTTTGATTAAATCTGCACTGGAACTGATACAGGTCAATGCGCCTTGCTTGCTTGGCGGCTACTGTAGGGTGGGTCGTTGAAGCGGGTCGCTTACGTGTTGGAGCCAATACCGCTGGAATTGAGGTCGGCAGCGAGCGCGCAGCTGCTGGACCGGGGCTGCGTCAACGTCATCGGCTTCGATGCGATCAAGGAGCAGGCCGGACCGCGCTGGGCAAAGCTGCGCGAAAATGTCGTGTCGCGACTCGAAGGCCTGCTGCGTCACACCCTGGGGCCGACGGACTTCTTCGCACCGCTCACAGATTCCTCCTACCTCGTCACCATGCCTGCGGCCGAGCCGCAGGATGTGAGTGTCGTCTGCCTCAGGGTCGCGTTTGACCTGTACCGGAGCCTGCTCGGGCGGTGCGACCTCGGCCAGATCCAGATCGGCGTGGCCCGTGACGGCGGCGCCGATCTTCTGATGCTGCATCCGATCGAGCCGGAACAGGTGATCGCGCTTTCGGAGAAAGCCGGTATTCGCGAGTTCTCCGCCTCCCCTTATGCGGATACCGTCAAGTCGGGGGAACCCGCTGCTGTTGAAAAGCGCCCTTCGACCACGCTTGCTTACGCGCCGATGTGGGACACGAAGAACGGTGCGATCACCACGTTCATCGGCCAGCCGCGGACGTATCGTGTCATGGACAGCCCTGCCGAAGCGCTGGGTTTTCATCAGGTCACCATCAAGGAGCGGGTTGCGGCCGAGCTCGATGCGCTGCATGCCGGCGTTTCCGAACTGATCGGCTGCTTGCGCAGCGGGGACCGTTTCCTCCTTGGAATTCCGATCACGTTCGAAATGATCGGATCTCCGCTCGGCCGCATGGAGCTGGCGAGCGCCTGCCGTCACCTACTGGCGGAACATCGGCAATACTTGATCTTCATGCTGACAAACGTCCCGCCGGGCGTGGCGCAGACGCGGCTTGCGGATATCACCAACAGCATGCGGCCATTCGCCCGTCACGTGATGGCGACGGTGGCTCCCGGCTCACGCAGCTACGGCGCCTACCAGGGCATCGGATTGCAGGCGATTGGACTCGATCTGGCGGAAGGCGTGTCCGCGGCGCAGGTCGAGGGCGACATCGCCAGGCTTGCGCTGGCCGGCAAGGCGATGAAGCTCGGCACCTTCGTCAACGCGATCGGCAGCGATGATGTCCTTGCGATTGCGCGCGACACCGGCATCCGCTGGATGAGCGGGCCGGCCATCCTTCCGCCGGCTTCCAGGCCGCACGGAATGATGCGCTTCACGCCTGAAGATCTCGACGCCGAGCGCAACCAGAAGGCAGCCTGATCAGCCGCCGGCCTTCGGCAGCACACGAATAATCGCCATCATGCCTCCATCCTCGTGATCGAGGATGTGACAGTGATAGACGAAATCGCCGACCACCGCGCCACGGAAATCCATCCGCACCTTGATGCTCGGGTACTTCTTGCTTTTGTCGTTCCAGTAGCCGACCTGGTAGGTGTCGTAGAACTGTTGATGTCCCTTGGGAACGCGCCGGCCGTTCACCTCTTCCAGCAGAAAATGAATCTGGTGGATATGGAATTCGTGAACCTCGTCGGAGCGGTTCTGGATGATCCAGTCCTCCACCGACCCCTGCGTGGTCGTGATGGCCGGCGGATTGCTCGGATCGAAGAGCAAGGGCCGCTGACCATCGACGGTGATGTAGAACAGCGTATGCGAATCGTTTTCGGGCGGATGCAGCGACGGCGGATTGACGCCGGATGCGACGTGGATCTCCGAGAAATAGAGCGTGCGCGTTGTCGTCACCTTGGCATCGGCCAGGTTCTCGAAGCGCTGCGGATTGGGCGGGCCGTTCGGCTTGGGTATCCGGCGCAGCCCGCTCGGCGTCGCGCTTGTGCGGATTTGCACCAGCGGCCGCGCTAAATTGGCATCCCCCGAAGGACCGCCGTTGATCGTGTTGGTGACCAGCTGCGCGTTGTGCACTCCGCTCGAAGGCGCGGCGATGATGAATTCGACGCGGCCCGCCGGCGGCACCAGCACGTCATTCTGCGTGACGATCGTGCCTTGCCGCTTGCCGTCCTGCGAGCCCGTCGGCACCCCATCAAACCCGACGATCTGCAATGGCTGCGCCTGGCCGTCATACATGACCTGAAGATCGAGGATGGTGTTCGCGCCCGCGTTGGCGACGCGCCAGAATTCCTTTCCGCCCTGCTGCATCTTCACGAACGCGGGCGGATAGTTCGGGTAGGGCACGCTCACGTAATTGACGGAAACATCCCAGTTGGGAATCCGCGGAGCACCGGCCGGTTTGCTGAGCGGCGAACTCGCCAGCGGCTGATCGCGAATGATGAGAAGGCGTTCCGGCAGCCCGCTGACCGCCGGCTGGATCTTCTCGATTCCCTCGACGACGATTGCGCCCGACGCGCCACCCTGCACCGCTGCGGAGGAAATCCCGTGGATGTGCGGGTGGTACCAGTAGAGCCCGGGCGGCTCGTTCTTGGGGATTTTGATCGTGTAATCGAATGTCTCGCCGGAATTGATCAGTGTGTGGATCACCTCGTCGCCGTGGCAGGCCGGCGTGACATTCATGCCGTGGAAATGCATGTTCACCGAGGTGAGAGTCATGGTCGAGTCGCCGCAGGCATCGCTGATCTGCTCTTCCGGTCCGCCGGGGACCTGCGGCAAGGCATTCGTCAGCGCGATCTTCACCGTGTCGCCAGGGTTCACGTGCAAGGTGGGCGATTCGGCACCGTCCGGCGTGACGAAGCAGAACAGCGTGCGGCCTTTGGAATCGATACCGGTCTGATAATTCAGCTGGAACTGCAGCAGTCCATTGCTGCTGAAGAGATCGGGCGGCGCCTTTGCTTCGGTTCCGACACCCGGTCTTGGGCAGCCGCCTTGTGCGGACGCAGCTGCCGGAGAAGCCAGCCCGATGAGAAGGCAGGCGACAACCCAGCCAAGACTGATAATGCGACCCATTTTCATCCCCTGCCCGTTTCTTCCCCATCCATGCCGATTATTCGCCAAAAGGGGGGAAACCGCCCGCGCGGCACCGAAGCATACAATGCCGGCGGGCCCGACGCAAAAACCGGGCCCGCCGGCGCACATCAGTTCACGGTCACATCCACTGGCTGAGACGGTATGCCGTTGGCGACGACGACGAGCGTGCTCGCCCCGGTCTCCATTCCGGCCGGTACATCGAAATACGTCCAGACCTGCGCGCTGCCAGTCGCCACGCCCATCGTGCTGTGATCATGGGTCCGGGCATAGAACACATGTCCGGTTGCCTGATTGGTGATGCGCACCAGCGGATAGTTTGTGGCGGTCTCGTACTCGTCGCCGAAGGCATTTGCCTGCGAGAGCCCGTTAAACTGCGTGCCGACGATCTGATATGTCGTG
>DASYBT010000216.1:0-16840 GCA_036500585.1 Rhizomicrobium sp.
CGGTGGAGTGCGGCTTTCTGGATCTCGACCGTTTGGCCGTGTCCGAAGCGGGATCGGAGCCGGGCCTGCGTCAGATGTTCGGCGAACTCTGGCAATGGACCGCCAGCCCCTATGCGCCCTATCCGGGCTTCGCGCCTGGCGCCGGCGCGGTCGGCGAATACAATGGCAAGTTCATGATCAACCAGATGGTGCTGCGCGGCGGCTCTTGCGTCACGCCGCGCGGACATGTGCGCGCCACCTATCGCAACTTCTTCCACCCGCACCAGCGCTGGCAGTTCAGCGGATTGCGTTTGGCGGAAGATGCGCCGCGCTCGCGTTCGCGCGCGACCGAGAACTTCGCGGAATACGAATTCCTGAAGGACGTGTGGGAAGGCTTCTCGCATCCGCAGAAGCGGATCGGCAGCAAGTATTTCTACGACGGTCGCGGCGCGGAATTGTTCGAGCAGATCTGCCGCCTGCCGGAATACTACCTCACCCGCACCGAATGCGCGTTGCTTGCCGATCTGGCGCCTGATCTCGCGGGCATGATCGCGCCTGCCACTGTGCTGGTCGAATTCGGCTGCGGCTCGTGCCTGAAGACGCGCATCCTGCTCAACCGCCTGCCTCAAGTCGGTGCCTACGTACCGATCGACATCTGCGGCTATTCGCTGGGCAAGACGGTCGAGGAACTGGCGAAGGATTATCCCGAGCTACCGATGCGGCCGCTGGTGGGCGATTTCATGAAGCCGATCGCACTGCCGGAAGACCTGCGCGCCCAGCCGATCCTCGGCTTCTTCCCCGGCTCGACGATCGGCAACCTGACGGACGAGGAAGCCGACGCGTTTCTGGCACGCGCGCGGACGACGCTCGGGCCGCACGGCCGCCTTTTGATCGGAATCGATCTGATCAAGGGTCGCGAGACGCTATTGGCCGCCTACAATGACGCGGCCGGAGTCACCGCGGCGTTCAACAAGAACGTGCTCGTGCGCGTGAACCGCGAACTGGGCGCCGATTTCGACCTCGACGCTTTCTCGCACCGCGCCGTGTGGAACGACGCCGCGCACCGCATCGAAATGCATCTTGTCTCCGATCGCGCGCAAACTGTCACCGTCGGCGGACGCAACTTCCATTTCGCTGCCGGCGAGACCATCCACACCGAGAACTGCCACAAATACGATGTGGCCACGTTTGCAGATCGCGCACGCGCTTCAGGCTGGACGCTCGAACATGTGTGGACCAGCGCCAGCCCACAATTCGGCATCCTGCTGTTGAAGTAGAAACCCACCATCGCCCTTCCCCTTGCAAGGGAGGTATGATCATGACCAATTTTGACTCACGTTCGAAGAAAACGCCGGTTACACTCACTGTGGGGAGCACGTCATGAATCAGATGGAACGCGATTTCCGCCCGGACGGACTCGCCGATCTCGAATATCTCGACGGCGAATATCGCGTGATACGCCCGGGTTCGTTCGTGCTGTGCGCCGTCACCGAGGCGCGTATCCCCATCGAGGCGCTGCGCTACTGGAGCGTCGATTTGCAAGAAGCCTATGCCACGCCGGACATAGCCCTCAGGCGCTTTCAGGAACGCGGGTTGACGCCCAGGTGATTTCGCGCCGCCTGTTTGTGTCGAGTGCGCTGGCGCTCTCCGCTGCACCGCCCGCAGCCTTCGCATCGCAGCGCCTTTCCTTCACCGGCTCCTTGCAGCAGGGGAGCCTCGTCATCGGACATGCGGCGCCGGGCGCCAGAGTGAATGTGAATGGCGCGCCGGTGTCGCTGACGCCGGATGGCTCCTTCGCCTTCGGGTTTGAATTCGAGCAGACGAAGTCCAGCACCATCGCCGTGCAATTCGCCGACGGCACCAGCGACACGCGCGATCTCACGCCGATCGTCCGCCATTACCAGGTGCAGGAGGTGAATGGCCTGCCGCAGAACACGGTCGCGCCGTCGCCGGAGGAAATCGCTCGGATCAAGCGCGAGAACGCGATGGTGGCGGAAGTGCGCAAGCGCGACAGCGACGGGATCGGGTTTGCCGAGCCGTTCGACTGGCCCGTTCCCGGCATCATCAGCAGCCCGTTCGGCAGCCAGCGCAAACTGAACGGGGAGCTGACGGTGCCGCATTTCGGCGTGGACATCGCGGCACCCTCCAATACGCCAATCCACGCGCCGGCCGACGGGACAGTCGTGCTCGCCGAGCCGGACTTCTTCCTCACCGGCGGAACGACACTTCTCGATCACGGGCATGGCGTGTTCACCGTGTACCTGCACCAGAACGCGCTGAAGGTTGCCGTCGGCCAGGTGGTGAAGCGCGGCGATCTGCTCGGTCTTGTCGGCATGAAGGGGCGCGCCACCGGGCCGCACCTGCACTGGGGCCTCAACTGGTTTCAGATGCGGCTCGATCCGTCGCTCTCGGCGCGCACGCCGCTTCCACCGAGGGCCTGAGCCGTCCGGCCGCGGCGCTTGCGCGGTGCTTCGCCGTCTTTCGGCCAGCGGCGGTGAATCCATAGCCACTGCGATGGCCGGTAGCGCACGCAGCTCTCGATCACCTCGTTGATGCGGATCGTGAGGTCCAGAACATCCTTGTCGTGGTCGCCGCTGGGTGTGAATTCGATCGGATCGTGCACCGTCATGCGGAAGCGTGCGCCGCCGCCGATGCGTTCGTTCGAGATGGGAACGATCATCGAACCGAGCTTCAGCGCGAGCGCGGCCGGCGCAGGCGTGGTCATCGCCATGCGGCCGAAGAACGGCGCCGGCACGCCTTCGTTGGTCTTCTGGTCGACCAGCAGAAAGACCGCTTTGTTGGCGCGCAATAGCGTAAAGATGCGCCTGGTGCCTTGCGCCCCCTTGGCGATCTGTTCCCTGGGGCCGTTGGTCATCCGCTGCTTCACCATCCAGCGGTCGACGTATGGATTGTTCACCGGTCGGTACACCACGGCGCCTTCGACTCCATACTGATGCGCGGCGAACGGCATCGTCTCCCAGTTGGCGAAATGGCCGGAGACGAACAGAATCCCCTTGCCCTGCGCCAGGACGTGAATTCCCTTTTCGATATCGGCCACTTCGATGCGCGGGTCTTCTCCCAACATGGAAAGCTTCGGCAGGTGCGCATACTCGGCAACAGTGCGGCCGAGATTGTCCCACATCTCGCGGATGATGGATTCGATTTCTGCTTCCGTCTTGTCCGGATAGGCGGCGCGCAGATTTGCCCGTGCCCGATCGGTGATGGAGGTTCGGTAGAGCACGTGACGGCCGAAGGCGCCGCCGATCGCCGACGCGGTATCGAGTCCAAACAGGCGGAAGAATCCGATGAAGGAAAAGAACACCGCCGCTTCCCCAAGATAGCGAAGCTTCAGCGCGAGCGGCATGCGGGGAATGGGAGCGGTTGCGGCCATGGCTGGGGCGGCTACCGGCGCGGGACTACGGTGTCAAGCAATGTCGAGAGCGCGGCCAGGTCGTCGAACACCGCGCGCACCGGCAAACAGCTCATGCCGTCGCGCTCGGCGGGATTAAGCCGCGCGAAATCCTTCTCGGTGGTGACGAGCCGCGCATTGTTGGCGCGCGCACACGCCTTCAAACGTGCAATTTCCGAGGCCGTATAGGCGTGGTGATCGGGAAAGCCGCGCGCTTCGACCAGATTTGCGCCGAGGCCCTGTAGGGTGGCGAAAAATTTTTCCGGCCTGCCGATACCCGCGAACGCAACCACCGGTTGTCCGGAAAGCCCCATCGTGTCCTCCGGCACAAGCCGCGCGTGTAGGATGGGTCCGGTGAAATTCGCCGCTTCGAACGGCCCGTCGCCAACCAGCATGAGCGCATCGGCGCGCGCGAGTCCCGGCGCCACCGGCTCGCGCAACGGACCGGCCGGCAGCACGCGGCCATTGCCGAATCCGGTCGCGGCATCGACCACCACGAGAGACAAGACTTTCGCCAGCGAAAAATTCTGATGGCCGTCGTCCATCACGATGACATCCGCCCCGTGCTGTTCGGCGAGGCGCGCGCCGGCGGCGCGGTCGCGTGACACGATCACGGGATTGACGCGTGCCATCATCAGCGCCTCATCGCCAACGGCAGCCGCGCCCTGCTGTTCGGCGTCGACAAGCAGCGGCCCACGCTCGCGGCCGCCATAGCCGCGCGTGAGGACGAACGGGGTCATTCCGCGCTCACGCAGGGCGGTTGCGATGGCGATGGCGACCGGCGTTTTGCCGGACCCGCCCGCTGTCAGGTTGCCGACGCAGATCACCTTGACGCTGGAGCGGTACGGTTTCGCATGCGCGGCTTTCCACGCGACGCTCGTTGCGTACACCCACGACACCGGCGAAAGCAGCATCAACGCCAGACGCGCCATGTGGTCGTGACCGCGCCAGAATTCAGGCGCGCGCATGGGACAGCAGGGCTTCGACGGCCACACGGGTTTTTTCCACCGCGCCGCCCAGTTGTGCCGCGGCCGCGAATGCTGTGTCGCCCATCGCACGGGCTTCGTGTGGATGCTCGATCAGCCGGGTGGCGAGCGCCACGATCTCGGCGCAGGAATGCACGCGGCCGGCGCCTTGCGCTGCCAGGATCGCGTCGTAGGCGGGTGTGAAATTCTCCGTGTGCGGACCGGCCATCACCACACAACGAAGGCGCGCCGCCTCCAGCGGATTTTGTCCGCCGTGCGGAATGAGGCTCCCGCCGATGAAGGCGAACGGCGACAGACGATAGAACAGCCCCAACTCGCCCAGCGTGTCGGCAACATAAACAGCCGTCGTGGCGTCCGGCAACTCGCCGTTCGAGCGTCGCTTCACCGGGCGCCCGCCGCAGAGCATGGCGATGTCGGCGCCACGTTCGGGATGGCGCGGCGCGACGATGGTGAGAAGATCGGCAAACGTCCGGCGCAGCGCATCGTGCGCCGGAAGGATTGTTTCGTCTTCGCCGGGGTGCGTCGACACCGCGAGCAGAACGGGCCGTGCGGCGATGGCCTGCCGCATCGCCTCGAGCTTCGCCGGATCGGCCGGCAGCGGCGGCGCATCCGCCTTGAGGCTCCCGGTGGTCTCGACGCGCGGCGCGCCAAGCGCCGTCAGCCGCGCCGCCGTTTCTTCGTCTTGCGCGAGGCACAGATCGTAATTCGCCAGCAGCTTCCGGGCCGAGCGGCGGAAGCGCCGCCATCCGGCGAAGGAGCGTGCCGAAATCCGTCCGTTGATCAACGCGAGCTTCACGCCGCGCGCATGCGCCTTGGCAAGAATATTCGGCCAGATTTCCGAATCCACGAACAGTCCGATATCGGGCTTCCAGTGATCGAGGAAGCGCGACACGGCTGGCGGCGTGTCCACGGGCGCAAATTGATGAAAGGCGCGGGGCGGCAATCGCTCGCCCATCAGCCGCGCCGATGTGACGGTGCCGCTGGTGACGAGAATGGAGCGGCCCGCTGTCTCAAGTAGCGCATCGATCAGCGGCAGCGCTGCCTGGCATTCACCGACGCTGGCGCCGTGAATCCAGATGAGCTGTCCGTCCGGGCGGGCGCGGCCGGGGAAGCCGAGACGCTCGCCGATGCGGTCGCGATCTTCCTTGCCGCGTGCGGCGCGCCGCCTGAGCGCCAGCGGGATGACCGGCGCCAGCGCCATGGTGGCGTAGCGGTAGGCCTGCAATGCCAGCGACGAACCGGCCATCGTCAGCCGATTCCCGCCACCAGCCGCGGCGGTTCGTCGAACTGATGCTGGTACAGCCGCGCATAGAGCCCGTTCTTGGCGATCAGTTCGCCATGCGTGCCGGATTCAACCACGCGGCCGCGATCGAGCACGTAGATTTTGTCGGCGTCGAGGACGGTCGAGAGCCGGTGCGCGATGACGATGGTAGTGCGGCCCTTCATCAGGGTGGCGAGCGCCTCCTGCACCTGGCGCTCGCTTTCGGTGTCGAGCGAGGATGTGGCTTCGTCCAGCAACAGGATCGGCGCGTTGCGCAGCATGGCGCGGGCAATGGCGATGCGCTGGCGCTGCCCGCCGGAAAGCTTCAGGCCGCCTTCGCCGACGCGCGCATCATAGCCGCCGTCGATCCTCTCAATGAAGTCGTGCGCGGCGGCGGCTTTCGCAGCAGCTTTGATTTCATCACGGGTGGCGGCGGCGCGGCCGAGGGAAATGTTGTCCGCGATGGATTCGTCGAACACGATCGGCTCCTGCGTGACCAGCGCGATGTTGTCGCGCAGCGACTGCAAGGTGACGTCGCGGATGTTCTGGCCGTCGATGGTGATGGCGCCGGACTGGGCGTCGTAGAAGCGCAGCAGCAGGTTGAAGACGGTGGACTTGCCGGCGCCGGATGGACCAACCAGCGCGATCTTCTTTCCCGGAGCGATATCGAGTGAGACGCCCTCCAGCGCAGGCGACGCTTCGGGATAGGAAAACGTCACATTGTCGAAGCGGACGCCGCCGCTGAATGGCGGTGCGGCCACCCGCAATGCCTTGGCGTCGGGCGCATCGGTGATGGCAGGCTTGGCATCGACGACCGCGAAAATCCGGTTGGCGGCCGACAGGCCTTCGTTGGAGATCGCAAGCAACTGGCTCAGATTGCGCACCGGCTGTTGGGCCAGAAGCAGCGCCGCCAGGAACGATGCGAACTGGTTGATCGCCAGATGTCCGTGCATCGCCTGCCAGCCGGCGAATGCCACCGTGATCGCCGCCGCGATGCCGCCGATCAGGTCGGTCGCCGGCACGGAGGCCGAGCGCGAGCGCACCGCCTTCAGGATGTATTTCAGGCGGCCGCTGATGCGTCCATAGGCGATGTCGGCGGCATGATCTTCCAGATTGTACGCCTTGATGATGCGGCGCCCGGCAAGCGTTTCCGACAGCGCGCGCGCCAGCACACCGGTCTCCTCCATGCCGCGCTTGGAGGACTTGCGCAGCGAGCGGCCGATCCTCTGCACCACCCAGCCAACGGCAGGGAGCAGCGCAAGCGAGATCAAGGTCAATTGCCAATCCTTCACCAGCATGACGATCAGGAGAACGATGAGGGTGACGACCTCCTTGCCGAGACCGGCCACGCCGCGCGTGATGGAGTTGCGCAGCAAGGTCGCGTCGTAAAGGAATTTCGAGATCATCTCGCCCGAATGGATCGCGTTCATCGATCCGAGGTCGAGGCGCACCTGGCTTCGGAACATGTCGCGCTGGACCGCCGCGACGATGCGCTCGGCCGTCGAGTTGGTGAAGTATTGTTCGCCGAAACCGGACGCAGATCGCAAGATTACGATCCCCATGATCTCCAGCGGAATGGTCACCAGCATGTGCGGGACCTTCTGGAGAAAAATCTTCTTGATTGCGGGGTCGAGAATCGCGGCGAGCGCGCCGTTGGTGCTCGCCGTGATCACCATGCAGACCCCGGCGATGACCAGCGCCGGCCACTGCCGTCCTAGGTAATCGCGCAGCAATCGCCGGACGATCGCCATGTCGCCAAGCGGCTTCGCACCCGGCCCGGCGGGAGCGAAGTCACGCGCGCGAATCTTGCCGCGGAGCGGGTCGTTTGCGTTGCTGGTCATGGCCCGCGCCCGTGTAGCATGGAGAGCGCAGGCGAGGCGAGGGTGGGCATCGGAGAGGCTTAGGCCCTCTCGTCCGCTTCGGGATCGAGCAGCCGGTGCAGATGCACCACGAAGTAGCGCATATGCGCATTGTCGACGGTCGCCTGCGCCGCCGTGCGCCAGGCGGCGAGCGCGGATTTGTAGTTCGGATAGATGCCGACGACGTGGACCTTCGACAGGTCCTTGAATTCCGTCTTATTGGGCGACGTCAGTTCGCCGCCGAACACGAGGTGAAGAAGTTGTTTCTGCTGGGCCATGATCCTTACGCCGCTGGAAGGTTCACATGTTTCACGCGGGCGAGAGTCTCGGCATGAAGTGCCGCGTTCGCCGCGATGAGCGAAGGCTGCAGGGGCTCAGCGCCATTGTAGTGCATGATGGCGCCCGTGTGCGTGGTCACGCAGCCGCCGGCTTCCTGCACGATGAGATCGCCTGCCGCAAGGTCCCAGTCGTGCTTCGCAGAGAGCGAGATGGTGGCGTCGAACTGGCCTGCCGCCACGAGCGCCATCCGGTAGGCGATGGAATTGCGTGTTTCGATCTGCATCGGCGGCCAGGGGATGTTGGGCGCGGCGGTCCACGCGTGATGCTCGAACGTCGCCTTCGGTCCCAGCATGCGCGCGCCTTCCAACTCCGCGCGCTGGCTCACATGGATGGTCTTGCCGTTGAGATTCGCGCCTTGTCCGCGCGCGGCGGTGAAGCACTCACCGGTGATGGGATTGTAGATCGCAGCACTTATCGGCCGGCCTTCTGCGACGACAGCGGCGCAGATCGTGAAGTACGGCCGGCCCTTCAGGAACGCGACCGTTCCATCGATCGGATCGACGACGAAGGTGAGCGCCGCATCGAGACGATCGGGGTCGTCCTCGGTTTCTTCCGACAGCCAGCCGTATTCGCGCCGCGCACCGAGCAGCCGCTCGCCGAGAAACTTGTCGATGGCCAAATCACACTCGGTGACGGGCTGCCCCTTGCCCTTGTCCCATTTGCGATAGGAGCCCTTGTAGAACCGCCGCGCGATGGCGCCCGCATCCCGAACCGCGGTTTCGAGCAATTGCAGATCGGCGCTACGCACCGGCAATGGTCATGCCCTCCACGCGGCATGTCGGCGCGTTCACGCCGTAGCGGAATTCCAGATCGCTTGCCGGTGTCAGCGCGCGGAACATGTCCTTCAGATTGCCGGCGATGGTGACGCCGGAAACGGGATAAGTGCGCTTGCCGTTCTCGATCCAGAATCCTGCAGCGCCACGGCTGTAGTCGCCGGTGACTGGATTGACGCCCTGGCCGATAAGGTCGGTGATGTAGAGGCCATCGCGGATATCGGCGGTCAGCTCGTCGGGCGAGCGCGTGCCGGGCTCCATGTAAAGGTTGGTGGCGGACGGGGAGGGCGGGCCGCCGGTGCCGCGCGAGGCGTGACCGGTGGTTGTGAGGCCAAGCTGCCTGGCGCTGGCGCAATCGAGCAGCCAGGTCTGCAGCACGCCTTTCTCGATCAGCACCGTGCGCCTGTTGGCCACGCCTTCGCCATCGAACGGTTTCGAACGAAGCCCGCGGCGACGATGCGGATCGTCGACGACGGCGATGCTGTCGGCGAACACCTGCTGGCTCATCTGATCCTTCAGGAAGCTCACGCCGCGTGCGATGGCGGCCCCGGAGATCGCACCGACAAAATGGCCGAGTAATCCGGAGGCGACGCGCGGATCGTACACCACGGGAACAGCCTGCGATTTCATCCGGCGCGGATTGAGCCGCGCCACGGTTCGCTGGCCGGCCCGCTTGCCAACGGCCTCCGGCGATTCGAGATCGGCATCGTGACGTGCCGTCGCGCTGTCGTGGTCGCGCTCCATGGCGGTGCCTTCGCCGGCTAGTACAGCCACTCCGATCGAGTGGCTGGTTCCGGCGTAGCGGCCGGTGAATCCTTCAGTCGTCGCCAGCGCGATGGCCGAGCGGCTGAAGCTGGCGCCGCCGCCTTCCGAATTGGCGATGCCGGGCACCGCCATCGCCGCGCCTTCGATCGCGCGCGCCCGTTCCACCAGCACCTCCGCGGAAGGCTCGGCCGCATCCTCGATGTCGAGATCGGGGAAGGATGTGGCGAGCAGTTCGCGCGGCGCCAGGCAGGCGAATTTGTCTTCCGGCGCCAGCCGCGCCATGGCGACGGCACGCTGCGGCAATTCCGCCAGAGCGGCAGCCGAAAAGTCGGTGGAAGAAACGAACGCCACCCGCTGGCCGACAAACACGCGCAGGCCTAGGTCGGCGGACTCCGCCCGCTCCACATCCTCGAGCTTGCCCAGCCGGTATGACACGCTGGCCGCCACGCCTTCGACGAGCAGCGCATCGGCGGCATCCGCACCGGCTGCACGCGCCGCCCGAAGCAGCTGATCGAGAATGCTTTGCGGGTCTTGCTTGGGTTTCACGGGCCTCAGGATGCTGGTGTTCCAGTTGAGAAAACATACCAGAACAGCGCAACGATCCCGACTACATAGGCGATCCATGTCAGGATCATGCCGATGAACCGCATGGGCGATGGGCCGACTGAGCGCGACAGGCCGATGGCATGCACAATGCGGCCGATCGTCAGCAGCACGCCGATGGTATGGACCAGCCAGATCGACGCGCCGAAGGTGGGAAGCGTGAGCGCCCACATCAGCAGCAGCGCCATCGGCACGTATTCGGTATTGTTGGCGTGGGCGCGCAGAGGGCCGGCCATTTCGGGCTTGCCGGCATCGCCGATGTCCGTCTGCGTCTTCACCCGCGCCCGCGTCACCAGCACGCCGAGCACCAGCATGATGAGCGCGTTCAGCGCCGTGTAGAAGCCGAAGGCGTAATAGTTCGATTCGAAAATCAGCAGCGACATCTGTTTCCCCCTCGCAAGCGCGATGGGCGGCATGTGACGGGCAAAGGCGGGGGCGGTCAAGTTACCGATTGCCGCGCACTGGGGCCGGAGTTGGTCAGTAAAGCGAGTCGGTCAGCTGAAATTCCACCGGCTTACCGTGCTGTTTGGCGGGCTGGTAGTGCCGCTCCTGCAGGCACTCGACGGCGTCCACATCGACCTTGTCCGAGCCGCTGCCCTGCAGCTTGCGCACATTCTGGACGGATCCATCTGCCGCCACGGTGAAGGCCAAGATCACCGCACGGGCCGGCTTTTGCGATCCGGCCGCATACCAGCCTTCGCAGCGGAAGCCGCCTTTCGACCAGACGGGTACCGAAACGACATCGGCTGAGTCGGATGCGGTGGGATCGTCCATGCGCCAGCTGACGGAGGCTTGCCATGGAACGGCGACAGGATCGCCGTCCTTCGTTGCGGGTTTGTAAAGCCAGGCCGCCACGCACATCAAGGCGGCTTTATCCAGCACCTGGCTGCCGCTCGATTGGGTGACCGCCGCATTGGCGACTGTACCCTGGGCCGTAAGTGTGAACGAAAGTTTGGTCATGCCCGAGGTGCTGTCGCGCACGGCTGCAGGCGGGTAACCGCTGCAACCATGCAGTCCCACCGGTTTCGGTGGCGTCATGCTGGCGGACACCTCTTCGGGCTTGGCCGTTCCGGTCGGTTGCACCTCTGCATTGCCAGCCGTTTGAGCAAGAGCGGCCTCGGTGAAGAACGGTGACACGGCGACGAGCGCTGTGACGACGTAGGCCCGGAGCATGACATCCCTCAACAATTCGAACACGCCCGGTGGTTGGGTATTCGCCGAATGGAACGGTAGCAAGGGACGCCGATCAATGTGCCGACGCCGCTCGCGACGTCGAGGAACTCACCTCGGCCGGTTGCGGCGATCCCGCGGAGATGTAGAGCTTCTGCTCCTTGTAGGCGATGTAGATGTGCAGCTTCTGCAACTCGCGCATGCCGAGGATCAGGTCGGTCGCGCCGTCTTCCTCCGAACCGCCGGACGCGGCCGCCAGTTTTGTGCCCGTCGCGCCGGGCAGTTCGCTGCTCTGTATCCGGTCTTCGCGCACATACACGGTTGGATTCGCGATATTCACACCGTCCAGCACCAGCGATTTGAACTGGTGTCGATAGAAGGGATTGTCCGCCTTGCCGTCATCGGCCCGAACGAGATCGGGCGTGCTGGTCTTCAGTCCGAACGTGTTCTCCGCCGCTTCCAGCGACAGCACCGTTGCGGATGCTCCGGTGTCGAAAACCGCATCCACGTCGTGACCATCGAGCGTGACCGGCACGACGATGTGACCGCTGTTTACCACGTGTATCGGCGCCACCGCGACCGGACCCGTGGTCCAGTACACAACCTTTCCCTCACAATGGTCCTGCGAGAACAGGTTCAGTTTATGGCTGGCGAAATCGAGCTCGATATCGTAGTGCCGCAGGAAATCGGCCCCCAACGTGCCGGCCACCTTGTCATCGCTCCACATCCGCTCCGGCCAGACGAGGAATTTCAGGTTGCCCGCATGCATGTCGCCGATCGAGAGATCGTGGATTCTGGCAAGCAACGTAAACTGCCGGCCAGACGACGTATACATCATGCCCTGAACGACACGCTCGGTGATCAGGTGCAGGTCGCCGGTGACCTTCGGATCCATCGTGCTGAGCGGCGCTCCCGTATCGATGAGCATCAGCTTGGATGTGCCCTCGATGGTCACCGGGATAAGGATGCCGTTTTCCGCCTGCTGCATGTCGAGTGACGCGATCCGCTGCAGGCGGCAGTCATCGGCCTGAACGGGAGAAGAAAAAGCGGCAACGGCAGACAGAATCCCGCCGACGAGAATTACGCGAATATTGAACATCCACTGCCCCAGACACGCCCAAGTAGCAGGTTAGCGGGCGAAACGCGTGGGCCATAGGGTCGTATCGTCGCACGAGAGGATATCATTTCATGTCGAGGCGGCCGGACGTGCTCAGTGGGCATCGACCGAGGTCACATACATCACCTCCTCCTTGTAGGCGATGTAGACGTGCAGCCGCCTGATCACATCCTCTCCGATGGTCAGCCGTGGGAGCCCGAGTTGCAAGCCATAGACGGGATCGTTGATGGATTTGGGATCGTCGTAGTCCTTACGGATTGCATTCTCCGCGTCGTCAGGAAGCGCGTAGATCTGTGGGTTTTTCACATCCACACCGTTAAACGATAGCGACTGGAATTGGTGTAGATGCTGGCTCTGATCCTGCCCTGCCTCGGCGCCCTGGTTGCTGCCGGCATGAACCACTCCGACGTTGAACAGCGCCTGTGCTGCACGTTGGCTGATGAGAGTAACCGACGCGCCGGTGTCGAAATTCGCTTCCAGGGTGTGGCCATCGAGCGTGACCGGTACGACGATGTGAAACCCGTCTGGTGTCTTGAAAGGGATAGCGGCATAGTCCTTCGCCCAGTAAACTACCTTTCCTGGACAATGATCCGGCGAAAACAGATTCATTTTCCCGTTGGCGAAATCCAGCTCCACATCGAAAACCTGAAGAAGATTGGGTGCGATAGTTCCATCGACATCCAATCCGTCGTGGACGAACATGTGGATGTGCTTGACCTCGTTGTTCCCAAGTTTTAGGGAATCGACAACCACGCCGTTCTTGAATCTGTTTCCCTTCGCGTCGTACAGCTCGGTGCCTGATATCGGCACCTCCTTCAGCTGCTGTTGCCGGACAACGTTCTCCGCGACAGACGTGTAGATGCCGCCAGTGTCCACGATGAATTGGTGAGAGTCGCCGTTGAGGGAAACCGGTACCGTGAAGGCGCCGGCTCGATTGGTCATCGGCAGCGCCGCCATCAGCTTCAGCGTGCATTGCTCCGCCGCAGCCGAAGCGCCGGTGGACAGGACCGACGCGAACAGCAGCGACGCCGCCAGATTTGCGGAAAATTTGACCACCTCTTGCCCCATCGCATCGCGACACATCAGTCGATCACAGGAGTGCTCTCGCGATCAATGGCAATATTCAGCATCATTTCCATATCGGCTTGCCGGAGCCGGGGAGGCCGAGACGCGGCCACTTTTCGGTGACGGTGCGGATCACGTCGTCGTCCATGCGGATGAGGCGGCCCCATTCGCGGTGCGTCTCCGGCGGCAGCTTGTTGGTGGCGTCGAGTCCGATCTTGGAGCCCAGCCCCGATTCGGGCGAGGCGAAATCGAGATAGTCGATCGGCGTGCCTTCGATGACGGTGATGTCGCGCGCCGGATCCATGCGCGTGGAAACGGCCCACATCACGTCCTTCCAGTTCCGCGCGTCGATGTCGTCGTCCACCACGATCACCCATTTGGTGTACATGAACTGACGCAGGTACGACCACACACCCATCATCACGCGCTTGGCGTGGCCGGGATACGCCTTCTTCATCGACACCACGGCGATGCGGTAGCTGCAGCCTTCCGGCGGCAGCCAGAAATCGACGATCTCCGGAAATTGCTGCCTGAACAGCGGAATGAAGACTTCGTTCAGCGCCTCGCCGAGAATGGACGGCTCATCCGGGGGCCGTCCGGTATAGGTGGAGAGATAAATCGGATCGCGGCGCATGGTGACGGCCGTGACGGTGAACACCGGAAACTGCTCGACGGAATTGTAGTAGCCGGTGTGGTCTCCATACGGGCCTTCGTCGCGACAATCGGTGAGCGACACTTCGCCTTCGAGCACGATCTCCGCTTCCGCCGGCACCTTCAGCGGTTGCGACACGCAATCGACCAACCCCACGCGCTGCCCGCGCAACAGACCCGCAAATTGATATTCCGACAAAGTGTCCGGCACCGGCGTGACGGCGGCGAGGATCGTGCCCGGATCGGCGCCGATCACGGCGGCTGCGGGAAGCGGTGCGGTGTTCGTCTTGCCCCAGCGTGCGTGATGCTGCGCGCCGCCGCGGTGCTTCAGCCAGCGCATGATCGTCTGGGCCTTGTTCAGCACCTGCATGCGGTAAATGCCGAGGTTGTAATTGTCCTCGCGCGCGTCACCGGGGCCGCGCGTTACGACAAGCGGCCACGTGATCAGCGGCGCAGGCTCGCCCGGCCAGCAGGTCTGAATCGGCAGCTTGCCGAGATCGATGTCGCTCCCGCGCAGAACGATCTGCTGACAGGCAGCACTTCCCGCCGTCTTGGGGCGCATGCTCATCACGGTCTTGGCGAGCGGCAGCAATTCCATCGCTTCGGACAGGGACCGCGGCGGCTCCGGCTGGCGCAAGGTCGCCAGCAGTTCGCCCACTTCGCGCAATGCCCGGCCATCGGTGCGCTCGACACCGCCGAGGCTGACACCCATGGCGACGCGTTTGACCGTTCCGAACAGATTGGCGAGGACGGGAATATCGGAGGGCGATCCATCGGCGCGGATCGGCTTTTCGAAGATTATGGCCGGCCCGCCTTCGGCGATCAGCCTTGTCTGTATCTCCGTCATCTCCAGCACGGTCGACACCGGCTCGCGCACCCGCACGAGTTCGCCCGAACGTTCGAGCTTGTCGATGAAGTCACGGAGTGAGCGATAGGGCATTTTCGAGGGTATCACCCCTCGTTCTTCACCGTCCACTTGGAAGGCGCGGCGTGGCGGATGCCGTAGGCAAAGAAAATCGCGACGCCGATGGCGGTCCAGATGGCGAGGCGAATCCAGGTGTCGTTCGGTAGGCTCAATGCCATTCCGGCGCAGAACAGGATGCCGAGCGGCGCGCTCAGCCACACCAGCGGCGTGCGGAACGGCCGACGCGCCAGCGGCGCCTGCACACGCAGGATCATGATCCCGAGACACACGACCACGAACGCCAGCAAGGTGCCGATCGAGACCAGCTGTCCGAGCAGGTTCAGCGGGAACACGGCCGCCAGCGCCGCGGCAAAGACGCCCGTGATCACGGTCCCCCGGTGGGGCGTGTGAAAGCGCGGATGCACGGCGGCGAACATCTTCGGCAGGAAACCGTCGCGCGACATGGAATAGAAGATGCGCGACTGCCCGTAGAGCCCGACGAAGATGGTCGATGCCAGGCCAACGGATGCGCCGACATCGATCACTGGCACAAGCCAACGGAGGCTCGCGATCTTGCCCACGGCGAACGACACCGGGTTGGGGCTGTTCGCCATCTCGGGATAGTAGGCCATGCCGAGCAGAACGATCGAAATCGCGATGTAAAGCGCGGTGCAGATGAACAGCGAGCCCATGATGCCGATGGGCAGGTCGCGCTGCGGATTGCGGCACTCCTGCGCGGCAACGGAAACGGAATCGAAGCCGATATAGGCGAAGAAGATGATCGCCGATCCCATGGCGATGCCGCTCCAGCCGAAGTGGCCGAATTGTCCGGTATTCTTCGGGATGAATGGCGTGAAGTGGCTCCAGTCGATGAAGCTGGCACCGAAGAAGATCACCAGCAGCACGACTACCAGCTTGATGCCGACCATGATCGCGTTGGTGTTGGCAGATTCGCGCACGCCGACCACCAGGATTGCCGTCAGGGCGAGGATCAGGAGGACGGCCGGCAGGTTCATGATGGCGCCGGTGTGTCCGAATTGATGGATGAAAGCCGCGAGGCCCATTCCCTTGTCCGCCCACGGCGTCGGGCAGGGCGGTGGATCGCCGACCACACAAAACGGTGCGCTGGTCAGCGACGCCGGGAAGTTGATGTGCAGAAGCTGCATCAGCTCCGTGAAATACCCCGACCAGCCCACCGCGACCGCCGAAGACGAGACCAGATATTCCAACACCAGATTCCAGCCGATGAACCAGGCGACGAAGCGGCCCATCGTGGCGTAGGCATAGGTGTACGCGCTGCCGGATACCGGGATCATCGATGCGAACTCGGCGTAGCACAGGCCGGCGAACAGGCACCCGGTCGCGGCGATCACGAACGACACCAGCACGGCCGGCCCCGCATAGGAGCCCGCGACCTGTCCCGTGTAGACGAAGATACCGGCGCCGATGATGGCGCCGATGCCGAGCATCGTCAGGTGCACCGGCCCCATGGTGCGCGTGAGCTGATGGTCTTCGGAGACAACCGGATCGGGCTGTTCCGACAGCACTTCGCTTGTCATGTGCCCGGTCTACTCGGCAGCTTGCGGCACGGCTGCATCCTTTAGGACGAACCTTGGCGGTCGAGCGTGGCGGACGGAGTAGGCGAAGAAGATGATGACGCCGATGATCGTCCACACGAGCAGCCGCAGCCATGTGTCCATCGGCAGCCACGCCATCATGGCGCTGCACATGATGATGCCGAGCGGGGCGACGACCCACACCAGCGGGGTGCGGAACGGCCGCCCCACATTCGGCCGGCGAATGCGCAGGATCATCACGCCGAGGCAGACGATCACGAACGCCAGCAAAGTGCCGATGGAGACCAGCTCGCCGAGGATGTCGAGGGGAAGGAAACCGGCAAGGCAGGCCGCGAAGATTCCCGTGATCAGGGTACCCTTCCACGGCGTGCGGAAGCGCGGA